>NZ_QUQO01000037.1 GCF_003399445.1 Parvularcula marina | reverse complement strand
AATCAGAGTGGACTTTACGATAACCATACACACCACCTGACTCCAGCCAAAACTGTTTAATCAATCCTGTAAGACGTTGATTGGCTTTAGCTCGTTTAGAGTGAGGCTGTTTGTTCCATGCGTAATATCCGCTTGGATGCACGTCGAACATTTTGCATAGCCAACGAACAGGCCAACTGTCCGAATTCTCTTTGATAAAGGCATACCTCAGTCGGACTGCTTTGCGAAGTATGCCGCGGCTTTTTTCAATAGGTCACGCTCTTCTGTTGTTCGCTTTAACTCTTTCTGTAACCTTCTAATTTCAGCCTGTGCATCGCTTAATTCGTTTTGCTGTTTAGAATCAGGGCCGTATTTTTTAACCCACGCATAAAGACTGTGTGTTGTGACATCTAACCGTTGGCAACGTCAGATATTAAATGACCTCGATCAACTACCTGTTTAACCGCTTCAATTTTGAATTCTTCTGGGTAGCGTTTTCCGCTCATAAACACCTCTATATTT
>NZ_QUQO01000036.1 GCF_003399445.1 Parvularcula marina | reverse complement strand
GCGGCGGCGAGCTGGTCAACTATCGTGTGGCGGATCGCCATATGGTCGTCGATCGCCTCTTTGCGGCCGCCGAACTCCGTCTTGGCGGGGAGCGCCAGCAGACCGTCCGCATCGTTCGCGACGACGGACAGCGCCAGCGCAGGACCCGGCGATGAGCAGCGCGCACGAGCCCCGCGCGGCGCTCGACGCGCCGGGACGGCAGGATGATGCAGCGGCGCCTTCGACATTCGATCGCGGGGCGGAAGACGCGGAACGCGGTCCCCGCGAAGCGCCGTCGCAAGAGCCGCGAGACGAGCAGCTTCTGGAAGATCCTCAGCCGCTCGCGGACCCTGCGGGCTTTCGGCTGCGCGGCGATCCGCCGCGCGTCATGCGCCTGTCGCGCAAAGCCATCGCAACCCTGGGTGCGGTCGGTGCCCTGGCCGTGGGCGGTGCTCTGACCTTCGCGCTCCAGAGCCGTGACCGACAAGCGCCCGAGGAACTCTACAACACCGACAGTCGAGCC
>NZ_QUQO01000035.1 GCF_003399445.1 Parvularcula marina | reverse complement strand
GCCCCCGGCACGAAATTCTGCAGGCAACCGGTCAAGCCGAGGCTGCTGACCGCAAGGAGGACGAGCAGTGCCTGCTTGGCCTTGGGAGCAATCGAGTTCATGGTGGCTCAGTCCTTCAAAATCGCGGATTCGGCATAACCGTGCGGAAATCAGCCTAGAAACCGCGGCGCCCTGCGGAACAGGGCAGCCCGGGCTGTCAACCGGGCAAGGTCCGAGGGACAATAGGGCAACTGGATCTTTGAGGGGGCATCATGAGCAGCGGACCATTCGGCAGCAGTTTCAATGCATTGGATTCGATCTTCAACCCCGGCCGGGCGCATCAGATGGCGGAGGAAGTCCGGCAGCAGGTCTTGCCGGTCACGGTCGACTCGCCGGACCACGGGAACCGGCAGTGGGTCTCGATCGACCTGGACACTGGGATCGCCGTCGTGCGTCCGGCACCGTGGCGACCGGTCAAGCTACCCGAGGACGCGGACGAATAGCGGCGCCAGGCCGGGCTCAGT
>NZ_QUQO01000034.1 GCF_003399445.1 Parvularcula marina | reverse complement strand
AGAACGGTGCTGTCGCTGTTCAGGGGTTGACGAGTCGTGAATCCGAGACTCCGGAGTTCAGTGAAGAAAAACTTCGTCACGAGGCAGGGTTGCTTGAGGGCG
Source organism: Parvularcula marina (assembly GCF_003399445.1). Classification (NCBI taxonomy): domain Bacteria; kingdom Pseudomonadati; phylum Pseudomonadota; class Alphaproteobacteria; order Parvularculales; family Parvularculaceae; genus Parvularcula; species Parvularcula marina. The sequence continues at coordinate 401 of NZ_QUQO01000034.1, read as the reverse complement.
TCACCTCAGTGGGTTCGGGAAGTGTGCTGAGTCGATTGTGGGACAAGCCGACCATCACTGTTACCGGGATCGATGCGCCTAGCGTCCAGAACGCGTCAAACACGTTGGTGCCCACTGTCACAGTCAAGGTGAGTGCACGAATTGCCCCTGGACAGGATGCGGATGACGCGTTCGAAGCGCTTCGCAGCCACCTCGAATCCCACGCGCCCTTCGGTGCGCATCTCGAAATTTCCGACGTCGACACGGGTAGCCCTTTCCTCGTCGATACGAGCGGGTGGGCTGTAGACGTCGTGAAGTCAGCCATGCGCGAGGCGTGGGGAAACGAACCGCTTGAGACTGGAATTGGCGGCTCTATTCCGTTCATTTCGGATCTTGTCGAAGTTTTTCCTGAAGCCCAGATT
>NZ_QUQO01000033.1:265-513 GCF_003399445.1 Parvularcula marina | reverse complement strand
GGATGCGGCGGTGGCGATGGAGCTGGGCTGCGACGGGGTGCTGATGAACACCGCCATTGCCGAAGCGAAAGACCCGATCCGCATGGCCCGCGCGATGCGGCTGGCGGTGGAGGCCGGACGCCACGCCTATCTCTCCGGGCGGATGGGGCGGCGGCGCTATGCCGATCCCTCCTCTCCGCTGGCGGGACTCATCTAATCAAGGCGTTAACCTTAAAATAACCGTGCCGGGCGACAGTCCTTGCAGGAAT
>NZ_QUQO01000033.1:0-255 GCF_003399445.1 Parvularcula marina | reverse complement strand
GACCTTATGTCGTACCGTTCCAGCACCGCTTCGCTTGCCATTGCCGAAATGCGCGAATTCGCCGGTTTCACCGCGAGCGAGCGCCAGTTCATCGAACGCAGCCTCGATATCGCGCTGGGGCGCGGCGATGCGTTCAAGCAGTGGTCGCCCGATGGCAGCGAGGCGGTCACGATTCGCAAGCAGTACCTTGCCTATCGCGAACTGCGCACGCTGCGCGAGGCCGCGCCTGAACCGAACGCGATGGACGGCCTGTCG
>NZ_QUQO01000032.1 GCF_003399445.1 Parvularcula marina | reverse complement strand
GGGCGGTGGGCGAGGAAATCCGCCTGCTGGCGCGCGTGGCCGAAGCCCGCAGCCTTGGCCAGGACGCCAACGGCCTGATGCGCCGCCTGCGCATTTTCGGCGCGCACGAACGCCTCGCGCTGCAGGCGCTGGGCCGGGTCCGCCCCGACGTCTGGCCCGCCGCGGTGCAACACGCGCACGAAGTGGACCGCCTCATCAAGGGGCTGTCCGTCCCGGGTCGGCTGTCCGACCCCTGGGAAGAAATGACCCGCCTGGCCCTGCGCGTCGCCGCTGCGGGCAACCGACCGTGAAGGCGGCCCCGGCCGCCTCCTGATCCTCCCGGCCCCTGGCCGGATAAACTATCCCAATCGCACGCGGCGCCCTGGCCGCCCCCTCACCATGATCGACGCCGCCATGTCCTCGTCCTCCATCGAACAAGCCATGCTGACCCTTGGCGACAATGCGCGCCGGGCTTCGCGCGCCATGATGCGCGCCAACAGCGCCGCCAAGAACCAGGCCCTGCTGGCCATGGCC
>NZ_QUQO01000031.1 GCF_003399445.1 Parvularcula marina | reverse complement strand
GTTTGAAGGAATTCTTCTGAAACCAAGCATGGTTACTCCTGGAGCTGAAAGCAAAGACAGAGCAAGCCCTGAGACAGTTGCAAAGTACACTCTGTCTCTTCTCCAAAGAAGAATCCCTCCAGCTGTTCCTGGAATTATGTTTTTATCAGGTGGGCAATCTGAGGTAGAGGCTACATTGAACTTGAACGCCATGAACCAAGCACCAAACCCATGGCATGTGTCCTTCTCATATGCCAGAGCTCTGCAGAACACCTGCTTGAAGACATGGGGTGGCCGGCCAGAGAATGTGAAGGCAGCACAGGATGCTCTGATTCAACGAGCCAAATCGAACTCGCTCGCCCAGCTTGGAAAGTACACCGGTGAGGGTGAGTCTGACGAAGCCAAGGAGGGAATGTTTGTCAAGGGCTACACGTACTAAGCTTTTCTATAGATCAAGAAGATGAAGAAGAACATGCTGGTTGAACTGGGAG
>NZ_QUQO01000030.1 GCF_003399445.1 Parvularcula marina | reverse complement strand
ATCGTGATCCAATCGCCCGAAAACTACACGGTGCAATTGGCCATCAAGGCGCTGCAGCGGCAGTACTTCGTCGACTACGGCCTCGCCATGTCTGGATCGTTCCTCGCGACAATTCCGCTACTGATCCTCTTCATTTTCGTCGGCCGCAAGATGGTTGCGGGCGTCATGGATGGTGCATTCAAGGGGTAATCCCTTTGCCTGCCGCCAACACCAGTTCGCTTCCACCCCAGAAAGAAACCATGACTCTCTCCACCACTGCACACCCCGACCTTTCCGAAGTGAATGATCAGGTCGAACAGCTGATCGCCCAGATGAGCCTCGAAGAGAAGCTCGCACAACTCGTCGGCATTTGGGTGGGCGCGGGCGCCGACGGCCAGAGCGTGGCACCGATGCAGAGCGCCCAAGACGACGGCGCTCACGACTTCAACGAGTTCTCGAAGAACGGGCTCGGTCACCTCACGCGAGTGTTTGGCACGGTACCAGTCAGCCCCGCCGCTGGTCGCTCCGCGTTGGG
>NZ_QUQO01000029.1 GCF_003399445.1 Parvularcula marina | reverse complement strand
ATCGTCTTCACAATCCAGTGATAAGAGATTCTGTTGAGCAAATTCAAGTTGCTAGTGTGGGTAATAAGCTTGATTTAAATGCAATGTTAATTGCTTTAGCAAAAAAGCAGTTGAATGAAGTTTGGGTAGAAGCGGGTGGCATGTTAGCCGGCGCATTAGTACAACAAAATTTAGTAGATGAATTGATTTTATATCAAGCGCCCAAACTAATAGGGGACAAAGGTCAAAATTTATTTGTATGGACGAGCTAACACAAATGCAGCAGGCGAAAATGTTACAATGGTCGAGTGTTCGCATGGTAGGTGACGATATTAAAATGGTCGCACAGTTCAAATAGCATTTTGTTACCCTTAACATTACAAAAACCGGAATTAAAAACATGTTTACTGGAATAATTGAAGACGTCGGCCAAATCGCCAAATTGCAGCCCCAAGGGGATGACATTCGGCTGACCGTTAATGTACACAAACTGGATATGTCAGATGTAGCTTTAGGCGACAGTATTGCCACCAAT
>NZ_QUQO01000028.1 GCF_003399445.1 Parvularcula marina | reverse complement strand
ACTGTCGCCCACCATTTCTCCGAACTTATCGTCTACCAACAGGATGAACTTCACACGCTTCTGAGCGAGTTACCGACCGACATCGTGGCGTTGCACGGCACCGCGGCCATTTCATTAGCCGTTGTCATGAGCGAGCGAGAACGCACTCCCTCCGCCCGTCTGCGCCAGCTCGTCGCGCACGGAATTGACAGTGTCGATTCGGAGTGGCCGCGTTCCCTGCCGCACGAAAGACTGCTGCTTTCGTTGGCACGGTTTGCTGGGCTCAGAGCCGCGCGTCGCTACGAGGACGCCGCCGCCGAGGGGGATCGATTTGTCGCCCAAGTCGAACTTCTCAGCGCTGCAACCCGTAGCGCGACGATGCACGCCATCAGCGCAGGAATCATCCAGATCGTGATCACGAATATTCTGCTCGGACGCTGGGAACGGGCAATCAGCATTGCCCACCTTCTCGCTGCCGATCACCATGAAGGACGCACGCAACACCGCTCGAGTTTGCTGGCCTATGTTTATGCGTTC
>NZ_QUQO01000027.1 GCF_003399445.1 Parvularcula marina | reverse complement strand
GTTTGTGCGTCGACTCTGTCACTGCTGAACGCTGGTGTGCCGCTGCGCGCACCCGTCGCCGGTATCGCCATGGGCCTGATCTCGGATGAAGTTGATGGCGTTACGCGCTACGCAGCTCTCACCGACATCCTCGGTGCTGAAGACGCACTCGGTGACATGGACTTCAAGGTTGCCGGTACGAGCGAATTCATCACCGCTATCCAGCTCGACACCAAGCTCGCTGGTTTGCCTTCGTCGGTTCTCGACGGAGCGCTCAAGCAGGCTAAGGACGCGCGTACCGCGATTCTTTCGGTGATCAACGCTGCAATCGACGCTCCCGACGAGATGGCCCCCACGGCGCCTCGCGTGATCTCGGTTCAGATTCCGATCGACAAGATCGGTGAGCTGATTGGCCCTAAGGGCAAGAACATCAACCAGATCCAGGATGACACCGGAGCCGACATCTCGATTGAGGATGACGGATCCGTCTACATCGGCGCTGTCGATGGTCCTTCTTCCGAGGCTGCACGCGCGGCGGTC
>NZ_QUQO01000026.1 GCF_003399445.1 Parvularcula marina | reverse complement strand
AGACGAGAATGTCGCCACCCACGTTGATGCTCCACTGCGGGCATCCGACCGACGTAAGGTATTCGCCAGCCTGCTCAATCGCTTCGGCCTTGACGATCCCGTTGAGGTCAATCGTGCCGTCGGGACGGTGTGGACTAAACAGCCCCGCCGTCTCGTTGCGCCAGGTGAGCGCGCGAGCGTAACTGGCGAGAAGCTCAGCGCTGGCGCTGGGCAAGACCAGTCGACCGGTCGCTAGCTTGCTGAGTTCTGACTCGGGGCGGTGCAGGCTGAAACGCTCGTCGATCAGGGAAAAGATGCGTTCGAGCGCTGCAACTTCTGACGTCCAGTCTTGCGGCAGCTCGATGGACGCGACCGTGCCCATCGTCTGAAACGTGTGGCGCATCAGGCACCCGCCGCATCTAGAGCAGACTGCAGCGACGCCAGATACGCGTCAGCCGTGTACGTCGCGCCGCTCACATTTGCTACGTCGGCAGTCTGCGATTCGATCACCGCGGCGCGCAGAATGGGGATCGCCTCGTTGC
>NZ_QUQO01000025.1 GCF_003399445.1 Parvularcula marina | reverse complement strand
GGCTCCCTATGAATCACTGGAATCCCACCTTGGGAATCCCAAAAATCAGATTTCTGCCAAAGTAGTGCTAAAGTGGCTTATCAAGATCGTTCGCGGCACGAATGAAGCCATAGGTTTCATCTCGGCGGCGACTTGGCTCGGTCTGGTGCCTGCCCAACTCGCAACATTCGAAGACGTCCGCAAGGCCATCGAAGATCGTATTGTAGCCGAAATGACAGTCACTGGTGAGGGTGAAGAGGAAAAGATCGACCTCACCCAAATGTTGTATATTGATCGCCTCCGATGGCCGGGACCTTTTGGTGGCTCCGCCTCGCCTTCCATCAATGGGATCACCATAGAAGAAAGGCCGAGATATCATTGGCCGCCTCCTGCTACAAAACAGCCGCTATCGCCGCCTGACGAAGAAAGCACGGAACTGCTTGGTGTGGTGGCGCGCACAAGAGCAGGCGAACTGAGGTTTTTCTCGGACGATGCGCGGCTCTTCGCAGCTGAATTTGTAGACCCTCTGCTGTCAAAAATTGCTCCC
>NZ_QUQO01000024.1 GCF_003399445.1 Parvularcula marina | reverse complement strand
ACATCCCAAAGCAATGGGGAGTTGAAGTTAACCCAAAGTGACCCAAACTGGTTTGGAATTGGAAGAACCCAGTAACCCAACCAAGGACGCCCCATGTGAATGATCGGGAACAAACCTGCCTGAACAACTGAGAAAATGGTCATGGCCTCTGCAGAACGGTTGATCGCCATTCTCCATTTTTGACGGAACAAAAGCAATACCGCCGATATCAGTGTTCCTGCGTGACCAATACCTACCCACCATACAAAGTTGGTGATATCCCAGGCCCAGTTTACAGTTCGGTTAAGACCCCAAACCCCGATACCTGTGGAAATGGTATAAATGATACCTCCCAGACCCCAAAGGAATGCCACAAGGGCAATGGTAAAGCCAATCCACCATTGTTTGTTGGCCTTTCCCTCCACCGGAGCGGCAATATCCACGGTAACATCGTGGTATCCTTTATCTCCAAGTACTAAGGGCTTTCGAATAGGTGCTTCGTAATGCGACGCCATAATTTATCTTCTAGTTACTTCTAATTTATTGATTAAGCCT
>NZ_QUQO01000023.1 GCF_003399445.1 Parvularcula marina | reverse complement strand
GAAATAACGTGGTGAACGGGAAACTTTTTTCGGGAAGTTTACATCAAACAGGAGCATGATTTCATGCGAAGACGGTGTTGTTACATCCAATTCAGAGATGATATGGTCGTAAGCATAACCGATTCTTAGATTAGGTGTAATAGCATAGTTTACCATTCCACCAAAACTGTCGTCTAACCTGTAGGTAGCCCCAATCTCAAAACGCTCAAAGAACAAGAAGTTCAATGAACCATCTATAGAAGGCGACACATCAAAAGAAGATTTTACCATAAACGATGGTTTCATCTTAGTGTTTTCGGAAATCTGGAAAACATACCCCCCCGTTAAGAAGTAGTGTGAAGTCTCTGAACCGAACTCATAGGCTGTTCCACTAGGAGCCGTTACATCAAGGTGCTTGCTTTTAAGCATATTCGGCACCGATAGGGCTAAGTAATAGTTTTGTGTATAGTAAAAGAAACCTGCACCTACATTAAAGTAGGTATTGTTTACGTTTTCTTGAAAGGCAGGATCACCTGGAGCAGGGACATAACCATTAC
>NZ_QUQO01000022.1 GCF_003399445.1 Parvularcula marina | reverse complement strand
GGGATGCTTTCCAATGCCGCTTTGGCGCCGAGGTTGGCCAGCGCGGTCGCGTAGCGCAGCGTGACGTTGGTCAGGGCGTAGGTCGACGTGTTGGGCACCGCGCCCGGCATATTGGCGACGCAGTAGAACAGCGAATTGTGCACCATGAAGGTCGGGTTCTCGTGCGTGGTCGGGTGGCTGTCTTCGAAGCAGCCGCCCTGGTCCACCGCGATGTCCACGAGCACCGAGCCCGGCTTCATCCGGGCGACCAGTGCATTGGTGACCAACTTCGGTGCCTTGGCGCCGGGAATCAATACCGATCCGATGACCAGATCTGCGTCGAGCAGCGACTTTTCGATTTCCAGGGCATTCGAAGCGATGGTCTTCAAGCGGCCTTGGTAGATCGCGTCGAGCTCGCGCAACCGGTTGATGTTGATGTCCAGAATGCTCACGTCGGCGCCGAGGCCCAGCGCCATTGCGGCGGCGTTGGTGCCCGCTACACCGGCACCCAGCACGACGACTTTGGCGGGGCGCACGCCGGGGACGCCGCCGAGCAGCACGCCTTTTC
>NZ_QUQO01000021.1 GCF_003399445.1 Parvularcula marina | reverse complement strand
AGAACGTCCGCGGCGAGGTGCAGAGGTGTGTGAAGTCGAGCTCATGAAGTTTCTCGTTGTCCCAAAAATGTAGGGCGAAGGTGCCGCGAGTGTTCAGCGACATCGGCATCAGCAATCAGCCTCTAAAACACTAAGCCTTCCGTCTGGGCGCTGCGTACAACATCCGGTGTATCTGTGCGGATGTTGGTACGCCGTTGGGCGGTGAACAGAGGTCGCCGCCGGGAGGCGCGGCTGCTCGCGTCGAGCGCCGACGTGGCTAAGGCTCTAGTGTCGCGACGATTCCGAGCGCGGCGAACACCGCACCGACGACGGCGAGCACAAACACGGCAAGCGCCCAGAGGAACAGCGGCGCCGCACTTGTCAGTCGAATCCGATCAGTGGATGCCTGAACCAACGTCGTATGCACGGCGCGGTATCTGCGGTGGCCAACCCAGAACAGCACGGCGGTCATGATGAGGCCGAGAGCGGCAACCGCGTAGCTGCCGATGCTGACGGTGTTGAGCAGGAGTCGCGCGGAGACGAGAGCGGCGATGGCAAATGACAGCACGG
>NZ_QUQO01000020.1 GCF_003399445.1 Parvularcula marina | reverse complement strand
ATTCTACCAAAACCTGTAGGTATTGGTCCTTTTTTGTATGACTTTGCTAGACCTGTAAACAATAAAAACATAATTAATGCCGTTACAAGCATAGCCATCACATTTTTAGTGATAGACATATCTAATGGCATTACATTAGTTGGATGATGGTGCTCATCAAAGGTTAGTGTACCTTCGGCATCCGTCTTGTATATTTTATGATGGTAAAGTGCGTAGTGCTCTCCTCCAGCTTCAACAATTTTTTCGCCATGCTCAAATTTTGCAGCAGAGAAAAATTTAACCCCGTTATCTATTAAGATTACAGGAAGCGAAAAACCATAGTGTTCTCCTGTCTCTTCATCTGAGAAAAAGATGAAGTCATGAGAATCCTGAAGGTGATGATTTATAAACGCTTTGATTTTTGAGTTTGTATCAATTATCTCACCCGTATTTTCCGAATGAGAACCTTCAGCAGCATGCGCTTCAGTATCGGCATGACTAGGCTGAGTTTCATCAGAAACATTAGCGGTACAAAGCAAAGGAAATACAGCAAAGAGGGCTGTTATTGTATTC
>NZ_QUQO01000019.1 GCF_003399445.1 Parvularcula marina | reverse complement strand
GGGGTCTCCAGCGCCCGAAACCTAGTCCCCATGAGTTCTCCTTCGTGGGGAGGCAGGATTGGGCGCGCGAAGGCGTTCTGCGCCCAGTCCCCAGCCATGCCTCCTGTGCCAGCTCGGCCGCTCAGCGCCGAGGCCCCGTCGCACCGACGGCCCAAAACAAGCTTCTGGCAGCTGCATTCTGCAAAGGGAAACTCTCCTCGGGCAGCAAACCACAGCCCCAACGCGCCTCGGATCAAGAAAGCAACGCAAGCCGTTTTCGCCCCCGGCCCTCCGCTCTCCATAGGGCAAAGCGGGGCGGGGCTGCCCCTGGCTCCCTGGGCCCTGCTGCTTTGCTGGGGGTCTCCGGTGCCCGAAACCCACTCCCCACGGGTTCTCCTTCGTGGGGAAGCAGGATTGGGCGCGCGAAGGCCTTCTGCGCCCAGGCCCCAGCCATGCCCCCTGAGCCAGCTCGGCCGCTCAGCGCCGAGGCCCCTTCGCACCGACGGCCCAAAACGAGCTTCTGGGAGCTGCATTCTGCAAAGGGAAACTCTCCTCGGGCAGCAAACCACAACCCCTAGGC
>NZ_QUQO01000018.1 GCF_003399445.1 Parvularcula marina | reverse complement strand
ACAAGTGTGAGTTCCCTGGGACAGCTGTTCGACACCCAGGCCCTCAGGCACGGTCTCGAGTCGCCCGGGACAGCTGGTCAACACCGAGGGATTTCGGACACGGGCCCCAGTCGCCAGGGACTGCTGGTTGACCCCGCGGGCCATCAGAACCGGGCCTGAGTCGCGCGGGCCTGCTGGTGGACCGCGCAGGCCATTGGACCCGGGCCAATATCGCCCGGGACATATGGTCGACCCCACGGGCCGTCGGACTCGAGTGCGATCTCCGGGGACACCTGGTCGAACCCACGTGCCCTCGGACACAGGCCCGAGTGCCTGGGACAGCTGGTCGACCAAGCGGGCCTTCAGACGCGGGCCCGAGTCCCCCGGGACAGCCTGTCGACACCGCATGCCCGTGGACCTGGGTCCGAGTCCCCCGGGACAGGTGGGCGACCCTGTGGGACCTCAGACCCGGGCCCCAGTTCCCTGGGAAAGCTGGTTGATACCGCGAACATTCAGACCCAGGCCCGAGTCACCCGGGACATTTGGTCGAAACCGTGGGCCCTCGGAATCAGGCCGGAGTCGCCCGGGACAGCTGGTCGACCCCGC
>NZ_QUQO01000017.1 GCF_003399445.1 Parvularcula marina | reverse complement strand
GTCGAGAAGATTTTAGCAGAACAAGAGGCTGTTGAAGAACAATGCCCGACTGGATGCTATACCAATCTGTTAAGCCCGACGGTTACCGGTAAAGATACCATCCCGTTTCTCTTGTTTGATAAAAAAGGCGGTTTGTTCTCCACATTCGGGAACGTCGGAGGATTTGCGGATGACAGCCAGTGCTTCGAGTCTATTTTCTTCCGGGCAGAAAGAGTTTGTGATTGCTGCGCAACGCTTTCAGTATTGCGCCCCGTAGATGTGCACGGCGACACCCTCAGCGTCTGCCATCCTTGTGACCCGGATTTCTTCGGTTTAGAAAAAACAGATTTTTGCATTGAAGTTGATCTGAGCTGCTTCAGCGCCATTCAATGCCTTTCACCGGAGCTTGTTGACCGGCCTGAGCCGCACAAAGAGAAAAAGCATCACGGATAGTCATTGATTCGCATCTTTCCTAAAGAAGAATCCCCTTCCAACCTTCTATTACAGATGCAATCATCAGCCCGTCCGGACTTCCGGGCGGCTGACTCTCCGATATCGTTTAATCCGGTATATAAAACGTGAAGTCAGGAGGGATATTATGAGCAAGCATACAACATACTGTGTGCGTGAAGCGGTAG
>NZ_QUQO01000016.1 GCF_003399445.1 Parvularcula marina | reverse complement strand
GTAGATCACGCCGGGAATGCCGGCCTCGGCGTACAGGCGCACGTCGGTGTAGAGCGGCGTGCCCATGGCGGGGATCGGCTCGCCGAACAGGTCCTCGCCATGCTTGCGGATGGCGTCGACCAGCGGCTGGTTGCCGGGCAGCGGCCGCATGGCGTTGGCCAGCAGCAGGCGCTTGATCTCGACGCGCAGACCGGGCGTGGCGGCCGCGCCTTCTTCGATGATGCGGCGGATGTCGGCCTCGACCTCGGCCGCGTTCTCTTCCGGGATCATGCGGCGATCCAGCTTGATCACCACCTTGCCGGGCACCACGTTGGTGTTGGTGCCGCCTTCGATGCGGCCGATGTTCAGATAGGGGTGGCTGATGCCCTCGACCCGCGAAGTGATCTCGCGATAGCGCGCGTTCTGCGCGTACAGCGCGTTCATGATCGAGACCGCGCCCTGCAGCGCATCCACGCCGGTGGCGGGAATGGCGGCGTGCGCCATCTCGCCGTGCACCGTGACCTCCATTTGCAGGCAGCCATTGTGGGCCGTCACGACTTCATAGCTGAAGCCGGCCGCGATCAGCAGGTCGGGTTTCGTCAGGCCCTGGCGCAGCAGCCAGCCGGGACCGAGCAGGCCGCCAAATTCCTCGTCGTAGGTGAAGTGCAG
>NZ_QUQO01000015.1 GCF_003399445.1 Parvularcula marina | reverse complement strand
AAATGACACAACGTTGGCAGGATACCCCTCGCACTGCGGCGAAAGTGCGCGACTGGATCGCGCGTGTAAACGACGTTCTTGGTGACGTCACCGCTCGTCGCACCGTTCGGGTAACTGCTGACACCAACGTCAACGCCCTACCGCAACTCGAGCGATCAGTAGCGCTCGCGGCAGTGGGGCTCTCCGAGGGCACCGAGATTGTGTTCTTCGACCGCTTCGATCAATTTGCGGAAGCAGAAGATGAAGCGGCGTTCTTGACCGCGGTAACGCGCCTTGCTGACGCGAGCACCACCCTCCTCTTCGGAACCGGCAGACCCGTTACCCTCGCCAGCTCGATTGACCGCGGAGAACGCAACGTGATCGTCGTCGACCTTTATCTGCTTGCACCGGAAGGACTCCTTCGATGAGCACCTCACAGACTCCAACAATGCCCCGCCAGCGGTGGTTGACCGTCATCGGTTTCGCCGCCGTCGCCCTGCTACCACTCGCCTTCACTGGGCTGTTCGTGGCCGCGGCGGGAGACGGAGACAACGCGATCGACAACATCCCTGTCGCTCTCGTGAACAATGACGAACTGCAAACAACGACGACCACCGATGGCGACGAACAGATTGTCTTTGCCGGTCGCCAACTGGTCACCGAGCTCACCGGTGCCGACGGTTTCG
>NZ_QUQO01000014.1 GCF_003399445.1 Parvularcula marina | reverse complement strand
AATGGATCCCGATTGAATGCAGTGGAGTCCATGCAGTGAGGCCCAATGCATCCCGAACTAATGCAGTGGATTCCATGCAGCTTATTAAAATGCATCCTGATTGAATGCAGTGGATTCCATGCAGCGTGATTGAATGCAGTGGATTCCATGCAGTATGATTGAATGCAGTGTAATCCATGCAGCGTGGTAAAATGCATCCCGATTAAATGCAGTGGATTCCATGCAGCGTGATTGAATGCAGTGGATTCCATGCAGCATGGCCCAAAGCATCCCGATTGAATGCAGTGGATTCCATGCAGCATCATTGAATGCAGAGGATTCCATGCATTGTGGCGCAATGGATCCTGATTGCATGCAGTGGATTCGATGCAGCGTGGCCCAATGCATCCCGATTGAATGCAGTGGATATTATCCAGCATGGCCCAAAGCATCCCGATAGAATGCAGTGGATTCCATGCAGCGTCATTGAATGCAGTGGATTCCATGCAGCATGGCCCAATGGTTCCCGATTGAATGCAGTGGTTGCAATGAAGCATGATTGAATGCAGTGGATTCCATGAAGCGTGGCCCTATGGTACCCGATTGAATGCACTGGTTGCAATGAAGCATGATTGAATGCAGTGGATTCCATGCAGCATGGAGAAATTGAACCCTATTAAATGCAGC
>NZ_QUQO01000013.1 GCF_003399445.1 Parvularcula marina | reverse complement strand
GATTCGCCCGGGAGAGCTGGTCGAACCCGCGGGACCTCTGACACATGCCCGAGTGGCCTGGGAAAGCTCGTTGATCCCCCGGACCATCGGACCCGGGCCCGAGAGGCACGGGAGAGCTGGTCGACCCCGCGGGCCCTCGGACTTGAATGCGAGTTGCCAGGGACACCTGGTTGACCCCATGGGACCTGGGAACCGGGCCCAAATCGAGGGACAGATGGTCGACACCCTGGGCACTCGGAGCCAGGCCCGAGTCCCCCGAGACAGCTGGTCAACCCCGCAGTACATCGAGCACGGCCCCGAGGCACCCCGGACAGCTAGTCGACCGCGGGCCCTAGGACCTGGGCCGGAGTCACCTGGGACAGCTGGTCAACCCCGCGGGCCCTGGGACTCAACCGCGAGTCGCGCGAGACAGCTGGTCGACCCCGCGGGCTTTCAGACACGGACCCGAGGCCCTCGGAACTACTGGTCAACCCCGCGCGGCCTCGGGGACAGTCCCCAGTTGCCCAGGAGAAATGGTCTACCACATGGGCCCTCGGACAGAGGCCCGAGTCGCCACGGACGCCTGGTCGACAACGTGGTACATCTTACCAGGGTCCGAGTGGCCCGGGTCAGCTGGTCACGCCACGGGACATCGGGCTCGCGCCTGAGTTGCCCAGGATCGCTGGTCGAATGCGGGCCCAAGGA
>NZ_QUQO01000012.1 GCF_003399445.1 Parvularcula marina | reverse complement strand
GGGGCGGGGAAGTGGAAAGCCGCATCAGAGGGAACCTGGGAGAAGAGCCTGGTCTGCGCCCGTGCTGGGGAGGGGAGAGAAGAAGGGGTGGGTCCCCATAGAATACCCCCCACGCCACAGCAAGCTTACAGGCCCGCTAGCTAGCAGAAAGCTGTGCTTCCCAGTGCATCACTCCCCCACCCCCACCACCCCCTACGCTCTCGCCGGACCTGGGGCTGCCTGCCATCCAGGAGGGCTGGCCTCAACAATTGCCTGAAGCCTACCACCGCAGGGGCTGTCCCTGCACAGGCCTGCTTGCCCTTTGGAGGGGCTACACTTCCGCAGAGCAGCACCAAACACCACCAGCCCCCGAGAAAAGGCCTGCAGCCCAGAAAAGCTAGAACAAGCCTAGCCAGGCTGTGAATAGATCTGCCTAATTCTCGGACGGTTTTTCTGAGTCGGGCTGCCCTGGGGAGGAGCCTCTTGGGTCTCCAACGGCCCTGCTACCCGCCCAAGCCCCCAGGGGGTGCCCTAGTGGATCAGCTGCATAGGACTGCCAGCTCCAGGCAGGACCCCCTGCAGCCCAGAAAAGCTGCAACAAGCTTGGCCAGACTGTGAAAAGATCCGCCTACATTCGCAGGCTG
>NZ_QUQO01000011.1 GCF_003399445.1 Parvularcula marina | reverse complement strand
TGCCACTCCCAAGGCTTTCCCGCCCGGCACCGGGGGCCCCGGGGCCCCGGGGCTGCCCTCGAGGAGGCCAGCCCCAAGGCTCCTCTCCCCATGGCCCTCTGGGGCCACCGGAGGCCTGCCTGCCCCCACCTGCGCCCCAGGGCTGCACGCACCCAAGGGAGCCAAGGCAACGGGACCCTCCCCCGACGGCCCCTGTGGGAGCCACGTGCCGGACTTCAGTTTGGGATGAGGAGACGGTAGTGAGTTCTCACTCATTTTGTTCAGATTTTCCAAGGAATGCGTTTGTGGGTGTCATCATCGATCCGAGCACGGGCACACCCGCGGGACGGCCACCGCCACAGCCCCCACCGCCGGGACGGCCAGCCAGCTCCCTCCTGGCCGCGGCCCGCAGGCTCCCGAGCCCAACCGCGGGCAAGCAGGTCAGCTCCACCCCCGGGAGCAGAGGGTGCGGGTCCGGGCGCCACACACCGCCCCCCGGGGGCTACCTTGGCGCAGGCCACTGCCGCTTACCATCGCCTACCAGGTGGCCATCGATCCCGCCACCGGCCGCACGCCAACACGCCTCCCTCCGGCAGGAGGGACTGGCCTTCCCGGGGTCGCTCCCGACAGGCTCCGGCTTCCGCTCCCCGCGCTGGCCTCCGTTTCTCCGCCACAGCAGCTGGGTGAGGGCGACAACGGACACACGCAAGCACGCCTCAGCAAGGGGCCAGGCTGCCCAAGGCACAGGGGCCGGGCCCCCCACCGCCCAGGGCCTGTGGGCAGCCTGGCTGCCCCC
>NZ_QUQO01000010.1 GCF_003399445.1 Parvularcula marina | reverse complement strand
CGAAGAACGCCTTTGAGAGAGGGAGCTAGAGCCCAGGTGGAAGGGCCCTTCTTGGCGGGGGATGGAGCCCCCACCCTCCTCTGGGCCCCAGCCCAAGCAGCCCCGGGGACTGCTGAGCCCGAGAGAGAAGGCCAGCCTGAGAGGGGCTGTTCGAGCCTATGTCCACACGAGGGCGCCAGAGCCCCTTCCGGCCCCAGGTGCAGCTCCGAGGCTCTAAGAGGTGGGAGTGGCAAGGCTCCAAAGGCGCAGGCTCCACGTCGGGGGCGGGGGCGGATGGAGGCTTGAGCGGGACGCACCCACAGCAGGCACTCCGAGGATGTGCAGGTGTTTCCTGGGCACCAGGGACTCTCTCCTCCGAGACCCCTCCTGTCAGGCGGAGGGCGGAGGTGTGCCTTCCGGATTTGGAGGTGGGTTCGCCGCCTGGTTGGGTGGCAGTGGGTTTGGAAGGCTTGAAACAGGTCCTGGGCTTTGGCGTGCTTGGGGTTCCTTGGAGGCAGGCGCCCAGACACACACAGCCTCGGGATTGGACCGCCAGCTGGCCCTGGTCAAGCCTTCCACATCAGGGCTTCAGGTAGGTGAGAAGGAGTGTGGTGCTGAGGAATCCATGGGGGGCTTCGGGGGCAAGAGTGTTGGCAGCTGGGCTCATCCGCCTCTTCTCTCTCTCTTTCTCTCTCTCTCTCTCTCTCTCTCTCTCTCACACACACACACACACACACACACACAGACACACACACACACACACACATAGGGAATAGACCCTGCCTACCTTCTGTGGACTTTGTATTCCCTG
>NZ_QUQO01000009.1 GCF_003399445.1 Parvularcula marina | reverse complement strand
ATCCATTGGGCCACGCTGCATCGAATCCACTGCATTCAATCGGGATCCATTTAACCCCGCTGCATGGAATGCACTTCGTTCAATTGGGATGCATTTTACCATGCTGCATGGAATCCACTGCATTCAATGACACTGCATGGAATCCACTGCATTCAGTGACGCTGCATGGAATCCACTGCAGTCAATCGGGATCCATTGTGCCACATTGCAGGGAAACCACTGCATTCAATCGACATCCATTGCGCCATGCTGCATGGAATCCACTGCATTCAATTGGGATTCATTGGGCCTCACTGCATGGAATACACTGCATTCAATCGAGATCCATTGGGCCACGCTGCATGGAATCCACTGCATTCAATCGGGATCCATTTAACCCCGCTGCATGGAATCCACTGCATCAATCGGGATGCATTTTACCATGCTGCATGGAATCCACTGCATTCAATGACACTGCATGGAATCCACTGCATCAATCGGGATGCATTTGACCATGCTGCATGGAATCCACTGCATTCAATGACGATGCATGGAATCCACTGCATTCACTCGGGATCCATTTAGCCATGCTGCATGTAATGCACTGCGTTTAATCGGGATGCATTTTACCATGCTGCATGGAATCCACTGCATTCAGTGACGCTGCATGGAATCCACTGCATTCAATCGGGATGCTTTGGGCCATGCTGCATAAAATCCACTGCATTCACTCGGGATCCATTTAGCCATGCTGCATGTAATGCACTGCGTTTAATCGGGATGCATTTTACCATGCTGCATGGAATCCACTTCAGTCAATGACAATGCAAGGAATCCACTGCATCAATCG
>NZ_QUQO01000008.1 GCF_003399445.1 Parvularcula marina | reverse complement strand
TCCGGCAGCACGTCGAACAGATCGGCGACGAGCCCGTAATCGGCGACGGAGAAGATCGGCGCTTCCTCGTCCTTGTTGATGGCAACGATGACTTTCGAGTCCTTCATGCCCGCAAGGTGCTGGATGGCGCCGGAGATACCGACAGCGATGTAAAGCTCCGGGGCGACGACCTTGCCGGTCTGGCCGACCTGATAGTCATTGGGCTGATAGCCCGCATCGACGGCCGCGCGGGATGCGCCAACGGCGGCGCCCAGCTTATCCGCAATCGGATAAATCAGCTTCTCGAAATTCTCCGATGAGGCGAGCGCCCGGCCGCCCGAGATGACGATCTTTGCGCCCTGCAGCTCGGGGCGGTCGGATTTGGTCAGCTCCTCACCGACAAATTCCGAGATGCCGGGGAAGGCGGCAGCGCCGACAGTCTCAACGCTCGCCGAGCCGTCCATGGCCGGGGCCTCAAAGGAGGTCGCCTGCACAGTGATGACTTTCTTGGCGTCATTCGATTTGACGGTCGCCATCGCATTGCCCGCATAGATTGGGCGGATGAAGGTGTCCGCGCCTTCGACCCCTGTGATGGCCGAGATCTGCATCACGTCGAGTTTCGCGGCAACGCGCGGCATGTAGTTGCGGCCATTGGTGCCGGCCGGGGTGAGGAGCGCGTCATAATCACCTGCGAGCGAGACGATCAGCTCCGCCATGGGTTCTGCGACCTGTTTGGCGTAATGCGCATCATCCGCATGCAGCACTTTTCGTACGCCTGCGATCTTGGCTGCGGCTTCAGCCACGCTGCCAGCGCCGTTGCCCGCGACGAGGACGTCGATGTCCCCGTCCATTTCCGTGGCGGCGGTCACCGTCTTGGCGGTGGCGTCATTGAGGGTTTCATTGTCGTGATCGGCAATAACGAGAATGGCCATGATTAGAGTACCCCCGCTTCGTTTTTGAGTTTGTCGAGCAATTCGTCTACGGACGAGACTTTCAC
>NZ_QUQO01000007.1 GCF_003399445.1 Parvularcula marina | reverse complement strand
CCGGGACCGTGTTGGCCGCGATAACTGGACGACCCGCGTCAGCTCGAACCCTGGCCGAGTTGGCGGGATAGCTGGTCATCCCCGCAGCTCCTCGGACCCGGGTCTGAGTCGGCCGGGACAGCTGATCGACCCCTCCCCAGCTCGGAACACTGACCAAAAGGGCCGGGATAGCTGGTTGCTCCTGTGTCAGCTCGGGCGCAGGACCAAGTCGGCCGGGAGAGCGATTCCACCCCACAGCTCCTCGGACCCGCCTCTGAGTCGGCCGGGATAGTTGGTCGACCCCACAGCTCTTCAGACTAGGGTCCGAGGCCGCTGGGACAGCTGGTCGACCCGCGGCCCCTTGGACCCGGGACCGACTTGGCCGGGACAACTGGTCGATCCCACGTCAGCTGAAACCCAGGACGAGTCGGTCGGGATAGCTGGTCGACCCCACGGGACCTCGGACCCCAGCGCGAGTTGCCCAGGACAGCTGGTCGACATCGCAGGGCCTCGGATACTGGCCCGAGTCGCCCGGGAGATCTGGTCCACCTGGCAGGCCCTTGGACCCGAGCGCGAGTAGTCCGGGAGAGCTGGTGGACACCGCGGGCCCTCGGGCACAGGCCTGAGACGCCCAGGACTGCTGGTCGACCCCACGGGCCCTCGGACCCGGACCCGAGTGCCCTGGACAGCAGGTCGACACCGAGGGCCCAAGGACCCTGGCCTTGGTCGCCCGAGACAGCTGGTCGAACCCGTGGGACCTCGGACACGGGTCCGAGTGGACCGGGAGGGCCTGTCGACCCTGTAGTCCCTCGGAACCGGCCCCGAGACACCCGGGACATCTGGTCGACACCACAAGTCTTCGGACCCAGGGCCGAGTCGCGTGGGACAGCTGGTCGACCTCGTGGGCCCTCGGACCCGGGTCCGAGTTCCCCGGGACAGCTGGTCCACCCAGCAGGACATCGGGCACAGGCCCGTGTTGCCCGGGACAGCTGGTCGACCACAGGACTTCGGACCCGAACCCGAGTCGCCCGGGAGTGTTGGTTGATACCGCGGGCCCAGA
>NZ_QUQO01000006.1 GCF_003399445.1 Parvularcula marina | reverse complement strand
CAGCAAGGATTACAAAGTGATATAGACGAATGGGATTGAAAGCCCAGCCATAGACGGTGCCAGCCCGGTAGTCGAAATGTTGCAATGGTCCGAAGAGTATCCCAAGTAGCACGGGGCCCGAGAAATCCCGTGTGAATCTGTCAGGACCACCTGATAAGCCTAAATACTTCCAGATGACCGATAGCGGACAAGTACCGTGAGGGAAAGGTGCAAAGTACCCCGGGAGGGGAGTGAAATAGTACCTGAAACCGTTTGCTTACAAACCGTTGGAGCAGCCTTAGTAGCTGTGACAGCGTGCCTTTTGAAGAATGAGCCTGCGAGTTAGTGATCAGTGGCGAGGTTAACCCGTGTGGGGC
>NZ_QUQO01000005.1 GCF_003399445.1 Parvularcula marina | reverse complement strand
AGTGGAGGCGAGGTCCTAGGAAGGGTTGGGCCTGTGTGAGTGCGGGGAGCGTGGAGGCGGGCAGGCACCCCTTGCCCCCCGAGCGTGCGTGGGGGTTGCGTGGGTGCAGGGGAAGGGAGGCCGGAGGGAATGGAGAGGGACACGGAGAGCCTGGGGCCCTGCGGGGAGGTTGTGAGGGGCATTCTAGGGGATAGGTTCAAGGTAGGTTTTGGTGGCTGCTGCGGTGGTGGTGGTTTTTGTTGTTGGTTTTTGGTTTTTGGTTGGTTGGTGTGAGGGGGGAAGAGGGTGGAGGATGAGGACCCCTTAGCACATGGGAGCGGAAGGATGTCAGGAAAGGAGCCCAGAGGGGTTCGTGTGGGAATGGGCCAGGGCAGCTGGGAGGGGCTTGTGGGTAGTGCCTGAACAGAGGGGAAGGGAGAGCTGAAGGGAGTGCTGAGGGCCAGGGCGAGCAGGGGGGGACTGAGGACTGAGGTAAGGCTGTCAGTGGAGGTCCAGCAGACAGGTTCAAGTGAGGTGGTTTTTGTTTTGGTTTTTGGCTTGCTGTGTGTGTTTGTTCGTTTGATTGTTTGTTTGAGAAGGGGGTAGAGGGGTGGATAGGTTGGATGCCTTTGAACGGATGGGGAAAGTTTCCAGGAGGGGTGGGGGTGTGGGTGGGGGCAGACAGGGGCGAGGGGGGCGTGGATCCGGTTGTGCAGAGCGCCTGCGTGGGGGTTGCGTGCGTGCCGTGGCGTGCGTGGGGGTTGCGTGCGTGCCGGGGAAGGGAGCCCCGGGAGCGACTGCTGAGGGACACCGCGGCGAGCGAGCATGGGTGAAGGAGCTGAGGGTGTGAGCAGGGCTGCAGCGGGCAGGTCCAAGGTAGGTTTGTGTTTTATCTTTGTGAGAAGGGAAGAGGGTGCCTAGGACGCTTGGGAAAAGGGGGATGGAAGGTCCCAGGACGTGTTTGGGGGAAAGGTGCGTGTTTGGGGAGGGACGGGCTTCAGTGCAGGGCGGGTATGGGGGTTGAGTGCAGGAGGGTTAGCTGCGTGGAGGGGAAGGGAGCTCAGAGGGAATGGGGAGGGCCACCGCGAGCGTGGGGGAGGGAGGGTGAGGATGGCAGCGGAGCCCCAGCTGAGAGGTTGAAGTTAGGGTTAGTTTTGAGAGGCAGGAAGAGGGTGGATGGGATCCCTTGGAAAAGTGGAGGCGAGGTCCTAGGAAGGGTTGGGCCTGTGCGAGTGCGGGGAGCGTGGAGGCGGGCGGGCACCCCTTGCCCCCCGAGCGTGCGTGGGGGTTGCGTGG
>NZ_QUQO01000002.1:300000-449933 GCF_003399445.1 Parvularcula marina | reverse complement strand
AACAAGGACGAGGAAGCGCCGATCTTCTCCGTCGCCGATTACGGGCTCGTCGCCGATCTGTTCGACGTGCTGCCGGAGCTGGATTCAAAGCTTTGAGCTGACAAACAAAAATGCCCGCTCCTTCCGGGGCGGGCATTCTCTTGCTTGTTTGCTCGCGGCTAAGCCGCCTTCTTGATCTCTACCACTTCGACATCGAAGGTTAGGTCATGACCGGCCAGCGGATGGTTCGTGTCCAGTGTAATCGCCTCATCGGTGGCTTCGGTTATCACGACCGGCACGGCCTGCCCGTCCTGGGTCTGCATGGTCAAGCGGGTGCCCGGCTCGGTCGGCATATTGTTCGGTAACTGAGCACGCGGCACGCTCTGCACGCGGGCCTCGTCACGTTCGCCATAGCCTTCGGCGGGCGTGATCGTGACCTGCTTTTTCTCGCCCTCTTCCATACCGATCAGCGCCTTTTCAAGGCCGGGAATGACCTGCCGGGCGCCAAGCTGGAACTCCAGCGGCTCTCGGCCTTCCGAGCTGTCGAACGTCGTGCCGTCCGCAAAACTGCCGGTGTAATTGATCAGGATCGTGTCGCCTTCCTGTGCGTGAGTCATAAAAATTCCCGTGGTTGCGTAAAGGGGCGACACTTGGGCATTCGCCTCGCCATTGCAAGGGAGCGAGGTGTGATGTCTTGGGAAACACCGCAGAACGATGCTGAACTAATGCCGACGTGCAGGGAGAATTTCCTCCCCCAACAGAATGGCCAAACTTATCCCCGCACTTTCAGCCTCCCCCATACCCTTCTCAATTCAGGAAGCGCTTGAACTCCCCAAGCCAAGGCCCTTTGCGGCGGAGCAGAGTGTGCTAAGCCTCGCGTTGCAGCGGAGGGGCAAGTCATGCGGACATTCCTTATATTCATCGCGGTCATGATCGGCGGCGTCGCGATGGCGCGCCAAGCCTCTGGCCCGATTGAGGAATTCATCGCGGCCGAGCTGCCCGTCTCCGGCGCGCCCGGCGTCACCTATGCGGTGACAGATGACGGCGCCTTGGCGTCTGGCGCCCATGGCGAGATCCTTCAGGGCAGCGGGCGGAAAATGACGACGGACACGCCTTTCGTCATCGGCTCGATTTCAAAGAGCTTTACCGCCATGGCAGTCATGATGCTGGTCGAGGACGGACGCGTCGATCTGGACACGACGATCTCCACCTATCTGCCGGGCTTTGCTAGCCAGCCGGGCAGCGATGTCACGATCCGGCAATTGCTCAGCCACACTAGCGGCTATTCCACCTATCAGGGGAATGATCGGCACAAAGATGAGAATGGCGGCGCGAGCGAACTCTCCCAACAGGTAGAGCTGATCGCGGGTTGGCCCCTCGCCCATGAACCGGGCACGCGGTGGCAATATTCGAACGCCAATTATTTGATCCTTGGCGCCCTCATCGAAGAGATCAGCGGCGAGGATTACGCGAGTTTCGTGAATGCCGAGATACTGGCGCCCATTGGTATGGCGCACAGCTTTGTCGCTGATGGTCAGCTTCATGAGGAAATGGCTGTCGGGCACACACCCTGGTTCGGCATGAAGCGCGCCGTGAAGGATAACCGGCCGCAAAAGGTGACCGCCCCGGCGGGCGGCATTGTCGCGACCGCGCCGGATCTCGCCCTCTATCTCGCCGTCATGCTGAACGGGCAGGACGACATCATCAGCGCCGAGAGCAAAACCGCGATGCTCAGCCCCGCCAGTGACGCCTCGCCCTTTTACGGCTTCGGCTGGTATCTCGATACCGAGCGGCAGATTGCCTATCACGCCGGGATCAGCCCCGGGGTAGAAACGCTCGCCGCGCTTTATCCGGCGGAACGAAAAGGCTCGGTCGCGCTCGTCAATTCAGGCAGCGGCTTCGGCTTTGCCTCGACCCTCCACTTACGCGAAGGTATCACCGCTATCGGCCTAGGCCTTGATCCGGGCACTGCCGCTGCGGAATGGGGGCCGAAATCACTCTATCTCATCTTCGCGCTGCTGCCGGTGTTTTTCGTGCTCAGCCTCCTCTGGGCCGCCACCCACCGCGATGGCCTGCGGGCAAAATCCGGCGCGGCTGGCGCGTTCAGCCTTTGGTTCCCGCTTCTCATGACCATCGGTGTGGCCGTCATGGCGGTTTATCTGATCCCGCAATTCTTCGGCGTGCCGTTGCGGACGCTGCAGATCTACCAGCCGGACTTTGTCCTGATGCTGATCGCCACAGCGGTTACAGGGGTCTTCTGGGCTGTCTGCCGGCTCGGGCTCTATTATCTCGGCCGGTAGTCGCCGGGTTAGCGACAACTGGCCGGCCTCACGGGGCCTGCCTCTGGGCGTCCGCTCAGTGGAAAATCCCGACGGCCAGCTCCGCCCAAAGGAGCAGCACCGCCGTCAGGACCGCAAACACCAGCACCAGCACCAGGATGGGCTTCATCCTGATGCGCAACAGCAGCCTGACGGCCAGCGCGGCACTGCCCAGAATGGCGGCAGCCATAATGTAATCGGCACTGTCCCAGTCCATGGGCACCCTCTCAGCGGTTCCTTGTCTCAACCATATCCTCTACGTTGCCGCCCATCTCAAGATAATGGGGACCTCCATGACCATTTCGCGCCGTTCGCTCCTTCAGAATTCAACCGCCTTTGTGGTGCTTGCCGCCCTGCCCGCCTGCGGGAAGGAGAAGGCCGCCGACACCGCTGCCGCGCCTGCCCCCGCTGGAACCCCGGCGGCAAATGTCGAAGGGCTGATGAAGGAGACGACGGATTTCATCCTCAATGCCTATCCTGAAAGCGCCTCCAGCTTCGGCATCGATAGCGAGGAGTATGCAGCGCTCAAATCAAAGCTGACGGATCGCTCTCCGGCGGGACAGGCGAAAATCGCCGAGAAAACCCGCGCGCTCCTTGCGAAGATGAACGAGGTTGACACCAGCACATTGTCTGATGACGAAGCGCTCAATCTCGATGTTGTGCGCACAGTCTTTGAGCGAACATCCGAAGGGTTCGACTACCCCTATGGCGATGTGGCGCTCCTCAATTCGAACTGGTCCTACCGAAATGCGCCGTACACGGTGGCGCAGAATATCGGTTCATTTGTCGAAATCCCCAGCTTCCTTGATTCCGCGCATTCGATCGAAACGCCGGAAGATGCCGACGCCTATCTTGAGCGCATGTCGGCTTACGCCGGCCAGCTTGATGGCGAGACCGAACGCGTCATCGCCGAAGGCAATCAGGGCGTCATCCTGCCTGATTTCCTGATGGCCAAAACCCTCGGCCAGATGCATGGCGCGCAAGGCGCAGAGACCGCCGACTGGAGCATTGTCAAATCGCTTGCCGGCCGGACAGAGGGCATGGAGGGCGATTACGCCGCCAAGGCGCTCGCCATTGCCGAGGAGGAGATCCGCCCCGCCCTTCAACGCCAGATCGATGCGCTTGAAGGCTTTGCGCCGCAGGCCAACAGCAATGCAGGGATCTGGGACATTCCGCAGGGTGAGGAATATTACGCCTGGGCGCTGGCGGCCAGCACGACGACGACCATGACGCCCGACGAAGTCCATGAAATGGGCCGCGAGGAACTCAAAGCCCTTCATGCCGAGATGGACCCGATCCTGCGCTCGATCGGCTATACCGAAGGCTCTGTCGGCGCCCGGATGACCGCGCTCGCCGAAGACCCGCGCTACCAGTTCTCCGATGGCGATGAAGGCCGTCAAGAGATCATGGATTTTATCCATGCAACGCTCGAGGACATCCGTGGGCGGATGCCGGATGCCTTCGAAACACTCGTGCCGGGCTTCCTTGAGGTCACGCGCATCCCAGTCGAGGTCGAGGCTGGCGCGCCTGGCGCCTATGGCGGCGCCGGGTCAATTGACGGCAAGCAGCCGGGGCATTTCTGGATCAACCTGCGGACCCCGAAACTCCATTCGAAATATTCGCTGATGGATCTCACCTATCACGAGGCGATCCCCGGCCATGTCTGGCAGGGCGAATATGCGTTCAAGCAGCCGCTGATCCGCTCCCTCCTCGCCTTTAATGCGTATTCGGAAGGCTGGGCGCTTTATGCCGAGCAGATCGCCGATGAGCTGGGCGTTTATGACGATTTCCCCGTGGGCCGACTGGGCTATCTTCAGTCCCTCGCCTTCCGGGCCTGCCGCCTGGTTGTCGATACCGGCCTTCACGCCAAACGCTGGACCCGCCAGCAGGGGGTCGACTGGTTCGTCAATGAAAACGGATCGAACCCGGAAGAAGTCGCAAGCGAGGTGGACCGCTATTGCTCATGGCCGGGGCAGGCCTGCGGCTACAAGGTCGGGCATACCGCGATCAACCGCCTACGCCAGAAGACCCAAGCCGAGCTTGGCGATGCATATGATTTCCGCCGTTTCAACGACGCGGTCGTCCTTGGCGGGAATGTGCCGATGACGGTGCTCGGCCGCGTCATTGACGATCATATTGCACGGGAAAAAATGTAATCCCCGCCTAAGACGGCGAGACTATATTTCACTTACGGAGGCGGATTAATCCGCCTCCAGCCTGTCTTTCATCTGCTGGCGGATACGCCCTTCCGCGCGGATGATCCGCCCGTCTTTCTGCCAGCCTGGCCGGCCAATCAGCCGTCCGGCGGCCTCTTTCACGAGGCCATGCGCCAGTTTGATACTGCCAATCACGAATTGCCTATGCATCGGAACCTCGCTGGGGTCGTTTGCTGCTTGATCGCTTAAGTAGAACGCCGGAGCGGACAAAGGGTTCTCATTTTTCTAAAGCACAAAAAAATGATGCCGCGGGACGAGCCCACGGCATCACGATCACGGATTGAAAAGTCGCTTAATTGTTCACGGCGTCTTTGACATCACCGGCAGCCTTGCGAAGCTCACCTTCGGCCTTGTCTTTCTTGCCTTCGGCTTCGAGCTTCTTGTTATCGGTCGCCTTGCCAACAGATTCCTTGACGGAGCCTTCCGTTTTCTTGGCGGCCCCTTTCAAATGCTCCTTGTCCATAACAATTACTTCCCGAATATCTGCTTCAAGTATGGCGCCCCAGAGCAGGCGCATCACAGAAACGCAGCGGGCCGAAATTGGTTCCCTGAGGGCTAGCTCCGCTCCCCTTCCGCCCCACGGATCAGGACATCGACGATCTCAGGCTCCGCGAGGGTTGAAGTATCGCCCAGCGAGGACGTCTCCCCTTCAGCAATCTTGCGCAGGATGCGGCGCATGATCTTGCCGGAACGTGTCTTGGGCAGGCCGGGGGCGATCTGGATCACATCCGGCGTCGCGACCGGGCCGATCTCGGTCCTGACCTGCTGGCGCAACTCCTTGCCGAGACTGTCATGCGACGTATGCCCCGCTTTGAGGATGACATAGCACCAGATGCCCTGCCCCTTGATATCGTGCGGATACCCCACAACAGCGGCTTCGGCGACCGCTTC
The DNA here is from genome assembly GCF_003399445.1 of Parvularcula marina. Lineage (NCBI taxonomy): Bacteria > Pseudomonadati > Pseudomonadota > Alphaproteobacteria > Parvularculales > Parvularculaceae > Parvularcula > Parvularcula marina. The sequence continues at coordinate 444,529 of NZ_QUQO01000002.1, read as the reverse complement.
ATGGGCGACAAGCGCGCTTTCGACCTCTGCCGTGCCCATGCGGTGGCCGGAGACATTGATCACGTCATCGACACGGCCCGTAATCCAGATGTCACCATCCTCGTCCCGCCGTGCGCCGTCCGAGGTAAAGTAATTGCCGGGAAAGGCAGAGAAATAGGTATCGATAAAACGCTGATGATCGCCATATACCGTGCGCATCTGTCCGGGCCAGGAGGATGTCAGTACAAGGCTGCCATTCCCCGCCCCTTCAATCGGCTTGGCATCCTGATCAAGGAGCGCCGTTTTGATCCCCGGCATCGGCTTGGTCGCGGCACCGGGCTTGGTCATGGGGTCGCCCGGAATGGGGCTGATCAGGACACCGCCGGTCTCGGTCTGCCACCACGTATCCACGATCGGCACTTTTCCGTCACCAGCGACCTCATGATACCAGCGCCACGCCTCCGGATTGATCGGCTCGCCGACACTACCAAGCACTTTCAGTGACGAACGGTCATATTTGGTCACGAAGGAATCACCGTCTTTCATCAGGGAACGGATGGCCGTCGGCGCGGTGTAGAGCACATTGACCTTATGACGCTCGATCTCGGCCCAGAACCGGCCTGCATCGGGCCATGTCGGCACGCCTTCGAACATCACTGTCGTGATGCCATTGGCGAGCGGTCCATAGACGATATAGCTGTGCCCGGTGATCCAGCCGACATCCGCCGCGCACCAGTAGACATCGCCGGGATCGCACTGAAAGATCATGTCATGAGTATAGCTCGCCCAGGCCAGATACCCCCCGCTCGTGTGAAGGACGCCTTTGGGCTTGCCCGTTGAACCTGACGTATAAAGAATGAAAAGCGGATCTTCCGCCGACATTTCCTCGGTAGGACAATCGGTGGGGACTTCCTCCCGCGCCTCATGCCACCAGTAATCCCGGCCATGCACGAAATGGATGTCCTTGCCGGTAACCTGAACCGTCAGGACCAGCCGGACGCCCGACACCCGCGCCAACGCCGCATCGACATTGGCTTTGAGCGGCACGGTCTTGCCGCCGCGCCGACCCTCATCGGCGGTGATCACCGCAACGGCGCCGCAATCCTCGATCCGGCTCGCCAGCGCCTCTGGGCTGAACCCGCCGAACACGACAGAATGGACCGCCCCGATCCGTGCGCAGGCCAGCATCGCATAGGCCGCCTCCGGGATCATCGGCATATAGAGGATCACACGGTCACCGCGCCCGACCCCGCGGGCTTTGAGCACATTTGCCATGTGGCAGACTTCGTGATGCAGCTCGCGCCAGCTGATCTCCTTCGAGGTGCCCGGCTCATCCCCGATCCACAGGATCGCGGTATCGTCGGGGCGAGCCTCGGCATGACGATCAACACAGTTCTCGGCGACATTGAGTGTGCCGTCTGCATACCAACGGATATGCAGGTCATCCTTATCAAAGGAGACATCCGAAATCTCGCTCGGCAGCGTCATCCATTTCAGCCGCTCTGCGACCCCCTTCCAGAACACATCGGGCGCTTCTTCAAAGAGCGCAGCATCGGTCATGCGGTCGCGGGAGGTCTTGATCATCGTCGTCGGTTTCCTCTTCCTGAAACTGTCATTGTCGAGCCGCAGCCTATCGCGTCTTTCCCGGACGGGTCACGGGGTTGCTGCAGCACCGGTTTTCAGGACTGTAACCCTTACGGCGCCCGCGACCAGCCGCCACATCTCGCCCTTTGGCGCGGCATGAGGTAGCAAGCGGTCATGATCATGACATTCCTCATTGCCGCCCTTTCTCTCCTTCAGCCTGCCGAGCCGCAGGAGATCAGCTGGAACGATCTTGTTCCCGAAGGGGTCGAAGAGGTCGAAGCCCCTGAGCTTGATCATGAAAAGATCGGCCAGCAGACCGGATCGGCCGAAACCGTCGCCGAACTTGATGGCGCCTATATAAAGATGCCGGGCTTCATGCTGCCGCTCGATTATACCGAGCGCGGCCGTGTTCGGGCGTTCCTGCTCGTCCCTTATTATGGCGCCTGCATCCATGTGCCCCCGCCACCGCCGAACCAGATCGTCTTCGTTGATACCGCGGAGAAACCGGTTGAATCGAAAGGCCTGTGGGATCCCGTCTGGGTCACCGGCACGATGCGGGTGAAACCCAACGAGAATGATCTGGGCGATACCGCCTACACGCTGGAGCTGGAAAAACTCGAGCCCTACATTGATTAGAGATGGCAGGCCGGAGGCGCCTTCTGTCGCCTGACTGACACAAAAAGCCGCTAGCAGGCGCCGCAAACCTTTCGACCAAAGGGAAACCCCATGCTCTCACTTCTGATGTCCGCCGCCCTCCTCGCCCAGCCCGCGACCGTCGAGCCTGTCGATTGGGAAAAGATGGGAGAGGAAACCCTTGCTGCCGCCAAGGCGCAGGTGCCGAACAACGGGCGAGCCAAGAATGTCATCCTGTTCATTGCGGACGGCATGGATATCACGACCGTCACGGCAGCCCGGATCCTCGCTGGGCAAAAACTTGGCGGTCCGGGTGAAGACCATGTGTTGGCGATGGACAGCCTGCCCTGGGCTGGGCTTTCCAAGACATACAATACAAATGCGCAGACACCGGACAGTGCCGGGACGGCCACCGCCATGATGTCGGGCCGTAAGACCAAATCCGGCGTCATCAATGTCGACCAGACCGTCCCGCGGGGCGATTGCGAAGCCGGCAAGGCAAAACCGCTCAGCACGATCATGAAGGATGCAGATGCTGTGGGTGCCCGCATCGGGGTCATCTCGACCGCACGGATCACGCACGCGACCCCGGCTGCTGTCTATGCCAGCGCGGCCAACCGCAATTGGGAGAGTGATACAGATCTACCCAAAGATGCGAACTGTATGGATATTGCGAGCCAGCTCATCATTGCAGGGGCCCGCTACCGGCTGGATGTCGCTCTCGGCGGGGGCCGGGAGAAATTCCTGCCCAAAAGCGTGACGGACCCGGAATATGATGACGAGACAGGTGAACGCGAAGATGACCGGGACCTGACGGCTGAATGGACAGCCCTCGCCAAGGACAATCGCTTTGTCTGGAACCGGGAAGGCTTTGAGGCCCTCGATCCGGAGGCGGACGGTCAGGTGCTTGGCCTCTTTGAGCCAAGCCACATGCAATATAGCGCTGATCTCAATGAGGACAGCGCGGGCGAGCCGACGCTGGCCAAGATGACCGGGTTCGCCATCGACAAGCTGTCACGCGGTGATGAAGGCTTCTTCCTGATGGTCGAAGGCGGCCGGGTTGATCACGCCCACCACGGGGGCAATGCCGCTCGAGCGCTTGAAGATGTCGGCGCATTCGATGCGGCCATTGCAACAGCACTCGATAAGACGAATGCGGAAGATACGCTGATCATCGTGACTGCCGATCACGGCCACACCCTCGTCTTCCAGGGTTATCCGCAACGCGGCAATCCGATCCTTGGCCTCGTCAAAAGCGTCACCAGCGCCGGCGAACCGGCGACAACACTCAGCCCGGCGGCGGACGGCAAGCCCTACACAACGCTCGCTTATGGCAATGGTCCGGGCTCGCCCTTTGCAGGCTCGAGCTCAGAAGGTCCTACCGAACGTCCCTTCGTGAGTGACGAGGAAGCGCAAAGCATCGATTACCGCCAGCAATCCATCATCCCGTCATACTCAGAGACCCATGGCGGTCAGGATGTCGCGATCTTTGCCAGCGGTCCGCAGGCGCACCTGCTCTCCGGTGTCGTCGAGCAAAGTTTTATCTATTATGTGATGCGTGAGGCCCTGACGGCGGAGGAGTAATTACTCCGCCGTCACCCATTCAAGGGTCGGCTCCAGCCATTCCTTATAGGGACGATAGATCAGGCCGTGACTGACACCAAGTTCGGTCACGATCGCCTTATGCCTCGTCACACCGGGTGACGCGTCGATCAGTTCGTCGCAGCCCGGCTCAAGGCCTTTGTCTTCGATATCCCGGATTTCAAGGACATCCCCGAAGACGAATTGCTCATTGGCGATCAGGGTCTCGACCATGCTGGGCCAGCACCCGGCGAGAATGACAAGCTTCATTTGCCGATCGCCGAGCTCATGTGACACGCGGGAAGCAATCAGAGAGCCCTTGGACGCCCCCACAATCGCGATGTGATCCGCCGGCACGCCGTCAGCGACGAGCGCGTTGATCGCCGCGACTGCTTCCATGGCCTCGGCTTCGACATCTGCGTCCGGTCCCCGCTGTTTGGCGTGAAGACTTATCCCCGGACGATCCAGCGCGGTTACGATATCCTTGAACTGATACTCTCCGAATGTCGGGTGAATGGCAGGCAAGCCATCCTCAACGATCCGGCCATGGAAATAGAAAAGATGAACATCCGCCCCTGCATTCGCCGGTTCTTCTGCCGTCGCCATCCCCATACTGACGCTAAACATCAATATGGCAGAGAGAAGATTTTTCATGCGATCGATGTATCCTTGAGGGGCTGCGCGTCCAGACCATCTTGATTCAGAACAAGGCTGAATTTTGACTGGAATTGCCCCGCGCCCTTTTCCCCAAGGCGAACGGAGATCAGGCGCCCGCCCTGCTGGTCTGCTGGCTCTATCGTCTGGATATCGCCATTCTGGTGCAGCCAGGCTTCAGCTGCGCCATCTTCTGGCCCCAGAACCACCGTATAATGATTGAATTCGCGTGTAAGACGTTCATCGATGGCGGCAAACAACGCGCTGAGATTGATCCCCTCAAAGGCACTCACCGCTACGATGATCGGGTCTTCAAGGCTGCCCTCGGCGCCTTCGCTGCGAAGCTTCGAGACCGACATCGCGGTCGAGCAGTCTTCTTCATCAAGTAGGTCGATCTTGTTCCAGACCTCGATGACCTGCCGCTCCAGATCATCTTCCTCGATACCGATATTGCCGAGAACGGAAATCACATCATGCCGCTGCGCGTCACTTTCAGGATGCGCAATATCCCGCACATGCAGAATAATGTCGGCTTCCAGAACTTCCTCGAGCGTCGCCCGGAAGGCGGCCACAAGATCGGTCGGCAGGTCGGAGATGAACCCCACCGTATCGGACAGGATCACCCGCCCGACACCGGGCAGATCGACGGCCCGCATGGTCGGATCGAGGGTGGCAAAGAGTAGATCCTCCGCCATCACCCCCGCCCCGGTCATCCGGTTGAAGAGGGTTGATTTGCCGGCATTGGTATAGCCGACCAGCGCGATCACCGGATGCGGCGCTTTCTTGCGTTTGGCGCGCTGGAGGGTCCGTGTACGGCGCACCTGCTCGATCTGGGCTTTCAGCCGGTCGATCTTGTCAGCAAGGATCCGGCGGTCAGCCTCGATCTGGCGTTCACCCGGACCACCAAGGAACCCGGCCCCCCCGCGCTGGCGTTCAAGGTGAGTCCAGGAGCGGACCAGACGCGAGCGCTGGTAATTCAAATGCGCAAGCGCGACCTGCAGGCGGCCTTCCTTGGTCTGAGCGCGTGCACCAAAGATCTCCAGGATCAGCGCTGTCCGGTCGAGGACCTTCGCCTTCCATTCATTCTCGAGGTTCCGGTGCTGCACCGGCGTCAGATTCGCATTGACGATGACAAGCCCCGGCCGTGGCTCCGTCATATCGAGCGCGGTACGGATCTCTTCGACTTTGCCTCGTCCAATCAGCGTTGCGGGGCGCGCCTCGGAAAGAGTCACGATCTGCGCATCGGTGATGGTCAGCTTGATGGCGGCCGTCAGGCCGACAGCTTCTTCAAGGCGCTCTTCGGCGCTTCGCAATCCATTCTGTTCACGGAACAGGTGCGGGTGGAGGACAATCGCATGGTCAAGAGACGCGTGTTCGTAAGCTTCGCTGTCTTCTGGACCCAAAATCAGTACTCCTCGTCGTCCTCTTCACCCAGTCGCAGATCGATCGGACCTGATGGCATGATCGTTGACACGGCATGTTTGTAAACAAGCTGCACCTGCCCGTCCCGCTTGAGAAGCAGGCAGAAGTTGTCAAACCAGGTGATAATCCCCTGCAGCTTGACGCCATTCACGAGAAATACCGTCACATATGCTTTGGACTTGCGTGCCTGGTTCAGGAAAACGTCCTGAAGATTTTGTTTTTTATCGTTCATTGTGCCGTTCAAATCATCAATTCAGTTCAAGCTCTTTTGCACCGCAACATTGAATTTGTCGAGACGCATTAGCCGCTTGGGGATTTCTCCAATGCATAAATAGGCAAATCTGACGGTCAGCCAAGCCAAAAACGGCGGCTGAGCATGACCATGAACACCACCAGCTCCAGCCGGCCGGCAATCATGGCGAGCCCCAGAAAACCGCGTAAAGGCGCTTCGAACCTTGCATAGTCCGCCGTCATTTGAGGGGCGAGATCGATCAGAGGCCCCGCATTGGCAACGACAGCCACTGCCGCGGTTGCGCTCGTCTCAAGAGGATGCCCGAAAAATGCCGTCAGGAGGACGATGAGCGCCAGAAGCATGGTGAATGCGAGCGCATGGATCCAGATCCCGAGCTCGTTGACATGCGGCTGCTTGCCCAGAACGCCGCCCGGATGGGTCAGCTTCCAGAGCTCCTGCCCCGTTCGCCGGATAGTGACGAGCCATCGCATCAACTTTACCCCGCCAGCGGTTGAGACAGCAGCTCCCCCGATGACCGCCGTCACCAACACGGGCAGAAGCGCCGGGCTTTCTCCGATGATCTGACCATTGGTCGAGAGAATGGAGACGGCATTGTAGAATTGCGGGATCAGCAGATCGAGGTCTCCAGCCCCTGCAGAGAGCCAGTAGAGCAGCGTCATGAGCGGCAGGAGGATGATGAAGGCGGCTGTTTCTTCATCCTGCGTTGATCGCATCCGGCTGCTGCGTGACAGGACCAGACCTGAAATAACGATAAAATTGACGGCGCCGAAGCACATCAGGATCATGGCAATTGAGATCGCAGCTGGCGAATAGCTCAGTATGCCCCCTGCCGCCGGCACGAACCCGCCGGTCGACAGGAAGGACATCGCCATAGTCGCTGCATCGACAATCGGCACTTCGGCAAAAAGAAAGCAGAGAAACCCTGCCGCCGTGATGCAGGCATAGACCGGCAGGAAGGTCCAGACGGCCCGGTCAAACGCGCGAATGAATGATCCGCTCTCCCCGCGAGAGAATGGCGGTACAAGCGGCGCGACACCTGTGAATTCTGGCCGGACGAACACGGCCCCTGCCGTTGCAAGTGTGACCAGGCCGCCGAGCCATTGCAGGCTCGCCCTATAGATCATGTCATGATCGGTTGCGTGCGCTGCCGGATCGGAAAGCCAGCCCCCAGTCGTCGTCAGGGCAGAGACGGCCTCGAACCATCCGTCATGGATCGGCATCCCGCCAATGACAAAGGGAATGGCCGCCAGAAACGGAATACCGCCCCAGAAGATCAGCAGGGCAAGGAACAATTCCCGCATCCCACTCCGCACAATGGGCTTTCGCGTATAGCCGAGCCCGACCGCAAGGAAGAGCCCACCCAGACTGAGCGAAATGAAGATCCCCAGAAGATAGCCGGCCGGGCTTTCACCAGCATGCGACCAGGCAAGGACCCACGGCACGATCATGGCCCCACCCACCGCGAGGCAGGCATAAGACACAAATCGCGAAATGGGGCCTAGTCTCATCTGCCGGGCGCCGCCGCTTAAAAATATTCGATGCCGACACGGAACATCCGCTCGACACTCGCCACATCCTCACGCAGCGCCATCAGGATGACACGATCTCCGGGCTCGATCACAGTGTCGGAGCGCGGCAGGACAACTTCGCCGCCGCGTACAATCGCCCCGATGACGACGCCCTTGGGCAACTCGCTTTCGCTCAAGGGAGAGCCGACGAGGCTCGATGTCTCAAGCGCCACAGCCTCGATCAGTTCGGCCTGTCCATCGAGGATCGAATAGACCGATTTGATCCGTCCCCGGCGGACATGCTGGAGGATCGTCGAGATGGTGATGGCTCGCGGGTCGATGAACCGGTCGATCCCCACTGACTGGCTGAGCGGCCCGTATGAGGGCTGGTTGACGAGAATATTCGTCCGCCTTGCCCCTTCGCGCTTGGCGATGATGGCAGAGAGAAGGTTGATCTGATCCGAGTTGGTGAGCGCGACGACTGTCTCGGCTTCTGCCACGCCTGCCTCACGCAGGATCTCCCGATCAAGCCCATCGCCGTTGAGAACAATCGTTCGGGTCAGCTCTTCGGCAATGGCGGAAGCGCGATTGGCATCACTCTCGATCAGGCGGATGCGGCTCTGGCCGAGCTTCTCAAGGCTTTTGGCAACATCAAAACCGATATGTCCGCCGCCGATAATGATCACGCGTTTGGCCTGGATCTGCTCCTGACCCAGAATGCCGATCGCCCGGTTCACCCGGTCACGGTCACAGACGAAATAGATCTCGTCACCGGCTTCAAGTTGGTCCTCGCCCGTCGGCCTGAACAACGACGTGCCGCGATGGACCGTCACGACAGTGATCATCAAGTCAGGGAAAAGCTCTCGCACCTGCCGCAAGGGCGTTGCGAGGATCGGGCAGTCCTCCCCCAGCTTCAGCCCGACGGACCAGACACGGCCCTCAGCGAAAGCCTTGATGTCGAAGGCCGCAGGCGTCGTCATCCGCTGCAGGACCGCTTGCGCGACCTCATGCTCCGGTGAAATCACGACATCGATCGGGATATTGTCGCGGCTGAAAACGTCTGCGTAACGCGTGTCGAGATAGCTTTGCGCCCGAATCCGGGCGATCTTGGTCGGAATAGAGAAAAGCGAATGCGCGATCTGACAGGAAACAATATTCACTTCATCGGAGGCCGTCACGGCGATGATCATGTCAGCTTCGGCCGCGCCCGCTTCGGACAGGATCTCCGGATAGGAGCCCGAGCCGACAACGCCGCGCACATCAAGCCGCTCGGTCACCTGCTGGATCAGGCTCGCTGCCTGATCAATGACGGTGACATTCGCCTTTTCCTGGGCAAGCCGCGCGGCAATCCCATAGCCGACGCGGCCAGCGCCGCAGACGATCACTCTCATGTTCTGGACCCTCTACTGGCCGCGAAAGGCCCTGCTTTTGCGCGCGCTCGCAACAGATGTCACGGGGGCGTCATCAACTGTGTAAAGGAGCCAGCATCATGACCCGGGCCCTCGTCCTGACCGGTGGTGGCGCACGTGGCGCCTATCAGGTTGGCGTCCTCAAGGCGTTGGCAAAGCTGACCCCCGAGGGCACCCAGCCCTTTCCGGTCATTACTGGTGTGTCGGTTGGCGCGCTCAATGCCAGCGTTCTTGCGACAGAACCTGAGAATTTCGCCGCAGGAGCAAGGAAATTAGAGGAAATCTGGCGCTCACTTCATTGCGACCAGATCTTCACAACACGTGGCCGGGATGTCAGGGGCCGCCTTCGCAAATGGGCTAGCTCCCTCTTCTTCGGCTGGGCAGGCGCGCATCCGCCGCCCTCCCTTCTTGATAACAGCCCTCTGGGTGAACTGCTCCTGCAGCATGTCGATTTCGAGGAGGTCAATCGCGCGGTCGGCAACAGCCCATTGCGGGCGCTTGCCATTACGGCGTCTTCCTACGCGACGGGGCGCGCCTATACGTATTTCGTGGCGTCCGCCGATATCGGCCCGTGGGAGCGCGCCCGGCGGAGCGGTCATCGCGCGCAGCTGGCACCAGAACATATCCTCGCCTCATCCGCCCTGCCGCTCGTCTTCCCCGCCGTGGACCTTGAAGGCGTCTATTTCGGTGATGGCGCCTTGCGAGGCTCGGCCCCGCTGTCCGCTGCCATCCATCTGGGCGCGAGCCAGATCGTCACCATCGGTGCGCGCGATATCGTCCCCGACCCAGAGCCCTCAGAAGCCATGGATTATCCAACGGTCGGCTATCTGGCCGGTCAGATGCTCGACATCCTCTTCAACGACAATATGGACGCCGATATCGAGCGGGCCCGACGGATCAACCACACGCTAGGCCTGATGTATCCCGAAACCCGCGATGAAAGCCCGCTGCGTCAGGTCCAGATCACCTCGATTGACCCCAGCCAGGATGTCAGGCCGATCGCGGGCAAGCATATCGGCGAATTACCGGGCTCCATCCGCATGGTCATGGGCGCGATCGGGGCCCTGAAAGAGCCGTGGGTCCTCCCCAGTTACCTGCTTTTCGAGCCCGGCTATATCGGCGCGCTTATCGATCTGGGGGAAAGTGATGCCCTGGCGAAATGGCAAGCGGAATCTTCGCTTTTCGCCAGCTGATTGCATGGCCTGAATGCTTGACACCTATTAGTCATTAACCAAGACTCCCCTCGCGTGGGCATGGGGGATGTAGGATGCGCATATTACCGGCTTTGGCGGCCTTACTGTCGCTGATCGGCTTTGCGTCGGCGCAATCCCCTGAAGATAGCCGTCACACTGATATCGATTTCGATACCGATGAATTCCTGATCGCCGCCGAACAGTCGCCCGTCTTCCTCGCCAGCTACACAACGACCTCTCTCGGGCGCACAAAGCTCGAGCCCGTCGATCTCGGCGATGGGATCGAGTTTGATTTCGGCACCTATCTGACGACCTCGCGGCTCAGCACGCATCCGATCTTTGATGACCTGATGACGAATGCGATGGTCAGTCAGGGACTGATCGCCGCGCCGGCAGCCTACCGCGAAAAAATCTACGATATGGAGGACGCCTATATCGTCGACCGGGAGCTGTCTTTTACTCTCCTGTCCAAAGCCTGCGACGGGAAAAAGGACGACGCGAATGCGACGAAACGCTTCCTCCGTGAGCTGTGTTTTAACAACACGGATGTTGAAGCTGACTTCAAGGAAGGCTCGGCCCTCAATCAGCTCAGGACAAGGATGGAAGCGGCGGAGAAGCTCAATCCGTCCGAGAAATTCCGGGATGGCCATACGTTGAGAGGCCTCTCAGAGAAATCAGATTCGGATTTTTACAGATTTCTTGTCGACACCGACCGGTATCGGGCCCTTCGCGTCACCAGCATCGTGCGCAAATCGAAACTCTCCGCCGCCAGCTTCACGAATGGCGGCAATGTGACGGGCAGCGCGGATACGGTGGTGACGGAAGAAACAGAGCTGCCTCCTTTGCCGCGTGACCGCCGGCGCCCGGGCGATCCGATCAGCCTTACGACCCCAACGCAAAAGATCGCGGGTGTTGAATTACCGCCCGTATCCACGACTGAAGCCGCAGACGCCGCCACGGGTCAGAATATCGATATCGGCCCCACACGGATGGTCAAGGAGCTGATCCCCGGCGATATCGCTTATGAAGATATCTTCTTCCTGACCGGCAGTCATACAGGCCGTGACGTTTTTGAGCGCATCGAACTCACCTTTGCGCGGGAAACCACCTATACGAAGCGCTTTTTCATCCGTACCCAGTCATCCATCCGTTATGGGTTGGCGTTCCGCATGCCGTTGCAGGTGAATGCAACGAGCCGCCCTGCGCCCTCAAGCGATGGACGGATCCCGCTTGAGCGCCAGATGACGGTGCTGGCAGCAGGTGCCTTGCCCGGCGGCGCAGATGGGATCACCGCAGATGAATTATACGGCGCGGCCGGCATTCCGGCGGCCTATCGCACGGACGAGCAATATATCTACTCTTCGGTCATCTCCTGCACCGTCCATGCGAGCATTCCGACACGCAAACGCGATGGCAGCTGTGTGCCGCCCACCGATAAGGATCTCCGCTCTCTGCGGACCCAATCGGAAAGCGAGATTGATCTTGGCCGGGCGACTTTGGCCGAGCCCGATGGCGCGCCGGGTATCGCTGACAGCCTCACCACGTCAGGCGTCTCAGCGAAGATCAACCTCGGCATGAATGGTCATGTATTGATCCCTGGCACGGGCTCGCTCTCCTTCCGTGATGATGAGACCTCGCGCCTTTACAGTCTCGATGAGGACGGCACACCAGTACCGGACAGTGATCCCACAAGCGTGCCTTATAAATTCCGTACAGGAACTGGCCCAGCACAATTACGCCTCTCCCCCAAAGGCAGCAGCCCGCAGGCACAATCCGAGAATGCAGCCTTCATGAACCTCACACTGGCTGAGCCGCGTTACGATCTGTCCTTTAATGCTTCCCCCAAGAGCGCGGTGCAGCTGCATCTTGCTCTCGACGTTCTTGAGCTGAATGTCCGTCTGGGGCCTTTCACGATCGACAGCCTCGCAACCCCGACAGGCACGCAGCTCGATCATGTGGACGGCACGGTTCGCGCTTATGATTTTGTGGCCCGCCCGCAACCTGAGGACACGGAGGTCCTGCCGAGGAGCCGGGCCAATCTCGTTATCGCCGATGATGACTGGTTCAGCTATCCGAAATTCGGCGGCAATGGCCGCGTCGAGCTGGCCATCGCCAATGCAGGGAAAATCGAAGCCGCCGCACCGGGCCGGACCGACCGCCCCCGCGCCTACACGCTGGCAAAAATCGACCTCATCCGCCTATCGGATGAAAGCCATCAGAGTACAAATGAGTATAGCTATGCCGAGGATATCCCCTCCGGCGAAAGCCTTAATGCCGGGTTCAGCCTCAAGATACCGGCAACGACGGGGAAAGGGCTCTATCGGGTCTGCGTCACCCTCGATCCGGACAACCAGATCCCTGAATCAAATGAGTCTGACAACAAGGCCTGTACCGACAGATATCTTTTCGGCAGCGCGGACGAGAAATGCGCCGCCTTCAACCCGAACAACCTCGCCATCGAGAAGAATGGCGATGAGTTTCAGCTGGCCTCAACCGTCTCCGGCCTGCCCTTCGTCATCGCAAAGCTCGGCACTTCCCGCCCAGAGGCTGAACAAGCCTTGCGCGTCTTCAAGGCAGAAGGGTTCGCTGAGAAATGCTTCGTTGGCGAACGATCGCTCGCCGCACCGTTCCAGTATTACATGAGTGAAGGCAAAATTCCTTCCACCGCCCATTCCGACACAAAATGCTCGGCAATTCCCTTTGATGACATGAAGGTCCGCTGGCAGTCTCCGCGCAGGACGGGCGAGACATGGTCAAAGGGCCGCTGGATCATCGAGGCGAATGGCACCGGCTGGTACGGTTTTGACAATCGCTACCGCGCCGAAGAAATCCTCGCCCGGATCAAGCATTACCGGATCAACCGGCACTGTGACGCGGGCGGGCTGACCTACTGGCTGAGTGAACCTGCCGCAAATTAGTCGGCAAACGGATCACGCACGAGGATCACATCCTCACGCTCCGGCGAGGTCGAGACGAGCGCCACAGGGCATTCGATCATCTCCTCGACCCGGCGGACATATTTTGCCGCTTCGGCCGGAAGATCCGCCCAGCTCCGCGCGCCGACCGTTGAGTCAGACCAGCCCGGCAGGGTTTCATAGATCGGCTCAGCTGCCGCCTGCGCATCCATCCCGGCGGGCAGATAGTCATAGACCTCACCGCCGATTTTATACCCGGTACAGATTTTCAGCTCTTCAAAGCCGTCCAGTACGTCGAGCTTGGTGAGCGCGATGCCGTCCACACCGGCAATCTTCAGTGACTGCCGCACGAGGGCCGCATCGAACCAGCCGCAGCGCCGCTGGCGCCCGGTGACGGTGCCGAATTCATGTCCGCGCTCACCCAACCGCTGGCCCGTTTCATCGAGCAATTCGGTCGGGAACGGCCCTTCGCCGACGCGGGTCGTATAGGCTTTGACGATGCCGAGCACATAGCCGATCTGTGACGGCGCAACGCCTGCGCCGCCGGCCGCCTGACCAGTCACCGTGTTCGAGGAGGTCACATAGGGATAGGTGCCGTGATCGACATCGAGGAGCACGCCTTGCGCGCCTTCGAAGAGGATCCGCTTGCCCGCCCGCCGCGCATCATCGAGAAGCCGCCAGACCGGCACGGCAAAGGGCAATATGAACCCGGCAATCTCTTTGAGCTGACCGAGCAGTTCGTCCTTGTCGACCGGATCAACACCGAAGCCGACGCGCAGCGCATTGTGATGGGTCAGGAGCCGGTCAATCTTCGGCCCCAGACTGTCCGTATCCCGCAAATCGCAGACGCGGATCGCCCGGCGCCCGGCCTTATCCTCATAGGCAGGCCCGATACCGCGTTTGGTGGTGCCGATCTTTGAATCCCCGGCAGCCCCTTCGCGCAGGCCATCGAGTTCCTGATGCAGCGGAAGAATCAGGGCGGCATTCTCTGCAACAGCGAGATTGACGGTCGTGATCCTGACCCCTTGCGCGCCGAGGCGTTCGATCTCCGATTTGAACGCGAAAGGATCAATGACAACGCCATTGCCGATGACGGAAAGCTTCCCTTCACGGACGATCCCGGAGGGCAACAGCGAGAGTTTGAAGACTTCGCCGTCAATGACGAGCGTATGGCCGGCATTGTGCCCGCCCTGAAAACGGACGACGACGTCGGCCCGCGCCGACAGCCAGTCGACGATCTTGCCTTTTCCCTCATCGCCCCACTGGGCGCCGATGACTGCACAATTGGCCATGGCCACCTGCCTTCCATACCGCTGGTGTAAGACTGACTAAGCGCATTTCTTGCACCCATGGGCCCGCGTCCATCGCGGTTAACGGGCGCTTAAAGGGCTCGCGCATACCAAGGAGGCATGAACCACAACCCGCCCCGGGGGTCTAGCCCATGCTCATGAGTACGATTGCCGCTTTTGCGCTCCTCCAGACGGTGGAACCGCCGGCAGAAGAACAGCCCGAAGCCTACGAGCCGGTCGCCTATTCGAGCCCGCTAATGGGCGAGGCAGCGACGCGCGTGACTTTGCCTTCTGGCGAGATGGCGAGCGCGAATGATCCGCAAAAGATCCGCCGCAGCCGTTATATCGACCGCGGCCAGCTCGGCGCCGAGGCCGCTGGTGAGAAGACAGAGCTGCGCGGCCTTCGCATCGAGGCCCGGACGGGCTGGGATATGATCACACTTGGCGCGACCGGCGATGACGACCGCGCCGATGGCCTGATCCACGGGATCAGCGCCGGATATGATTATCCCTTCGGGCAGGCTTTCCTCGGCGTCTTTGCGAGCGTTGATGGCTCGACTGCCGAGGACAGAGGTGTGGTGACAGGCGCGCCTGATCCTCTCTCCGGGACGATCGTGCAGACGACTTTCCAGACAGATGTTTCCCACGCCATCGAGCTTGGCGTTCGCGCTGGATGGTGGGTGCGAGAGGGATGGAATGTCTTTGCCGATGGCGCCTGGACGAAACTCACCGTCAATGTCGACAGCGAGACCGTGGCCATCACCCCGTTCCTCGATCCGATTTCCGGGCAGACCACGCTGATCGAAAGCGAACCCCTCCTCGCCTCCAGCACGGAGACGGCGACGGGCTGGCGCATTGGCGCAGGTACGGAGGCGCATCTCACCGATCGTCTTTATACGACCGCGAAATACCGCTTCACCTTTTATGATGAAGATGAAGCCGGTGCGGATACCGAACAGTTCGAAATCCTCACCGGCGTTGGTTTGCGTTTCTGATCGTCTCAGAAATGAAGGGCGTAGGCGGAAAGCGCCTGCGGCAGCGTCAGGATCTTTTTGACGACTTCGTCTGACACCGGCTCGTCGGTGGCAACAAGCGCAATCGCCGTGCCGTCCGCGCCGCCACGGCCAAGGTGGAAGGTCGCGATATTGATCCCGGCATCGCTCAGAATGTTCCCCAACGCACCGATAAAGCCCGGTTTGTCATTGTTCCGTAAAAGGAGCATGTTCTTGCTGAAGCTGCCCTCAAGGCGGATATCGCCGACCCGGACGAGGCGCGGTTCACCACCAAAGAGCGCGCCCACATAAGTCCGCTCATCCTCAGCTGTTTTCACCGTCAGTGAAATCGTTGAGTCAAAATGCGCCGAGCTATGGGTCGTCGATTGCGTGATCTTGACGCCGCGCTCTTCGGCCACGGCTTCGGCGTTGACGAGGTTCACGCCTTCGAGCTGTTCCCGCATGACACCTGCAAGTGCCGCCGCCGTCATCGGCGCCGCATTGAGGTCGCAGACCTTGCCCGCAAGATTGATCTCAAACCCGGTCAGCGGCCCTTTGATGACCTGACCGGCCAGCGTGCCCAGATGCTCCGCAAGCGAAATATAGGGCTTGAGGCGAGGCGCTTCTTCGGCTGTCACGGACGCCATGTTCAGCGCATTGCTGACCGCCCCGACGAGGAGATAGTCAGCGATCTGCTCGGCGATCTGGATTGCAACATTCTCCTGCGCCTCATTGGTTGAGGCCCCAAGATGCGGCGTGCAGACGACATCGTCACGCCCGAAGAGCTTGTGCTCGGTTGCCGGTTCGGTGGCAAAGACGTCGAGCGCAGCCCCGCCGACCTGACCGCTTTCAAGCGCGGCATAAAGCGCATCCTCATCGACAAGGCCGCCGCGAGCGCAGTTGACGATCCGCACGCCCTTCTTGGTCTTGGCCAGCGCCTCGTCATTAAGGATATTCCGTGTGCCATCCGTCAGCGGCGTATGCAGCGTGATGACATCCGCCCGCTTGAGCAGTGTCTCAAGGTCCACGCTTTCGACACCCAGCTCAACCGCCCGTTCCGGCGTCAAATAAGGATCGAAGGCAACGACTTTCATGCGCAGGCCACGCGCGCGATCCGCGACGATCGAGCCGATATTACCGCAGCCGATGAGGCCGAGGGTCTTGCCGTAAAGCTCCAGCCCCATGAAACGGGATTTCTCCCATTTGCCGGCCTGCGTGCTTTCATTCGCCTGCGGAATCTGTCGGGCGAGCGCAAACATCATGGCGATGGCGTGCTCTGCCGTCGTGACCGAGTTGCCAAAAGGCGTGTTCATCACGGCGATACCGGAGGCGGTCGCCGCCGGAATGTCGATATTGTCGACCCCGATACCGGCGCGGCCAACCACTTTGAGGTTCTTGGCTTTTGAGATCACATCCGCCGTCACCTTGGTCGCGGAGCGAATGGCGAGGCCATCAAAATCGCCGATGACTTCCATTAGCCGGGCAGGATCCTTGCCGATCGCCGGATCGAAGGTCACCTCGATATTGCGGCCTTCAAGGATGCGGACGGCGTCATCGCCGAGTTTGTCTGAAATCAGGACACGGTACATAATAAGCCTCAAGCGGTAAGTGCTGTAATTTCCTGTTCGAAAGCCCAGTCGAGCCACGGCGTGAGGGCCTCAAGGTCCTCACGCTCCACGGTGGAGCCGCACCAGATGCGAAGGCTCGCCGGCGCATCCCGATAGCCGTTGATGTCATAGGCGACATCTTCAGCCTCAAGACGTTTGACCATGCGCGACACGAAAGCCTTCTGGTCATCATCGCTCAAGGCTTCGATCCGCTCATCACGGAGAAGCAGGCAGACGCCTGTATTGGACCTGACCGACACGTCGGGCGCCATATAGGTGATCCAGTCGGTCCGGCTGACCCATTCACCAAGCACGCCTGCGTTCTCGTCCGCCTTAGCTTTCATGCCGCGCCAGCCGCCAATGCCTTCCGCCCAGTCGAGCGCATCCCGGCAATCCTCGACACACAGCATGGAGGGCGTGTTGATCGTCGCGCCCTTGAAGATGCCGTCATTGAGCTTGCCGCCCTTGGTCATCCGGAAAATCTTCGGCAGCGGCCATTCGGGCGTATAGCTTTCGAGCCGCTCGACCGCGCGGGGGCCGAGGATAAGGATGCCGTGCTGGGCTTCCCCGCCGAGAACCTTCTGCCAGGAGAAGGTCACGACATCGAGCTTGCTCCAGGGCAGCTCCTGCGCGAACGCGCCGGAGGTCGCATCACAGATGGTCAGCCCCTCACGGTCATCGGCGATCCAGTCGCCATGCGGCACCCGCACGCCGGAAGTCGTGCCGTTCCAGGTGAAGACCACATCATTCAAGGGATCAACCGAGGCGATATCCGGCAACTGGCCGTAATCCGCCGTCAGGACAGTCGGGTCGATCTTGAGTTGCTTGACGGTGTCGGTGACCCAGTCATTGCCGAAGCTCTCCCACGCCATGACCGTCACCGGCCGGGGCCCGAGCATGCTCCACATTGCCATCTCAACCGCGCCCGTATCCGAGGCCGCCACAATCCCGATAAGATGGCTATCTGGCACCTCCAGCACTTTCCGCGTGCGGTCGATCACATCCTTCAGGCGTTCCTTGCCGATCGAGGAGCGGTGGGAGCGGCCAAGACTGTCCGTTGCCAGATTATCGAGCTTCCATCCGGGGCGCTTGACGCAAGGGCCGGAAGAGAAATGTGGTCGCGCCGGTTTGCGGGCAGGTTTGTCGGTCATGAGGGATGAGCCTTCTGTTCTCTGGAGGAGATAAAGCAGGTCCATCTATTCCGCACCGCAGCGAAGAATCAACATGTCAGAAACGCACAATGCGATCATTTCCACCCAAATCATGCTTAATTGCGCATGAAAATCGCTGAATTGCCCGTTAGAAGATAAGCGCTTGTCAAAGGTCATCGCATGAGCGCAGGGGCAAAATCATGGATGATATCGCGTCACTCCCCCCTGTCACGAAGAAGTCGGCCCTCCCCGTCCTGACGCCGACGCCTAAGGACTGGCTGTTTCTGGCCTTCGTCGTCTTGCTCGGGGGATCGTCGTTCAGCGGGATCCGGATTGCGGTCGAGACCGCCCCGCCGGCTGTCGTCGGTGCTGGCCGGCTATGGGTCGCAGCGATTTTCCTGACGATTTACATGTTCGCGACGGGCCGGCGCTTTCCTCCGCTTATTGAACAAGGCCGCCCCTCGCCCGCCTGGGCATTCGCCCTCGCGATTGCGGCGACCGGATATTCGGTGCCGATGTTCCTTTTTCCTTTTGCCCAGCAGTCGGTGTCCTCGTTACTCGCCGGGATCTACATGGCCTTCATGCCGCTGGTAACAGTCGTGCTTGCTGCGCTTTTCGCGGATGAGCCGCTAACCCGGAACAAGATCCTCGGCACGCTCCTTGGACTTACGGGGGTCATGGCGCTGATCCTGCCGGCCTTTCCGGCAGATGGTCTCAATGCGTCGGTCATCGCGCAGCTCGCCTTGATCATCGCGACGACGGGCTATGCCATCTCAAGCGTCATGATGCGCCGTGCGCCGCAGGTTGCCGCCCGCAGTTTCGGCGCCATGGTCCTCGTATGTGCCGCAATCCTGCTGACCCCCTTTGCCATCCACACTTATTTGCAAAGTGAAGCATCGGTCAGTGGCGCTAGCATGGCCGCCATCTTTTATCTCGGCGTTCTGCCGACAGGGCTTTCAACGATCTGCATCATCCACATGATCCGAAGCGCAGGGGCGAGCTTCCTCGCTGTCGCCAATTACGTGACGCCGGGCGCCGCGATCATTTTCGGGATACTGCTCTTCAACGAAGTCCTGACAGGCTGGCATGTGCTGGGGCTGGCAACCATCCTGTGCGGGGTCTTTGTCGCACAGCCAGGCCCGGTCCTCAGCCTGATCCAGCGGCTCAAATCCCCACGGTCAGACCGCAATCTCACCCCATAGATATGTCACGCAATTCCCTTCGAGGAGAACGCGCGCCGCGGACATGTGGCAGACGAGATTGCCGCCGCGGGCAGAAACCTGCCGGGCACGGAGCATATCCTTGTCGAGCTGTTCCGCCCAGTAAGGCGTGAGTGTGCAATGGGCTGACCCTGTGACAGGATCCTCATCGATACCGACCTGCGGCGCAAAGAAACGGGAGACGAAGTCGAACTCCCCCTCGCCCGGCGCGGTCGCCATGACGCTCATCCGCGCAAGACCTTCACGCTCATCAAGCGGCAGGGCGGCCAACGCCTTGAAATCGGGTTTCAGCGCGAGGACGTCATTAGCCGTCCTGAACCGCGCCAGAAGATAATGCCCGGCCTGAACCTCGAGCGGCTCTGCGCCCAGCGCATCCGCAAGGCCCTCAGGCGTTTCGATGGGCTTTGGCGGCAGGGAGGGAAAATCCATCCTGTAGCCGGTCTTCGTCCGAACGACTTCAAGCTCACCGGACAGACACTCGAATGTCAGATAGTCCGATGTCTCCCCTTCCTCCGTCCAGAGAATATGGGAGGTCGCAAGCGTCGCATGACCGCAGAGCGGCACCTCGCCACCCGGTGTGAACCAGCGGATGTGATACCGGCCCGCATCGATCCTGACCGTGTAGGCCGTCTCTGAGAGATTGTTTTCCTGCGCGATCTTAAGGAGCGTCTCGTCCGGTAACCATTCTTCGAGCGGCACGACCGCTGCCGGGTTCCCGGCAAAAAGCTCATCCGCAAACGCATCGGCCTGATATATTTTCAGGCGCGTCATGCCCCGGCAGCCTCTGCCTGAATCTTCTCATAGGCGGCATTGATGGTTGCCATTCGATGCTCGGCGATCCGCGCGAGGTCTGGCGGCACGCCGCGCGAGATCAGTGCATCAGGATGGTTCTCTTTGACCAGTGACATATAGGCCTTGCGGATCTCGGCAAGCTCCGCGCCATGCTCGACGCCGAGGATGACATGCGGATCTTCATGATCCGTTCCCAGATGACCGGCTTTGATCCGCCGCCACGCGGTCTTGTTCAGCCCGAAAGCGTCCGCCGCGTCGCGCAGGAGATCCATCTCTTTGGGATGAGCGACCCCATCGGCGAGCGCGACGAAGAAGAGGCAATCGAGCACGTCTTCGAGGACAGCCGGTTCGTCCTTATAAAGACGGGCGACCTGTTTAGCGTAAGAGCCAAAGCCTGCGACATCTTCCATGGCAAGAGAGAAGACCGTCCGGACCTTGCTCTCTTCCTCAGCCGGATAAGAGAAGAAGCTTCGGAAGGCTTCCACTTCATCGTCGGTGACGATGCCATCCGCTTTGGCCATCTTTGCCGAAAGGGCAATCAGCGCGATTGAGAAAACCGCCGAGTCCTTGCGCAGGCGCCGGGCGGAAAGATTTTCCATGACCGCGCCAAGCGTGCGGTCATGCGCCTCTTCAAGAAGAGTAAGTATTCGTTCCCACAGATTCATGAGGACGCTTTAGAGGAGGTCAGGCACTCTCAAAAGCCTTCCTTACCCTCATAATTCTGCAATGTGGCATAGAAAAAGGCGTGGAGGTCGCCCGCCACGCCTTTCAATTGCTCGCTTTCGCGTGCCAGTTAGTCCTGCAGTTGCAGCTCACCAGCAGACGAACGTCCACGGCGATCCGTGACGAGTTCGTAGGAAATCTTCTGATTGTCTTTGAGACCCTGAAGACCAGCCGCTTGGACAGCGGAGATGTGAACGAAGACGTCATTGCCGCCCTCATCCGGTTTGATGAAGCCGAAGCCTTTTTCGGTATTGAACCATTTAACGGTACCGGTCGCCATTTTGCGTTTCTCCTTACCCGGTTGCCCCATCCGCCCCGACCACCGGGCCGGCAAGGGGTAGAAAGTCAGATCGGGTAGGAGGCGGTCTTCCGCCGGTAGTCCGTCGCCAAGCAGTCTTTCAGTGCCCCAAATATTACGGGGCTCCGGGGGCTGACGCAATCGAAATCGGTAGCTGGCGCCTAGCCTCTTTCGCGTAAGAGACGTTGTTTCTGGCGGCCCCAATCGCGCTCTTTCTGGGTATCGCGCTTGTCGTGGAGCTTCTTGCCCTCGGCGAGCGCGATCTCGAGTTTGGCCATGCCGCGATCATTGAAATAGAGCTTTAGCGGCACAACGGTGAAGCCCTTGCGCTCGACCCCGCCGGTCAGGACGCCGATCTCCTTGCGGGACAAAAGCAGCTTCCGTGGCCGCTTCGGCGTGTGGTTTTCCCGGTTCCCGGCCGAATATTCGGGGATATTTGCATTCACGAGCCAGATTTCGGTGCCGTTCGGCCCCGCCTCAGGTGCGCAATAGCTCTCCGCGATATTCGCCTGGCCTTCACGCAGGGCTTTGACCTCGGTGCCGCTCAGGACGATCCCCGCCTCGAATGTCTCGTTGATGTGATATTCAAAGCGCGCCTTGCGGTTCTCAGCGATCACCTTCCGGCCCGGCTCGTTTTTCTTCTTTTTTGGCGGGGCCATGGTTCAGCAGTCCTCAGGATTAGTGGGAGCCGCAGAACATAGGGAGCCCTGCAGCGCTCTGCAAATGCGATCAGCCCTCAAGCAAGGCCAGCATTTTCAAAAGCGTAGAGAGTTTTCGCGCTGTGGTGGGTACACCCAGCGCCTTCTCAACGACTTCTGCCAGTTTTGACCGGCCGATCCCATCCGGTGCGTGAAGATAGAAGACAGGTCCATTGAGCTCGAAACTCTCACTATCCGTTTGGAGCTCCTCAAGCTTCTTAAGCCCTGATGAGGCTGGCTTGCCATCGAGGAACCAGAAATGAGCGGATTTCTCCGCGTCCGGCCTATCCGCGAAAGGATTGTCCTCGATCGTTGACCGGAAAGCGGCTTCCTTGAGGACGAATGCGCGTGGCTTGACGTCAAAGTCCTTCTCGATGAGGTCTGAAATTTCTGCCGCCAGCGCCGCATCACTGCGCTTTGCGGGCACGTCGAAAACCAGATTGCCGCTCTGGATGACACTTTTCACGTCACTATAGCCATGCTCGGTGAGCATGGCACAGAGCGGCTTCATGGGGACGATGTTGCGTCCCCCGACATTAATCCCGCGAAGTAGACAGATGCGATGAGGCATCGCGCTAGTCGATCAGCCCGAGGCCTTCTAACGCCTTGGCGACGGCGATTTTCGCCTTCTCCGAAGCCGGCACCAGCGGCAGGCGCAACTCCTCCTGACACAGACCAAGGCGTGCGAGCGCATATTTGGTCGGCCCGGGGCTCGTATCCATGAACAGCGCCTCGGCGAGTGGTGTCAGACGGTCCTGCAGCTCGCGGGCTTCTTCCCAGCGACCTTCAAGCGTGGCGGTCTGCATCAGCGCGCAGAGATCCGGCACGACATTCGAGGTCACCGAAATGCACCCCGTGCCGCCCATAGCGTTAAAGCCGACGGCTGTTGCGTCCTCACCGGAAAGCTGGATGAAATCCGAGCCGCAGGCGAGCCGCTGCTGCGCGACACGGGCAAGATTGCCTGTTGCATCCTTGACCCCAACGATGCCCGGATGGCGCGCCAACACTTTCATGGTCGAGACCGCGATGTCGCAGGCCGTCCGTCCAGGAACATTATAGAGAATGATCGGCAGGTCGGTTGAATCCGCCAGCGCCGTGAAATGCGCGATCAGGCCATCCTGTGAGGGCTTATTGTAATAGCCGGTCACCGCCAGCAACGCATCGGCACCGGCCGATTGCGCCTTTTCGGCCAACATGATCGAGGTTGCCGTATCGTTCGATCCGACCCCGGCAATGACCGGGATCCGTCCGTCTGCCGCAGAGACCGCGCAGCGGATGACCTCGACATGCTCTTCTTCATTGAGCGTCGAGGTCTCGCCCGTGGTGCCAACAGGAACGATGCCGTGCGTGCCGCCCTTTATCTGCCGGTCGATCAGGTCACGATAAGTGTCATAGGCTACGGCGCCGTGGTGAAACGGTGTCACAAGGGCCGTGATGGAACCGCGGATCCAGTCGGCGGTTGATGATACTGAGAATGTCATGTCATCGCCGTAGTCCTGCCTGCGAAAACGGGCAAGCGTCAGACTGCTGTGTCGCTTTGGCACAAGGCATGCTAGAGAGTTGAGGGGAAGTTTTCGGGTTCGACATGCGCGCCATTAGACGATTGCAAGCCGTTCTTTTTTCAGTGTTTTTAGTCCTTTCCAGTGGCGTTACCCTGGCGAAGGTTCCACCTTTGCCGACCCTCAAACCGCCGGCACCGGAATCGCCTTATATTTCGTCCATCGATGAAGGGAAGCTGCGCTCGGTTTTCGAAGCGCTTGAGCGCCGGAATTATGATCTGGCGAATGTCCTTCGAACTCAGATAGATGCGCCGACAGCCCGAGCTGTCGCAGACTGGGCCTATCTGCGGTCCTCTGCCGACAATCTGTCTTCTCTTGAGATCAGCCGGTTCCTTGATCAGAATTATGGCTGGCCGGATGAACGGCGACTTCGCGAAAAGGCTGAGGACTCCTTCACGGACGCAACGCCTGCCGAGGAAATCTTCGCCTTCTTTGACAAGCGCGACCCGGTTACTTCTGACGGCCACCTCCAGCTGGCCCGCGCCTTCCTCAGCCGGGGGAATCGCGATGCAGCCACTGCCCAGATCAAGGCGGCATGGATCAATTTCAACCACACCTCGCGGCAGGAAACCGATCTGCTCAATGCCTATGGCGGTTTTCTGAGCCCGCAGGACCATTGGGAGAAAGCGGACCGGCAGCTTTTTGATATTCGCGCAACCGCCACCAGACGGATTCTCAACTATGTGCCATCCGAGCGGCGGGCCGAGGCCCTGACCCGGATTGCATTCCTCCTCAATGACCGCAATGCGCCGTCACTTTACAATAATCTGCCTGCGGACAGCCAGCAGGATGCCGGCGTGCTCCTCGCCGCTGTTCGTCATTACCGCCGGATGGACCAGGAGCCCCTCGCGATCACTTATGCCGGGCTCGCCCCCCTCGATCCTGTCAGCCTGCGAGACCCCGGCGCCTGGTTCTATGAACGCAAGCTGCTCGCGCGCTGGGCACTGAAGAATGCCCGCTTTGAAGATGCCTATATCCTGTCGGCCTATTCAGGGCTCGAGGATGGCGCCGATTTTGCCGAAGCCGAATTCATGGCCGGCTGGGTCGCGCTCCGCTTCCTCGGTGATGCGGAACGGGCCAAGGCGCATTTTGCCTTCCTCGCGACAGGCGTGACTTCTTCAATCAGCCGTTCGCGCGGCGAATACTGGCTCGGCCGGGCCTTCGCTGCCGCCGGTGAAGAGAGCATGGCCCGCCAGCACTATCTTGTCGCCGGGGCTTATCCGTATACCTATTATGGTCAGC
Source organism: Parvularcula marina (assembly GCF_003399445.1). Lineage (NCBI taxonomy): Bacteria > Pseudomonadati > Pseudomonadota > Alphaproteobacteria > Parvularculales > Parvularculaceae > Parvularcula > Parvularcula marina. Next base: position 419,827 of record NZ_QUQO01000002.1, on the reverse strand, counting down.
TCGCTTTGCAGGAACTCGGCCCCGATGCACCGCAGGTGATCTTCCCACAGGCCCCCGCAGAACCTGACGCCAATGACCTGACTGTCTTTGAAGCGCGGCCCATGGTTCACGCCATGCATATTCTTGCCGAAATCGGTGAGGACGTGCATTTCGACCGGTTCGCTCGTGCACTTGATGATCAGATCCAGAGCGAGGGTGAAGTCCTTGCCTATTATGATCTTGTGATCGGTGAGCGGAAAACCTATCTCGCCGTTCGCGGCGGCAAGGTCGCGCGGAACAATGGCGCGGAAGTCCCGCATGTCATCTATCCGCTTTACTCCGTACCCGACAGCGCAGCCCGTTATGTCGAGACACCCCTGATCCTCGGCCTGTCGCGTCAGGAGTCAGAATTTAATCCGCGCGCTTATTCGAGCGCCCGCGCCCGCGGCATGATGCAGCTTCTCTCCTCGACCGCTCAAATTACGGCGCGTAAGGAGGGTTTGCCCTTCTCATCCTCGCGGCTTCTGTCTGATCCTGACTACAACATGACGCTTGGGGCTGCGCATCTCAGCCACCTGCTCGACCGTTTCAACGGCAGCTATATCATGGTGATGGGCGCCTATAATGCGGGCCCTCACCGGGTCGACCGCTGGGTTGAGGAATATGGCGATCCGCGCGATCCTAATGTCGACCCAATCGACTGGATCGAGCTCGTCCCTTTCTCTGAAACCCGCAATTACATCATGCGCGTGACCGAGAATACGCAAGTCTACCGTTCACGAATTGAAGGCCAGCCGCTCGGCGCCGGCATCCTCGCCGACATCACGCGCGGCGGCGGCAATCGAGATGCGATCGGCGTCATGCCGCCCTCCCCGCGCCTGATGATTCAAGCGTCACTTGCCGATCCTGAGCCGACATTCGGCCAGAACGGGCTCAGCATTCCGAAATCGCGGACGCGAGCACAGGAAGTCTTCGAAGGGCTGATCTTTCCGCCCCTTCATCTCGATAACGCCATCGAGGGCGAGAGCGATATTCCTGACACAGATGAGCTGCGCGAAGAAGTCGAGGCCGAAGGGGAAAGCGAATAAGGCGCTAGCCTGCTTTCACCCAGCGGCCATCCTCGTCCTGCTTCCAATAGGTGGCCTCGGCGCCTGCGCCTTTGACCGCCTTCCAGGCTTCGCGGGCCGCAGGCGCATCGCTCGCGCCAAACATCAGCACCGCACGGGTCAACCCGTTTAATCCCTCGGGACGAAACGTCTCCGCCGACAGCGCAAAGAGGACATCGCGGCCCTTTGGCAATTCATCCCCGGTCGTCAGCCAGACAGGCACGCGCTCATCGGCTGCGCCCGCACCATGCGGCAGAAAGCTTTCGTCGTGATAGGTCCAGAGATGATCGTCGAGCGCCCGCAACTCGCCCTCATCCCGGCAGCGGACGACCGCCGTCCAGCCGCGTGACAGCGTGCGTTCCAGCAGCCCCGGCAGGACGTCGGAAGGCGACCCGCGCTCAATATGGTAAAACAGAATCTCGGTCATGAGTGAAAGAAGATAGCCCTTGGTAACCTGCCAAGGCTAGAGACCTTGCCATGGGAGAGACACCACTTCTGATCTGGGCCGTTTCGGACGGCCGGGCCGGCATGGAGAACCAGGTGATGGGCCTTGCCGAGGCCGTGGCGCGCCTGACCCCTGCCTATATCGAGCGCAAACGCATCGCGATTCGCGCGCCCTTTGACCGACTGCCGCGTATGCTGATGGGACCATCTCTGTCGCGGCTGTCGGCTGATTCTGATTCGCTGGACCCGCCCTGGCCCGATCTCTGGATCGGATGCGGGCGCCGCGTCGTGCCGCTCTCGATCGAGATGAAGCGTCATGTGCCCATGGTCGTGCAGACGCAGGATCCGCGCGCGCGGCTCGGCGGATTTGATCTCGTCATCCCGCCCGAACATGATGAGTTGAAGGGCGATAATGTCTTCCCGATCCTGGGGTCCCCGAACCGGCTTGAGGAAAACCGTCTACGGACGGAAGCTGGTATGCTGATCGAGGATCTGGGGCTCGATGAAGACCAGCGTTATGCGGCGGTGCTGATCGGCGGGGACAGCAAGGATTACCAGATGACAGGTCCCGTCACCACCCTGATGCTAGAAGCCCTCGCGGCCGCAGAGGATGAAGGCTATCGCCTCCTCATCACCCCATCCCGACGCACACCGGAATTTGTGAAACATCATTTGCGCGAAGCCCTGCCGGACGCATGGATCTGGGACGGCGAGCCGGTGGGCCGCGTGGTCAATCCCTATTTTGGGATGCTGGGGGTGGCCGAGCGTTTCTATGTGACCGGCGAGAGCGCGAACATGCTCACCGACGCGGCCTTTACCGGCAAGCCGATCCACATGCTCCCCCTCGAAGGAGGAGCACCCAAATGGCAGCGATTTCATCAGGCGCTGGAAGACCGGAATATCCTGAAACCGCATTGCGGCCCCGACGATCAGTGGACGTATGAGCCGTTACGCGAAACGGATCGCGCAGCGGCAGAGATCCTCAGGCGGATGGGCCGCTAGCCGCTTTCAGCACTTCCCCCGCCGAAGCGGGGGAAGATGAGCCCGCTTTTAGATCGCGTCGGGATAGACCGGCTGGATGTCGACCGGGATGTCGGTCATCGATGCGATGACCTTTTCGGCATTCTCGTCGAGCACGCGATAGCCATCGAGGAAGGCTTTCGCCGCGTCATAGTCGCCGTCGCCCTGCAGCATGACGATCTTGGCCGTCAGATCACTGATCGCCTGTTCGAGCTTGGCAAAATCGATCCGGTATTTGCCGGTTTCTTCATCGACCTCGAAAGCGCCCTGCTCCTTGAAGAAGCTGTACTGATAGGCCGCCCCGCCACCATGGGCTTCGTTTATGCCAAACCGCATCGCGCGGAAATTGCCGGTGAAATAGGTCGCAAGGAAAGCTTCCTTTTCTTCGACCGGCAGTTCACCCAGCTCCATCATATAGAGGATGTTATAGGCGCCCATCACATCCGCCTTGCCTTCCTCGATGGTCGAATAAAGCTCCTTGAGCTGAGCATTGACGGTGGTTTCCTCACCATCGATCATAATCGTCCCCGGCCCGAGCGAGTGGCTGAGTTCATGGAACAGCGTTTCCATACCCATATATTTCTGCATCAAGAGGCCAGCCTGCTCCTCGACCAGCACATGCTCGGCCATCGGCTCGAGGATGCGGTCGAATTTCGCGCCCATCACATTATTGAGGAGGACTTTCTTGGCGCCTTTGGCTTCGCGCACCCGCTCATCATTCGGCAGGTTGAAGGCAATCGTCTGGACGCCCGGCACATTGTCGCCGCCGCCATGGACCTGATCGACAACCGAGATCGGGGATTCAAAACCGCGCTTGAAGTTCTTGTAGTCATCCGAGACCGGCAGGTTTGCTTCCATATCGCGGAGCATCCCTTTGTATTTGTCGAGCGCCGAGCTCTCTTCCGGATCACGTACCGTTATGAACGCCTCAAAGGCGGTCTTGGTGCCAAAGAGACCGTCCGTATAAACCTCATAAGGGCCGATGGCGACTTCGATCGGGCCATCAAGGTCCATCCACGCCATTTCGGATTCATAATAATCATCGGTGAGGAAGCTCTCCGCCCGCAGGGTCAGGAAGCGCTTGAGGCTCTCATTGGTCGTGATCTCGGCAGCTTCGCGCAGCTTGGTCGCCGCAGGGACCAGCCATTCGGCATAATGCTCAGAATAAGGAATGGCTTTCAGGCCGCCATCCTCGGTCCGGCGAATGACCGTGTACCAGCTATTGAAGGCTTCCTCATCACCCGGATGCGCTTCGATCCATGCGTCGAACTCTTCGCGCGTCATGTCAGCCGGATAAAAGGCTGCGCCTTCGGGGCGCTCCATGCCGCCATAGAAGGGCTTGAAGTGATCGAGCGTGTCCCACGGCCCGAAGTGAAGATCGAAGAGCTCCAACAGGAGCGCCTTGTTATCAATATCGCTGGCGGCAATTTCGGTGCGCCAGGCGGGATTCTCTTCGCTGACCTGCCGCAGATAAATCTCGCTCATCAGCTCGGCGGCATCGATCAGGAGGTTCACGACCTGCTTTTCTTCCGCCGTCAGGAACGATGTGTCAGGCGCCATGTCGATGATGGCGATCTCGTCCCGCATCATCTCCAGCTCTTCGGTCGAGGCAACCATCACCTCATCCGTCATGGCCTTGTCCGCCATTTCCGGCGTGCCGGTGGCGGCCGCATCTGCAGGGGCCTCTTCCTTACCGCCACAGGCAGCGAGGGTCAGGGCGAGAACTGAACTTGCAAGCAGGTATTTGATAGCCATGGGAAACCTTGGGGTAGCGTTATTTTCCCCGGCTTCTAGCCCTTCCTGCTTCCCGGCGCAAAGCCGGGCTTAGCTCCGCCGTCCCTCGCGGGCCGCCTTCATCTGCGCGAAATCGGCATCGGCGTGATAGCTAGAGCGCGTCAGCGGTGAGGCAGAGACCATCAGGAAGCCTTTGGCGCGGGCAATCGACTCATAGGTCTTGAACTCTTCAGGCGTAACGAAGCGATCGACCGGCGCATGTTTCCGCGTCGGCTGGAGGTACTGACCGATGGTCAGAAAATCGATGCCCGCCGAGCGCATGTCATCCATCACCTGCATGACCTCTTCCTTGGTCTCGCCAAGGCCGACCATGATGCCGGATTTGGTGAACTGGTTCGGATCGCGCTCTTTCACCTTTTCGAGCAGGCGCAGGCTATGGAAATACCGCGCACCCGGACGAATAGAGAGATAGAGCCGCGGGACGGTTTCCAGATTGTGGTTGAAGACATCGGGCTTGACGTCGATCACTTTCTCGACCGCTTCCTTCGGTTTGCGCAGGAAGTCCGGGGTCAGGATCTCAATCGTCGTGCCCGGCGACTGGCGGCGAATGCTCTCGATCACATCGACGAAATGCTGTGCCCCGCCATCATCCAGATCATCACGGTCAACCGAGGTGATAACGATATGGTTGAGACCCATCTCGGCAGCGGCCTTGCCGGTATTCTCCGCCTCATGCGGATCAATCGCGCCGGGCAGGCCCGTCTTTACATTGCAGAAGGCGCAGGCCCGCGTGCAGGTATCGCCAAGGATCATGATGGTCGCGTGCTTTTTGTCCCAGCACTCGCCGATATTCGGGCAGGCCGCCTCTTCGCAGACCGTCGCAAGGCCCTTCGACTTCACGATGTTTTTGGTCTCGGCATAGCCCTTGGACACCGGCGCCTTCACGCGAATCCAGTCGGGCTTGCGCTTCACCTCGCTGTCGGGGCGCTTTTGTTTTTCGGGGTGCCGCAGGGCACGGGAATTATCGATGAGGGTGACCATTGGGCGTAAATAGAGACTGCGATGCGGTTTGTCAGCCTCGACTTAAAAGAGCGGCACACCGGCAATGTAGACATGCGCCCAGAGGAGGATGACCGCAAAGCCTGCCGTCCCGATGGTGATGGCGAGGACATCGCCGAACCCCGTCTTGAAGGGCCGGCCCATATCGCCGCGTTTCTTGAGCGCGATCCGGTCGATCACACCCCAGGCGAGGACCGCGCCGAAGAGGATGACCGAGCGCAAATCCCCATTCGCAAGGAGGTGCCCGAAGGCCCAAAGCTTCATGCCCAGCACCATGGGATGCTTTGCTATTGAAGCGATTTTCCCCGCAGGCAGATTGGCCGCCACTGTCAGGATCAGGGCGATCCAGACGCAGAAATAGGTGATGTAGCGAACCCAGTCAGGCAGCACGTAATAGGGCTCGCCCGATCCGACCTGCTTCCAGCCATAAATGAGGAGGATAAGTCCGGCGAGAGTGATGAGCGAGAACAGCCCCTTATAGGGCATCGCGCCGATCTTCCCGATGATGGCGGCGCGTGGCCCCCGCGCCAGCCCTGTGAACAGGTGGATGCCAATAAAGAGGGCCAGCCCTGCAAGGAAAATGGTCATCGTCGCGCTCCCGTGCCTCGTCGCGATCTTATACGCGCGTCAGGGAGCAGCCGTCACGCGCCGCTGTCTGCGGTTTTGATGAGGAGCGTCTCAAGCCCCGCATAGCGGAGGTGCTCGGTTGAGGCCGCCGCAAGGATGAGGCGCTCTTCTTCACGGGCGTGCTCCGCCCCCATCTCGGCCATGCGGTCGAGATCTTCCATGCGGACAAGATATTCATCGGGGCGCACAAGGCCGAGAACCCCCCTCACCCGTTCTTCGAGGAGATCCTCATCAAGACCTGCGACGAGCAGCCGCTCGGTGCGGTCTGTAAGGAAGGCATGTTCCTGTTCCAGCGTGTCGAGACGGGCCTGCCGCTCGGCGATCTCCGTCTGGAGAATCTCGTTCATTCGTCTGCCTTCTGATGAATTATACATCATCAGGAAATTATACGCGATGGCGACCACCGCCATGGCAGCAAGACCAGACTGAAATACCGGAACCAGACGCGTCATCAACTCACCCTTCCTCTCTCGGAAGGCCGGTATCGCGTTCGTAAGGTTAGGAGAGTCTGAATCAGACCAGTGAAAGTCGCGCCTATTAACGAAAAAGTCCGTTTACCCTCTCGCGCACTTATCCACATGTCTCATACCGGGACAGGAAGATTTGTCCCGCCCCGGTACAGATTGAGCGGATTTACGCGCCGAGCATCGGCAGGGCGTCTTTGCCGGCATACCGGGCTGACGGCCCAAGCGTTTCTTCGATGCGAAGGAGCTGGTTGTATTTCGCGGTCCGGTCAGAACGCGCAAGCGAGCCGGTCTTGATCTGACCACAGCAGGTAGCCACCGATAGATCCGCGATGGTCGTGTCCTCGGTCTCGCCCGACCGGTGGGACATCACCGCCGTATAGCCTGCGCGATGCGCCATATCGACGGCTGCGAGCGTTTCCGTCAGTGTACCGATCTGGTTGACCTTGACGAGGATCGAGTTGGCTGCGCCTTTCTGGATGCCTTGTTTCAGACGCTTGGAGTTGGTGACGAAAAGGTCGTCGCCGACAAGCTGGCACTTGCTGCCGATGGCTTCGGTCAGGGCCACCCAGCCCTCCCAGTCATCCTCGGCCATGCCGTCCTCGATCGAGATGATCGGGTAATTGCTGGCCAGATTGGCAAGATAGTCGGCCATGCCGGCGCCATCGAGCACCTTGCCCTCGCCCGCGAGGTCATATTTGCCGTCTTTGAAAATCTCGGTCGAGGCGACGTCGAGCGCCAGATACATGTCATCGCCCGGCGTGTAGCCGGCCTTCTCGATGGCGCGCATGACGAAGTCGAGCGCTTCCTGCGAGGAAGAGAGGTTCGGCGCAAAGCCGCCCTCGTCACCGACATTGGTATTGTGGCCTGCCGATTTGATTTCAGATTTGAGGGCGTGGAAGGTCTCCGCCCCCATGCGCAGCGCTTCAGCAAAGCTGCCTGCGCCAACCGGCATGATCATGAATTCCTGGATGTCGATCGGATTGTCCGCATGCGCCCCGCCATTGACGATGTTCATCATCGGCACCGGCAGAAGGTTCGCGGCGACCCCGCCGACATAGCGGTAGAGATACTGGTCGGTCTGTTCGGCAGCAGCTTTTGCGATGGCGAGCGAGACGCCGAGGATCGCATTGGCCCCGATGCGGGACTTGTTCGGCGTCCCGTCGATCTCGATCATCACATTGTCGAGGAAGGACTGTTCTTCGACATCCATGCCAACGAGCGCTTCGAAAAGTTCCGTGTTCACCGCATCGACAGCTTCGCGGACGCCCTTGCCGCCATAGCGCTCTCCGCCATCGCGGCGCTCATGGGCTTCGTGGATGCCGGTCGAGGCGCCGGACGGGACGGCTGCACGGCCGACAAAGCCGTCTTCGGTCGTGACATCGACTTCGAGGGTCGGGTTGCCTCGGCTGTCGAGGATTTCACGCGCATTGATGTCGAGGATCGCCGTCACGGGCCAGTCTCCATAGTTGAATACTCGTGGAGCCTATGGACCATCGCGGGGGCAGGAGAAAAGCCCCCCGGGCGGAAACATGACAGCCCGGGGCAGGAAATCGTGATCGCCCTATCTGTCTTCCGAGAAATCCGGATCAGAATTTCTGGGCGTCGAGCGTTTGGGCTCAGGCTTCGGTGTCGGCCTGGGGGCAGGTTTTGCCGCGGGCTGAGGCGCCGGCGCGGGCGTTGATCGCTCCGGCGGTGGGCTTGTCCGCTGCGGTGGAGAGCTGGGCGGTGGCTCATAGCGCTGAGGCGGCGGCGCCGTTGGCTTGGGCGCAGGCTGAGGCGCGGACTGGCGCGGCGGCTCGGTTCGGCTGGGCGGATTCGAGCGCTGCGGCGGGCGTGAGCGCGCAGGATCAGCAGGCGCGGGCTTGGCCTCCGTCGGTCCCGGCACATATCTTGGTTCATCTACGGGCCGGCGGGCCGGTGTATTGCCCTTCGGATTCGGCTCGGTTGAGGGCGGCGGCGTATCGCGGTCCCTGTCGCGATCACGATCTCTATCCCGGTCGCGATCTCTATCGCGGTCACGGTCCCGGTCCCGCCGGTAATAGGGATCATAGCACCAGCTCGCCTGATAGCGGCCGTAACAGTCATAAGGATCGTCGTAGTAAGGATCACTGTACCGGCGATCATAATCCCGATCGCGGTAGTAGGTATAAGCTCGTCCATGCGGACCAAAGGTCCAGCCGTGGCGCGGGCTCCAATAGCCTGAGCGGCCATAGAAGATGAAGTCGTCAGCGATGGTGTTGTAGCTGTAGCGTCGCTGGGCATCGCGGTAGACGCGGTTGAAGCAGCGATCCGCCTGCTGCTCACAGCCCAGGCGCCGGCCATATTCGTCATAGATCGGGTCTTCATCGCCATAGCGGCGACAGACTTCTGCCTGACGGTCACAGGCATCCATGGCGCCCAGAACATCATCTGGCGGGGCGGTCGCCACACATGCCGTCAGAGATCCCAAGCCGAAGGCAGAAAGTATAACAAGATCAATGCGCCGCATCCCGAACCTCAAAAAAATTCGTGTCCCTTGGGAGGGATTAAGACAGATCGGCGTCAGTTCGTAAACAAAAGGCCCGCCGCTCCAACAGGAGTTGCGAGCCTTTCAATTCAAGATGGCACCCGGAAGGCGCCAATGTAACAGAACGTATCGACGCTTAGTCTTCCTGCGGCGACAGGACCTGGCGACCATTATAGGTGCCGGACTTCAGGTCGATATGGTGGTTACGGCGAAGGTTGCCGCTCTGTTTGTCTTCAACGAACGTTTCGGCGCTGATACTGTCATGCGCACGGCGCATGCCGCGTTTGGAGCGCGTGATCTTACTCTTCGGGACGGCCATGATCGTCTCCCTGACGAATGAATTCTGACGGTGAAAACCGGAAGACGGCGCAGCTAGCGAGAAGTCCGTTCCGGCGCAAGTTCTTTTTGGCGAAAGCCTCAAAAAGGTCACGCCCTTCCTCGAATATCGTGAACGGATCGGCCCGTCATGATTAACGCGATAACCAAAAGATTCGACGGTCCAGTTCAGCGAGTTCTCATTCCCTTTGGCTATTAAGGTTGCCTGTGGTTCCTCGGAGAGTTGCGTTGTCCTTGTTTCGTTTGCCATTCGTATTCGGCTTTCTGGCCGGATTTCTCGCTATCACCGCCCTGCCAGTCGTCAGCGCCTCCATTGCTGGCGCAGCACCGGCGATTCCTGTGCAGGATCTGGCCCGCATGTCCTGGCCACATCTCTCACTCAGCCAGCAGGAGATGGTCGATCTGCTCGCCCGCGAGATCTACGAGAAAGAGATTGAACCTGAACAGCGCCAGCGGATCGGCGGCTCGATCAATGCCGTCTATGACGCCCTCCCTGAATGGCGCAAAGCGCCCTTCCGCGGGATGGCGATGCGCGATCTGGGTATGGAAGTTCCCGAGGAAATGCGCCGCGCAATCTAGGCTGCCCATCGGCCTGTGAATGTAAGGCCGCAGGGAACCGACTGTTATTCCATTCATTCACCTCTTCGGTGCATGCGCAATATGCTCTAAGCTGTTCGCAGGTGCACAAAAGAGGAGCTGGATGAGATGGGCAGAATGATCGCGATATCGAACCGGACAGCTTCCGACCCCAAGGCGCGGGCGGGCGGTCTGGCCGTCGCGGTCTGGGAAGCTCTCAAGTCTTCTGGCGGCATGTGGGTTGGCTGGAGCGGCAAGCTCGTCAATGAGACCCCGCGCGGGGTCGAAGTCTTTCGCGATGACGGCGTCGAATTCGTTCTCACAGACCTCACTCACAATGAATACGAGCAGTATTATCTGCAATATGCCAATCGCGTGTTGTGGCCGATCTTCCATTATCGCGTCGATCTGGCTTCGTTCGATCACAAGGCCTTTGCCGGATATGCGCAGGTCAATCAGCGCATCGCCCAAATCGTCGGAGACCGGGCCGAGCCCGGCGACGCGGTCTGGGTCCATGACTACCACTATCTTTTGATGGCGGACTGCCTGCGCAAGGTAGGATGGAAAGGCCCGATCGGCTTTTTCCTCCACATCCCCTTCCCGGCACCGGAAGTTTTCCGGGCGATCCCGGAGCACGAATGGATCACCCGGGCGATGTGCGCTTATGACGTGATCGGCTTTCAGTCCGAGCAGGACCGGCAGAATTTCATCCGTCACCTGATCGAAGACAATGGCGGTGAAGATCTCGGCGATGGCCGGATAAGGGCATTCGACCGGACCGTGAAAGTCGCCGCCTATCCGATTGGCATCGACGCAGAGGGCTTTGAGGCCGCTGGCGATACCGAAGAAGCAAGCATCGCTGCGGAGAAAATCGGCCGGTTCCTTGGTAACCGCTCACTCGTTATCGGGGTCGACCGGATGGATTATTCTAAGGGGCTGCCCGAACGGTTTGAGGCGGTCGGCCAACTTTTCGACGATCACCCCGAATTGCACGGCAAGGTCTCGGTCACCCAGATTGCCCCGCCCTCCCGCTCCAAGGTCGAGGAATATCGCGAGCTCCGCGAACAGCTCGACCAACTCGCGGGGCGGATCAATGGCGACTACGGTGACCTCGACTGGATCCCCTTGCGCTATCTTGCCCGCTCATACACACGTGAAGAGCTGGCCGGATTGTTCCGTGTGGCCCGTGTAGGACTTGTCACTCCGTTGCGCGACGGCATGAACCTTGTCTGCAAGGAATTCGTCATGGCCCAGACGGAAGAAGACCCGGGCGTCCTCATTCTCTCGGAATTCGCAGGCGCCGCCGAACAATTGCAGTCGGCGCTGATCGTGAACCCCTATGACCGTGAGCGGGTCGCCGAAACAATCTACACGGCCCTGACCATGCCAGTCGAAGAACGGCGCGAACGCTGGCAGCAATTGCGCCAGACCGTCATGGAATATGATATCGGATGGTGGCGCAACAGCTACCTGCATGACCTTGAGGCCGTTTAGGCCGCGGGACACCCTCCTTTAACTCTCTACCGGAAAGGTGCCCCATATGACGCTCCCTTCCCTATCGCCAGACCATGCCCTGTTTCTCGATTTCGATGGCACGCTGACAGATATTCAGGATGATCCGGATACGGTTGCCCTTCCCCAAGGCGGCGCCGAGGCGCTGGTGGCGCTCTCGGCACGGATTGGCGGAGCGCTGGCGGTGATCAGCGGGCGCGATGTCATGGACCTGCAGACCCGCGTGCCGCAGGAGCTCTGGCGAATTGGCGGGCATGGCCTTGATGTGGCATCGCCGGGCGAAACAGCAAAACGCCACGAGGGAAGCGCACCATATGACCTCCTCAACGGCGTGCGTGGTATAGAAGCGCGCCATCCGGGGAGCCGACTTGAAGAAAAAGGCCGAGTTCTGGCGTTTCATTACCGGCAGATCCCCGAGCACGCAGACCACATCGAAGGTGAATTACGCCGTCTCCTGAGTGATTTTCCCAGCTACAGACTGCAGTCCGGCAAGATGGTTTTCGAAGCAAAGCCTTCAGAAGCAAACAAGGGCGCGGCCCTTGCCAGAATGATGTCGGCACCGCCTTTCGAAGGCCGCACCCCCATCATGGTCGGAGATGATGCGACCGATGAAGATGCGATGAAAACAGCCCTTGAAATTGGCGGCACAGCCATCAAGGTTGGGGCCGGCGAAACGGTTGCGCCCTACCGGATGGATGATCCGCAGGCGGTGTGGTCCTGGCTTTCAGAAAAGTGGTGAAGCATGAATCTCGAACTTGGCGCGATCGGTAACTGCACCGTCTCTGCACTGATTGATGAAGACGGTACTTGCGTGTGGCTCTGCCTGCCGCGGATCGATGCAGAGCCCGTCTTCAACTCCCTGCTCGGTGGCAAGGGCGTATTCGGCATCCGGCTCAACTCGCATATCCGCTCCGAGCAGCGCTATGATGGTAATACCGCGATCCTTGAGACCATCCTTCATTCCGAGGATGGCTCGGCAGTCAAGATCACCGATTTTGCGCCGCGCTTTACTGATCGCGGGCGCCTCTTCCGCCCTTCCTCGATTGTCCGAATGATCGAACCGCTCAAGGGCCTGCCACGGATCACCATTGACCTTTGCGGCACAAAGGAACGGGGGGCACAAATCATTGAACCGCGGCGCGGCGTCTCTCATATCAGCTATCCGGATGATGGGGCGGGGTTCCGGGTCACGACTGATGTGCCGGTCAGCTACATCATGGATGGCCGGGAGTTTGTGCTCGACCGTCCCTTCGGGTTCATTGTCGGCCCCGATGAAAGCCTGTCGGACAGTGTCGGCGATATGGCGCAGGACTGGCTCAAGCGGACACGTGATCACTGGCGCGACTGGTCGCGGCGCCTTGCCATTCCGGCGGAGTGGCAACAGGCCGTGATCCGCGCAGCGATCACCCTGAAACTGTGCGTCTACGAAGAAACTGGCGGCATCGTTGCCGCCCTGACAACCAGTATCCCGGAGCACAGCGGCTCCGAGCGGAACTGGGATTACCGTTTCTGCTGGCTACGTGATGCCTATTTTACCGTGACCGCGCTCAACCGGCTCTCCGCTGTCGGCACGCTGGAGCATTACCTGAGCTATCTGCGCAATATCGTCGTCCATACCGATGGCGGGCACATCCAGCCGGTTTATGGCGTATCGCTGGAAGACGATCTGACCGAGACGATCGCCACCGCCCTACCCGGCTATCGCGGCATGGGCCCGGTCCGGTTTGGCAATCAGGCGGCGGAGCATATTCAGCATGATGTCTACGGACATGTCGTTCTCGGCGCCGCACAAACCTTTTTCGATGACAGGCTGTTCTATAAATCCGGCCCCCTCGAGTTTGCGCATTTCGAGAAGGTCGGTGAACGCGCCTATCAGGTCTATAACACCCCGGATGCCGGGATCTGGGAATATCGGGGGCGAGCAAGCGTGCACACGTCTTCGGCGATCATGTGCTGGGCTGCCTGTGAACGGCTGGCGCGGATCGCGGGCGTACTGGGCCAGACGGCACGGCAGGATCACTGGCAGGCGCGCGCGGATGAAATGCGCGGGGTCATCCTCAAGGAAGCGTGGAACGAGAAACGCAATGCCTTTACCGGCGCCTTTGGCGGGGACGCGCTTGATGCCTCTGTCCTTCTGATGGCCGAGATCGGTTTTATCGAGCCGATGGATCCTCGCTATGTCGCAACAGTCGAGCGCATTGACGATGAGCTCCGCGAAGGTCCGCATGTCTATCGTTATCGGGAGGCGGATGATTTCGGCAAGCCGAAGACCGCTTTCACCGCTTGCACCTTCTGGCATATCGACGCCCTCGCCCGGATCGGCCGCACCGACCAGGCGCGCGAGATGTTCGAATCCGTCCTTGCCCATCGCACCCGGCTCGGCCTCTTGTCAGAAGACGTCGATACGGAGTCAGGCGAGCTGTGGGGGAACCTGCCCCAGACCTATTCAATGGTCGGCATTATCAACGCCGCCGCCCGTCTCAGCCTTCCGTGGGAAGAGGTTGTCTGAGAGACGCAAGCTCTGCTTCGAGCGCGGCGATCCGGGCATCGCGGTCCGCAAGTGCGCGTTCGACGTCTTCGGCCTCAAAACGCTGCGGGATGTGCTGGGGGCAGTTCACATCCCATGCGTCAACATCAAAGAGCAGCGCCTGTTCAGGTCGAGCCCTGTAATTCTCCGGCATCAGGCGTTCGACAAGTTCGGGATCATCTTCGATGATCCGTGCCCGTCCCCAGATCTTGACCCGCCGGCGATGGACATAGTCGATCAGGAACAGATGGGCCTTGTTGTTCTCAACCAGATTGCCTTGCGTGATGAACTGCCGGTTTCCTTTGAAATCGGCAAAGCCGAGTGTTCGCGCATCGAGCACTTTGAGAAACCCCGGCGGGCCGCCGCGATGCTGGATGTAGGGAGCGCCATCGCTCGACACTGTGGCGAGAAAGACACTACGCTGCTCTGCGATAAAGGACGCCAACTGATCATCGATATCGACTGACCAGCCGCCCTTCTCCTCCATCCGCGCATAGCTGTCGCGCGAGCCCTTGCGGTCCTGGATCGCCTTTACCTCTTTCGTGAAGGCGATATCGGAAGAAATTTGCAGCGTGGCCATGTTCCTAGAGCCCAAGCTCAGTCAGACCCGGATGATCGGCAGGCCGGGGGCCGAGAGGCCAGAAGAACAGGCGTTCCGCATCTGTGATTTCAAGGTCATTGATGCTGGCGATCCGGCGGCGCATCAATCCGTCCTCGTCAAATTCCCAGTTCTCATTGCCATAGGCGCGTATCCAGGCACCGTGCGCGGCAAGATATTCATAGGCAAAACGGACGGCGATCCGGTTTCCTTCAAACGCCCATAACTCCTTGGTCAGACGATATTCGCGCTCGACTGCCCATTTACGGGTCAGGAAAGCCTCGATGTCAGCGCGGCCGGTCAGGAATTCAGACCGGTTCCGCCACTCGCTTTTCAGCGAATAGGCCTGCGCTACGCGGGCAGGATCGCGCGAATTCCAGGCGTCCTCGGCGGCGCGGACTTTCTGTACTGATGTTTCATGGGTGAAGGGCGGCAAGGGGGGACGCATTGGGGGCTCCGAATTGATCAGGAAGGGCGGCGGACCGGTCAAGGCGCCAGAGAGAGGGGCGTGTGACCGCCTGACCAGTCCGCCAGTCTCGCGGGGTTAGGCTGCGAGATCACTCGCCTCGGGGAAGTCTACTTCCGTTCCGAGGACTTCGTTCACATAGTTGGTCAGTGTATTGAGCGAGACGTGCAGAACAATCTCGACAATCTCTTCGTCCGAATAGCCGGCGACTTTGACGTCTTCGATGGCAGCGGCGCTGACCCGGCCACGATCACGGACGATTTCAGCGGCAAATTTGACTGCAGCATCCGCCTTGGCATCGGTTGAACCGCCACGGCGATTGGCTTCGATCTCTGCCGGCGACAGTTTGGCGATATTGGTACCAAGATAGGTGTGCGCGGCGAGGCAGTAGCTACAGCCATTGAGCTGGGCGACGGCCAGCGCGATACGCTCACGGGTCACCGGATCGAGCTTGCCTTTGCCGAGTGCGCCACTGAGGCTGAGATAGCCTTCAAGCGCTGCCGGGCTGGTCGATACGATACGGAACATGTTCGGCACGGAGCCGAGCGATTTTTTCACATTGTCGAGAAGCGGCTGGGAAGCTGCCGGGGCATCGCTGACGCTGGCGGGGGTGGGAATACGGGACATCGGGGTCGTTCCTTTCATCTGGGGTGCCGGTGAAGCCCGGCGCCGATGAGAGGGAGATGGTCGGCCACGCTCACAAAATAATAGCGCCTTTTTAAAAGTGATTATTCCATTATATGGAAGAAAAAAGGAGCCGCAGAATGGATCGCTACCGCGCCCTCGAAACCTTCATTGCCGTGGCGGAGAGCGGCAGCCTTGCCGGGGCGGGCCGGACGCTAGGCCTCAGCGCGCCGAGCGTGACGCGGATCATCAATGAGCTGGAAGACGCGCTCGGCGTCACCCTCCTCCACCGGACGACGCGCATCGTCACCCTGACCGAGGCAGGCGCCGCCTATCTCACCGACGCCAGACGGATCGTTGAGGAGATGCAGGCCGCCGATGATGCCGCTCGCGGCGCGCACCGGGCACCGTCCGGGCTGTTGCGGCTGACCGCGCCTGTCCTTTTCGGCCAGCATTATATCTCGCCAATCCTGCTCGATTACCTTAATCAGTATAAGGATGTGACGGCGGAGGCGGTCTATCTCGACCGCGTCGCCAGCATTATTGAGGAAGGCTTTGATGTCGCCCTGCGCATCGGCCCCCTGCCCGATTCAAGCCTTCGGGCTGTCCGGGTCGGCGAGGTCCGGCGGGTGATCTGCGGGTGTCCGTCCTATTTTGAACGGCACGGCCTGCCGCAAAGGCCTGCCGATCTTGCGGACCACAACATCATCGCGGTGCGCTCGGTCTCAGCGAGCAATAAATGGAGCTTTGCAGGTGGGGAGAGCGTCGAGGTGACCCCTCGCCTGACCTATGCCTCCGTCCCCGCCGCAATTGCTGCCGCGAAAACCGGATGGGGCCTGACGCGGGTGCTTTCCTATCAGATCGGGCCTGACCTTGATGCGGGCGGGCTTAAAACGGTGCTCTCCGAATTCGAACCCGATCCCCTGCCGATCCATCTGATCCATGCAGAAGGGATGCGGGCCTCCGCCAAGGTCCGGGCCTTTGTTGATATGGCCGCAAGCCGTCTGCGCGCGGACCCGCATCTGAGCTGAAGGTCGCCCGCGGATCAGATGAGGCGCGAGCGCTCCAGCGCTGCCTTGATGAAGCTCGCAAAGAGCGGGTGCGGATCAAAGGGCCGGGATTTGAGCTCGGGGTGGTACTGCACCGCGATGAACCATGGGTGATCCTCGATCTCCATGATCTCGGGCAGGCGCCCATCGGGCGATTTGCCGGAGAACTTCACGCCGTGATCGGAAAGCGCGCCCTCGATTGACATGTCGACTTCATAGCGGTGGCGGTGACGCTCATGGATCGTCTTCGCGCCATAGATCTCATGCACCTTCGAGCCTTCGGCGAGTGAGGCTTCATAGGCGCCGAGCCGCATCGTGCCGCCAAGGTCACTGTCCTCGGTACGCGCCTGCACCTGATTGCCCTGCACCCATTCAGTCATCAGCCCGACGACATTCTGGCCCTGAGCCGGGAATTCGGAAGACGTTGCGGTCGCATCGCCGAGCAGGTTCCTCACCGTTTCGATGACAGCCATCTGCATGCCAAAGCAGATCCCGAAATAGGGAATCTTCGAGGTCCGGGCATAGCCTGCCGCCTTGATCTTGCCTTCTGCGCCGCGCTCACCAAAGCCGCCGGGGACCAGCACACCGTGTACGGATTGAAGCCGCGAGATCGCGAGATCCTCGCGCTCGAAAATCCCGGCGTCGATCCACTCGATATTGACCCGGACATTGTTCGCAATGCCCCCATGCACCAGCGCTTCGATCAGCGATTTATAGGCGTCTTTGAGGACGGTATATTTGCCGACAATGGCGATAGTGACTTCACCATCGGGCGCCGTCACGCGGCTGACGATCTCGCGCCAGCGGGAAAGATCAGGGTCGGGTGCATCCGTGATGCCGAAAGCTTCGAGCACTTCGCGGTCAAAGCCCTCGCCATGATAGGCCAGCGGCACTTCATAGATCGTGCGTGCATCCATCGCCTGAATGACGGCGCTGGAGCGGACGTTACAGAATTGCGCGATCTTCTTTCGTTCGCCTTCGGGGATCGGCCGGTCAGCCCGCACCAGCAGGAGATCAGGCTGGATGCCGATCGAGCGCAGCTCTTTTACCGAGTGCTGGGTCGGCTTCGTCTTCATCTCGCCGGCCGCCGGAATATAGGGCATCAGCGTCAGGTGAACGAAGATCGCCTGATTGCGGGGCAATTCATTCCCCAACTGACGAATGGCTTCGAAGAAGGGCAGTCCCTCAATGTCGCCAACAGTGCCGCCGATCTCGCAAAGGCAGAAATCGACTTCCTTGCCGTCCTCGCCCAGCGCTGGAGACAGGACGAACTCCTTGATGGCGTCAGTGACGTGCGGAATGACCTGCACGGTCGCGCCAAGATAATCGCCGCGGCGTTCCTTCTCGATGATCGAGGAATAGATCTGCCCCGTCGTCACATTGTCGGTCTTGCGGGCATTGACCCCGGTGAACCGCTCATAGTGGCCAAGATCGAGATCGGTCTCGGCGCCGTCTTCGGTCACGAAGACTTCGCCATGCTGATAGGGCGACATCGTGCCCGGATCGACATTGAGATAGGGGTCGAGTTTCCGCAGGCGGACTGTATAGCCACGGGCCTGAAGAAGCGCACCAAGTGCTGCAGAAGCCACGCCTTTTCCGAGAGAGGAAACCACGCCGCCGGTGATGAAAATATACCGCGTCATGGAATTTCCCTGTAGGCGCGCTCGGACCGGGACGGCAACCCCGAAACTACGTGACAGAACAAAAAAGGGCGCCCTCAGGCGCCCTCTTCCGAAATCTGATCCGGCGCGATTAGTTCAGCGCGTCTTTCAGGCCTTTACCGGCCGAGAATTTCGGCTGGTTGGAGGCTTTGATCTGGATCGTCTCACCGGTGCGCGGGTTACGGCCCTCACGAGCTGCACGGCGGCTCGAGGAGAAGGTGCCGAAACCGACGAGGCGAACATCGTCGCCCTTCTGAAGCGTCTCGGTGATTGCGTCGAAAACAGCGTCGACAGCGCGGCCAGCATCGGCCTTCGTCATGTCAGCTTTGGAAGCAACGACGTCGATAAATTCATTCTTATTCATGGAATTTCCTTGGGGTTGGCAGAAAATCAGGCCGGAACGGTAAGAACGGTTCTTTGTGGCCGTCAAATGGCGTTCGCCGTGAAAAACAGGGATTTCTGGGGAAAACCTGTCTAATTTATTGATTTGCGGTCTTTAATTCTAACCCATCTGAATGCAGTTGATGCCACTCTTCCAGCTCATATTCGATGCATTGTTCGATCAGAACTCGCCAAACTGGCTCTGCGATTCGGGTTGAGAGCCCGATTTTACGGGCTTCAGCACACACTTTCTCGACCACTTCCTCGATCCGCCAGGGCACCCGGACATCATCCGCGGTGGGCTTGATGCGGGCGGCGGCGGCCATATAGCCCTGCCGTTTGAGAAGCAGTTTGACGAGGTCCCGGTCGAGCGTGTCGACCCCGATCCGGACATCTTCCATGGTCTGGCAGTCGGCAGGATCGAGGGGCTCTTTATCAGCGGCCATGACGGCGCCTCCTTATGGTCTTTGACAGTGCATGTGGCGGTTTCAGGCGGCTTTGTCAGCCTTGGAATGCAAGCGATGTTGCCGCAGCTTGCCCCGCCCCCTCTCCGAGCACCTCAAGCGCGAAATCGGCGATCCGGGCGGCAGGTGCCGGCTGGAGGATCTCGGCATGGCCAGTGCGCGGGATATGAAGGTGGCGGAAGGGCTCTTCCCTGGTACCGCGCGCGACGATGGTCGCGGTGACGGCACCGTTGGGCACATCAGGGAGCTCACCGAAGCGGGGCTTGAGCGCCGGATCGGTACTGGCGAGCATCTCTGCCCGTGTCGCGGCAAGATGAGCGGCCGAAGCAAGTGAGGCGAGCTTGTCGGCCCGCGCCCGTCCCTCAAGCCGG
This sequence comes from Parvularcula marina, assembly GCF_003399445.1. Lineage (NCBI taxonomy): Bacteria > Pseudomonadati > Pseudomonadota > Alphaproteobacteria > Parvularculales > Parvularculaceae > Parvularcula > Parvularcula marina. The sequence goes on along the minus strand of NZ_QUQO01000002.1, from coordinate 400,320 downwards.
ATATTGTTCGGGTAAAGACGAAGAACTTTCTGCCCGAACTGCGACTCCGCAGCGCCGCCACAGACCGAAATCAACCGGCAGCCAGTGCGGACCAACTCTCGCCGAACCGTCCAGCCGAGCTGTGACGGGGTGACGGCATCAATGAAGATGAGCCCCCTCACCCGCTCAGGGAAAAGCGTGGCAAATGCCCGAAGCCGCAAACCTGCCATGGAATGACCCAAGAGCAGCACGGGTGATGTCATGCCGAGCCTATCGAGAAGCCGCGCCATGTCGCGTGCATGAAAGAAAGGATCGGGCCTCTCGCCCGCCGGGACCGGATCAGAACCGTAGAGCCCTGCCCGCGTATAGCTGACAGTCGGCAGGCCCCGCTCCGTCATCGCCTCAGCAACCCATGTCCCGTCCGCATAAATACCAAAGGCACCCGCATCATAAAGCGCCGCAGGCGGACGGTTTCCGGCCTCGCAGCTCTGCACCATGACATGGCGATCGGGGGCGATCTCGAGGGCTTCGGGTGGCGGGGTCAGGACTTGCATGGGGACGATCCTCTCCTCCCTCACGTCTTTCGGCAAGCGGGATAAGAAAAGCGTCAGCACCTGTGACGCGCGACACATCTGCCTCCCCGCCCGTCGTCTACTCAGGAGGGGCTCTCGGAATTGTCTGGGGGGCTCTTCAGGGACGATGGATGGCGGCGTTCTCGCCATCCTCATCCGGGCTCTTCCGAAGCACCGCGCGCGCCGGACCGGCGTTCGTACCCGAAAACGTCAGTGGGAGAGGCTGACAAATTCGGGGTGGTCCAGGTGCCCCCGGCTCCCGTCCGCCTGCCCCTCATCAGGCGGGCGGGAGCCACTTTTTCCCTTTTCACGTCTATCTGCCCATTTTTTCATGTTTAACGGGCATCTGCCCGAGTTGACTACAACCGTAGTCCATGACAGGAGGGACAATGAACCGGGTGGAGTCCCTCACATGATCCAAATTTCCCCTTCCGAACTTGAAGTGATGAAGGTGCTGTGGGCCCATGCGCCCCAGACGGCGGCCGATGTGGCCGAACAGCTCGCCCCCGATACGGGCTGGAGCGACCGCACCGTTAAAACCCTTTTGTCCCGGCTTGTGGAAAAAGGCGCGCTCGCCACTGAAAGCGAGGGCCGCCGCTACCTATATACGCCTCTCCTGGAGCAGGGGGATTACCGTACCAAGGCCGCGCGCCAGTTCGTCGACAAGCTGTTCGGCGGCCGCGCTGCGCCACTGGTCGCGCATCTCGCCGAGAAAGAGGGTCTGACGGCTGATGACATCGCAGAACTCGAAGCGTTGATCGGGGAGCTGAAAGATGATCGTTGATCTTGCCTCTGCCGTCACACAGATGTTCGAGGCCAGCCTAGCGGTCGGCCTGCTGATCCTGTTCATCCTTGCAGTTCGAGGCACCGTTGCGCGCCGGTTTGGCCCGCGCGCGGCTTATGCCCTCTGGCTTCTGCCGCTCGTCCGGCTTGCCATGCCGCCGATCCCGATTGCGCCAACGCCGGAAATCATCCGCACGGCGGAAACCGCCTTTGTTGCGTTCACTGCGCCACTGCCGACTTTCGAGCCGAGCATCGTGTCTGAGCCGGTCTCCGTTACGTCCAAGCCGACCACGACTGCTTCTGTCTCACCTGTACTCACAAGCACGCCGACCGCGATCCGGACTGCGACCACTTCGGTTGCCATGCGGAGCATCTCTGCCGGGCCGAGCGCGAGCCCCAATCCGGTTCTCAAGCCGATCGATGCGGTCCCCGCGCCGGTCCATGAACCAGCGCCCCAATATATCCAGTTCAATGAGAAGCCGTCGGTTCGCTCGAATACCGGGCCGATGTTCACCAGCGACGTGCCGCAATCGCGCTTTGCCATGCCAAAGCTCGACTTCTCAGGTTTTGCCGGTCCGTTCTGGCAATCCCTCGCGGTGATCTGGGTGCTCATCACGCTGGGCCTCGCGCTGCGCATGGTAGTCCGCCAATTCGTGTTTGCTGACCGCATCTGGCAGCACACGATCCCGGCCGATCCGCAAACCGCCGCTGAGACAAAGGCCCTTGCCCGTGAGCTTGGCGTCAAGCAGCCGATCAGCGTCCGTCTTTGCCCGGAGCATAATGGCCCGCTCGTCTGCGGCCTGTTCCGCCCGATCGTTGTCGTGCCTGAAGACTTTGCCTTCCGCTTTGGCCCGCAGGAACGCCGCTATGCGTTGGCTCATGAGCTTCTTCATGTCCGCCGTGGTGACCTCTTTGCGATCCTTGCCATGACGGCAGTGCGCTCAACGCAATGGTTCAACCCGTTCGCGGCCCGCGCGGTTGCCGCCTTCCGTTCCGATCAGGAAGCGGCCTGCGATGCGACCGTGCTGCGCTCGCTTGATGGTCACCGGCATGACTATGCCCAGACCCTTCTGAAAGCCGTGCGCAAACCCTCCGATTGCGGACCGGTGCCGGCCCTGACGCTCGATCATGGCCTCAAAGAACGCCTCAAGCTGATGAATATACGCAAAACCCTGCGCGGCGGTGCCGTCGTGGTCACAGGGATTGCCATTCTCGGCCTGGTCAGCACGGCAAGCTATGCTGTGCAGGAAGAAGCGCCTGATCCTGAAGAACTCGACAGCGTGCTCGACGGGAATGACGATGAGGAAGATACATCTCGCACCAACCGCCGGACTGGTGAGAATGCCGAACGCGCCGAAATCGTCCGTGACCGTGTGGCCTCCGTTCAGGCTCGCCTGATCGCTGCCCGCTCAGGGGGGGATACTGAACTCCGCTTCGCGGAACTCAGCCGCGCGCGGGATGATAATCGTCAGCGTGCCATCGAAGAACAGCGCCGCGCCGCAGAAGAACAGCGCGAACGCGCAGCAGAGCAGCGTGAACGTGCCCACGAGCAGGCAGAAGCTGAGCGCGAGCGCCTCGCCGAAGCCCGTGAGCGCCAACGTGAAGCGCAGATGCGCAATGACGAACGCCGCCGCGAGCTTGATGAACGCCGCCGGGAGACCGAGGAACGTGCCCGCGAGCTGCGCAATGAGGCCCGCGAGATGGCTCGCGAACTTGCCGAAAATGAGCGCGAGCGGGCAGCAGATGCCCGTGAATGGGCCGCCGAGCTGCGCATCGAAATGTCGGAGCTACGCAACGAGCTGGCAGAGGAAGCCCGCAACATCGCCGAGGAAGTCCGTCATGAAATCCATATCGGCAATAGCGGTCACACGACCATCATCGCCGATAATAATGACGGGCACAGCGTTTTCACGATGACCGACGGCGATATCGATGTCAGCATCAATTCGGGTGAAGGCTTTGTTCTTCTGACCGACCCGATGGTCGGCCTTGAAGACCGCATGGCCGCTATTCAGAATTTCGCCCCGGAAATTCCCGAACTCCCGGAACCTCCGACGCCGCCGGAAGTCGTCGTGGTCGAGGTCAAGACAGCTGACGGCAAGGTCATCAAGCTGCCAGAATCAACGACCATCGTCCTGCCGACCTTCGAGAAGGATATGGAAGCCTATTCTCGGCGCGTCGAAAAGATCATCGCTGATGCGGATATCGACGGTCAGGTTCAGGCAGCCCTTGGCGAAGACTTTGATGAGAAAGTCCGTGCCAATACGCTTCAGATCCGCAAGCTTGCTGATCAGTGCGAAGGCCACCAGAAAAAGTCCGAAAAGCCGATGATCATGAGCAGCTCGAAGAATGGCGTCACGCATAAGCTGCTCTGCTTCAACCCGTCGTCGACCGCGCTTAAGTCGAAAGAGCTCGCAAGCTTCATCGACAAGCGGAATGATCTGAGCACGGACGAGAAGAAGCGATTCAAGGAAGCTCGCAAGGGCTCATCCTTCGCCTTCAGTTTCGATTGGGATGGGTAAGCCCCCCAAGACTTCCATCCCAACGGAAAGGGTGTGAACCCCACCCCTTCCATCCCCAGGGCAGTGCGCGCCAACACGCACTGCCCTTTTTTGCGTTGAAGCCGATCTCCTCTCAGCCTGAGAAGTCATCGCTTCTCCGCGATGGATCCGGCCTCCGATTTGCGTGAAGGCACGCTGCCGCCTACATGTGAGCGCCGCGCCCCTCAGTTAGGGAAAAAATGCCCCCCACCCCGCCACTGCCCAGCAATCTCGTGATCCAGAAACCGATCACGGCGGTGCTCGGCCCGACCAATACCGGCAAGACCCATTATGCGCTCGACCGCATGAGCGCGCATGCGAGCGGTATGATCGGCCTGCCGCTGCGTCTCTTGGCGCGTGAGGTCTATGAGAAGATGGTCGAGCGCAAGGGCGAGCAGGCCGTCGCGCTGGTCACGGGCGAAGAGAAGATCATCCCGAACAATGCCCGCTACTGGATCTGCACGGTCGAAGCGATGCCGCTCGAGCGGCAGGTCAGCTTCCTTGCGATTGACGAGATCCAGCTTGCTGCTGACCCTGAGCGCGGCCGGATCTTCACCGAGCGCCTCCTTCATGCGCGCGGGCTACATGAGACGCTGTTTCTCGGCTCGGACACGATGCGGCCGATCCTCACCCGCCTGATCGATGATATCGATTTCGTCAGCCGTGAGCGGTTCTCCCAGCTCGACTTTATCGGGCACAAAAAGGCGACCCGCCTGCCGCGACGGACAGCCATCGTCGCCTTCAGTGCAGAGAATGTCTATTCCATTGCCGAGCTGATCCGCCGCCAGCGCGGCGGGGCCGCCATCGTCATGGGCGCCCTTTCTCCGAGGACCCGCAATGCGCAGGCCGCCCTCTATAATGAAGGGGAAGTCGATTATCTAGTGGCGACCGACGCCATCGGCATGGGGCTGAACATGGATATCGACCATGTCGCCTTTGCCGCCGGCGCGAAATTCGATGGTCGGAATTCACGCCTTCTGTACCCGGCGGAAGTTGCCCAGATCGCAGGGCGGGCGGGCCGGCATGTCAGGGACGGCAGCTGGGGGACGACTGCCGACTGCCCCGGTTTCAGCGAGGAACTCGTCAATCAGGTTGACATGCACCGGTTTGATGCCGTCGAGGCACTGCAATGGCGCAGCCCGCATCTTGATTTCCGCTCTCTACCCTCCCTCCTCCGCTCGCTTGAGCAAAAACCGCCCCGGCGAGAGCTTGTCCGGGCGCGGATGGATGATGACGAGGAGGCACTTCGCCGCCTGACCAAACGGCACGACATTCGGGACATGGCCAAGGGCGGGGCGGCCCTTAAACTCCTCTGGGAAGTCTGTCAGGTGCCGGATTTCCGAAAAGTCACCCCCGACCAGCACGCGCAGATGCTGGGCGAAATCTACCACAAGCTACTCGAAAGCGGGGAAATCCCCTCCGCCTTTACCATGACGCAGCTGGAACGGCTTGACCGGCTCGATGGGGACGTCGACACCCTCTCCAACCGGATCGCGCATGTGCGGACCTGGACCTATCTCTCTCACCGTCAGGGATGGCTGGAAAATGCAAGGCGGTGGCAAGCGGAAGCGCGCCAGCTGGAAGACGCGCTTTCGGACAAGCTGCATGAAAAACTCACGCAGCGATTCATTGACCGGCGCACGTCGGTCCTGTTGAAGAAATTGAAAGATGACGCCCCACTCCTTGCGGGCGTCACTCAGGACGGAGAAGTCATCGTGGAAGGCGAATTTGTCGGACGGTTGCTCGGCTTCCAATTCATCCTCGACCCGCGCGCCAAGGGCCCGCACGCGAAAGCCGTGCGGTTTGCGGCGCTCAAAGCCCTGCGGCCTGAGCTGGCGGCACGTGCCGCAGCGCTCGCCTCTGCCGGGTTCCATGAATTCTCCTTGCGCGAAGGCGGGACGATCTGGTGGCGGCAATCGGCTGTCGCGCAGCTCACCAAGGGGCCGCAGCCCTTACGTCCTGAATTCAAGCTGGTCGCGACCGAGCATCTCCCACCGCAATCCCTGCCGGCGATCGAAGAGCGTGTGCGCGAATTCATCGCCGACCGTGTCGAGAATCTGATCAGCCCGCTTGTCTCTCTGCAGAAGGCCGTCAATGAGGTTTCCGAAAACCCCGAGGCGCTGGCGCCGACCGCGCGTGGCGTTGCCTTCCGCCTGATCGAGAATTTCGGCGCGATCTCGCGCAATCAGATTTCGGACGAGATCAAGGCACTGGAACAACCCGAGCGCGGCAAGCTGAGAAAACTCGGTGTGCGGTTCGGTGAATATACGATCCACATGCCGGGGCTGCTGAAGCCCGCGCCCGCCCATTTCCTCGCCCTTCTCTGGGCACTGTGGGAAGGCAAGGACCCGGATGCCTTCCAGGTGCCACCTGCGGGTTCGACCTCTGTCATCAATGACAAGGATATTCCGGCTGCGTTCTATTTTGCCAGTGGCTATCGCCCCTCGGGCACCCGCGCGGTCCGTATCGACATGCTCGAGCGGCTCGCCGGTGAGGTCCGCACGGCACGCGAAGCGGCTGGCCGTGAAGGCTTTGAAGCCAATGCGAAAATGATGAGCCTTGTCGGCTGTTCCGGCGAGGATTTCGAAAGCATTCTGCAATCGCTCGGCTTCAAGAAAGCCACGATCACAAAAGACGTGCCGAAGGTCACGGCTGGCCTCAAACCGCGCAGCGAAGAGAAGCCTGCGGCGGAGGTGCCCGCTGAAGCTCCTCAAGCGGCGGAAACACCAACTGAGGGCGACGAGGGGTCTATCGCCGAAGCACCGGCTGTTGCTGAAGCTGTGAGCGAAGAGCCCGCTGCGACGGATGCGCCTGCTCCGTCAACGGATGAACAGGATAAACCAGCCGAAGAGATCGCCGAGACGCCTGCTGTCGCGACCGCCGTGACGGATGCGGAAGTGCCTGCTGAAGTGGCGGCACCGGAAGCGGAAGCGACTCCCGCCGAGCCCGTTGAGATGGAAACCGTCGAGGTCACTGTCTGGCGCTGGACCCCACCGCGGCCGAAACAGGAGCGCCGCCGGGGCAAGCCGCAGGGCAAAAAGGCCGAAGGCGGAGAAAAAGGCCCGCGCAAAGGCAAGGGCGGCCCCAAACGCGGCAAGCCGCAGGACCGTGGCCCCCGCACCTTCACTGCTGGCCCCAACCGCAAGAAGAAAGAGGCGGATCCCGACTCTCCCTTCGCGGTGCTGGCAGCACTCAAAGACAAGAACTAAGACCCCTCCCGGGCTCACCTCTCCCTTGGATAAGGGAGAGGTCGGCATCGCCGCAGGCGATACCGGGTGAGAGTTTTTTCAGGCAGTGTACTGACCATAAAAACCCTCACCCTGTCCCTCCCCCGTTTCCGTGGCGAGGGGACGATAATGGCAAAGATCAGCGAGGGCCTGACCCCTCAGCCCTTTTTCACAAATTCCGATTTCAGCTTCATCGCGCCGATGCCGTCGATCTTGCAATCAATGTCGTGATCACCCTCGACGAGGCGGATGTTTTTCACCCGTGTACCGACTTTCACGACCTGAGACGTGCCCTTGATCTTGAGATCCTTGATCACGGTGACGGTATCGCCGTCTTCCAGCGAATTGCCATTCGCATCCTTGAAGACCGGCCCGTCGCTTTCCCCGCTGGCTGACCATTCATGGGCGCATTCGGGGCAGATGAAGAGCTCGCCATCCTCATAGGCATAGGTCGAGCCGCATTCAGGGCAGGCAGGGATTTGAGGCATGCGTCACATCGCTCCGGGCGCTGACCCCCGCCGCTAGCGCAGCTGGCTCTGGAATGCACCCGCCTCGGCCTTTGGCGGCTCAAGCCCCAGCGCCTTGCGGACAGGTTCGGTGCGGGCATGGCGGACGATATCCATGATCGTGTCCTGCTCATCGAGCGACAGCTCACGCCGCCAGCGGTCAATCGAGCCCAGTGGCGATTTGAGGACGCTGTGATAGCGAGCATTGTCCTGCGCTGACTGGCGCTGGAGCTGTTTGAGGAACAGCATGGTCTGCACGCTGGTCTCCAGCCCCGTATAGGCAAAGAGCCGCGCCATCTTGTCGGCCGGCGCCCGGCATAGATCCTCGTAGAGCAGCGGCACGTAACGGTCATTACCCGCCATATCGGCGGCGGCCTTGTCGTTCTGCACCATCCATGAATAGGCAATCCGGTCCATGAAGCGCCGCGACAGGATATCCTTCTTGGTGAAGGGATAAAGTTCGGATTCGGGCAGCTCAAAGAGCTCATCGATCTGCGGATCAGGGTTCATCAGCCCCGCCGACATGCCGCGCTCCAGCGAGGCGATGCGCCCGCCGACATGGCGGATCAGGTGGATGATCTTGAGATTGGGATCGGCCGCCGCCCAGAGCGGCGCGCGGCAGACCGCGCTGACCGATTTAAGAACGTATAGCCCCTTTGCCCCGCGACGCGGCGCGATCGGCACCGGCAGGCCCGCCCAGTTCCTGCCCGCCGCCTTGCGGAGCGCCTTGCTCGTTACCCGCGCGGTCTTGTGCAGGGCCCCACCCAGCAGTCCGCGATAATTCTTCGGGAAGAAAGGCGGCACGCCGATGACGCCCGGGGTGCGGGTGAATTTCAGCTCTTCGAGATAGTCAGCGGCGGCCTCGGCGTAATATTCGACCTCCCCCTCGCAGGGGAATTTCGGCAGGTCGTGCCGACGCTTCACCGCATCGGGCTCATGTAGGTAAACAGTATCAGGGTGGCTGTCGAACAGCTTCCCGAGCCAGGTCGTTCCCGACCGGCCACTGCCAATGATCATCAACATGTCGCGTTAACGCTCTTCAAGCCACTGAATGAACAAGCACACTAGCTTGACCAAAAGAAGGCCTGGTTAACAGCGGCATGGCCAGAGGGCGGAAAACCGCTAGAACAGCGCAAAAATCCCCTCAGGAGGACTAAGAATGACCCGATTGATTGCCCTCGGCCTTGCCGTCTCTGCCGCTGCCCTCACAGCAGGCGCCTCTGCCAAGGACCTCACCATTGAGGCCCTGCATGATGAAGCTGGGCTGTCGGGGCCATCCTTGCGGGGGGTGAATTTCTCACCGGACGGCAGGATGATCACGATGCTGCGGGGCCGCGAGGACGATGCGCGGACCCTCGATCTCTGGGCCTATGACGTGGAAACCGGCGAATCGCGCGTGCTGGTCCGCTCCGATGACCTTGTGCCAGCTGATGTCGAGCTCTCCGAAGAGGAGAAGAACCGTCGCGAGCGCCAGCGGATCTATGACAGCGGCATCGTCTCCTATCAGTGGGATGATGACGGCAAACGCATCCTCTTCCCGCTGGGCGGCGATGTGTTCCTCTATGACCTTGCCGAGGGCGCGGCGATCCGCGTGACCGACACGCCGGATGATTTCGAAACCGACCCCAAGGTCTCCCCTGACGGCAATTTCGTCTCCTATGTCCGCAATGATGAAGTCTTCGTCTATGAGCTGGCAAGTGGCAGGGAACGTCAGGTCACCAAAGGCGCAGGCGGGACGATCCGCAATGGCGTCTCCGAGTTCGTCGCACAGGAAGAGCTAGGACGGAATACCGGCTATTGGTGGTCGGGCGATGATGAGATGATCGTCTTTGCCCAGATCGATGAGTCACCGGTCGATATCGTCGAGCGCCTCGATTTCACGCCGGAGGGGTCAAAGACCATCTCCCAGCGCTATCCCTTTGCCGGGACCGACAACGTCAAGATCAAGCTCGGCATCACGACGCCCAAAGGCAAGAAGCCCAAATGGATCGACCTTGGCGAGAATGAAGACATCTATGTCGCAACCGTCCGCTGGCATGAAGGCAGCCCTTATGTCTTCCGGCTTAGCCGCGACCAGAAGACACTCGACGTCCTCAAAGCCGATCCGAAGACCGGCAAGACCGAGCTTGTTTTCTCCGAGACCTCCGACACATGGGTGAATTTGCGCGCGAGCACTTTCCGCAGCCTTGATGATGGTGGTTTCCTGTGGCTCTCCGAGCGGGACGGGTTCAACCATATCTATCGTTATGACGCAGACGGAAAGAACCCTGTCCAGCTGACCAAAGGCGAGTGGCCAGTGACCGGCCTCTCCTGCCTCGACGAGGAAGATGGCGAGATCTATTTCTCTGGCTGGATGGAGACCGCAGCCGTGCGCCATATCTATCGCACGACGCTCGATGGCAGCGAGATCGAACAGGTGACGACTGAGCTTGGCTGGCATTCAGCGAGCTTTGGCGAGGGCTGCGAGGCCTATATCCACCGCTTCTCGTCACAGAACCAGCCGCCCCAGGCCGCCGTCATGGGCGCGGACGGCACCCGTCGTTACTGGCTTCTCGAGAATGCGCTCAATAACAGCCATCCCTATACGCCTTATCTTGATAGCCATCTCCAATGGGAATTCGGGCAGATCGAAGCCGAAGATGGCCAGATGATGGATTATCAGATCCTGAAACCCGCCACGGCGACCGCCGCCCACCCTGCTCCTGCCATGCAGCTCGTCTATGGCGGACCGGGGGTTCAGCGGGTACGGAATGTCTGGGGCAACGCCTATGCCCAGCTTCTTGCTGACAAGGGCTATGTTGTTTTCATGCTCGACAATCGCGGCGCGTTTAACCGCGGCAAAGCGTTCGAGGATGTCATCTATCACAAGATGGGCCAGCCAGAGGTCATCGATCAGGCAGCGGGCACCGCATGGCTGACCTCGCAAGATTTTGTCGATGGCAGCCGGATCGGCGTTCAGGGCTGGTCCTATGGCGGCTATATGACCCTGATGATGCTTGGCCAGCGCCCAGACCTTTACAAGGCTGGCGCATCCGGCGCCCCGGTCAGTGACTGGCGCACCTATGACACGGCCTATACGGAGCGCTATATGGGTGATCCTCGCGAAGTGGCAGAGGCCTATGACGCGTCCTCCGTCATAACCTATGCGGAAGGGATCAAGGATGATGCCCTCCTCCTCATTCACGGCATGGCCGATGACAATGTCATCTTCCAGAACGCGATTGACGTCATGGCTGCCCTGCAACAGCAGGACACGGATTTCAAACTCATGACCTATCCGGGCGAGAAGCATGGCTTCCGGGACAAAGAAAACAAGATCCACCGTGACCGGACGACCCTTGATTTCCTTGATGCCCGCCTGAAACCAGGCGAGTAATCAACTGCGCGCCGTCGTCGCCTCAAAAGCGGCGGCGATGGCGTCATACATTGGCGTCGGCTGGTAGCTGTCATCAAACGGTGTCGAGCGCTTCTGCAGCCCGTCACTGCGCGGTTGGAAATTCTGCATCCATGAATAGCGGTGGACGAGCCCCCAGCAAAGCACATCGCGAAGCTGGGAGTATTCGAGCATCAGGCCCAGATAAGCGGTCGTATAATCCGCAATCAGACCATCGCGCGTCGCGATATCCGCCGGCAGGTTCTGGTCATTGATGTCGAATTCAGTGATCACAAGATCGAGCCCCAGCGAGGTCACGTCATTGAGAAATGACCGCCAGGCAGCCTCGTCTATCCCACCGAAATTACCAGTGCCCGCGAAGATATGGCTCTGCACACCGAGCGCATCGATCGGCGCCCCTCGGGTAATCATGCCCTCAAGCAGGGTCAGCACCCCATCGCGATGGGCATTCCCCGTCCCCCAGCTCATGAAATCATTATAGACCAGCTGGGTATTGGGCAGCGTGTCCCGCGCCGTCTGGAACGCGATGTCGAGCACAGCCTCCATGCTCCCCAGATTGCGAGAGAACGGCGATGATCTGTAGGCGCCATTGCCTGGATTGACCGCCTCATTGACGACATCCCAGCTGTCGATCTGCCCCTGATAGCGGGCCCCGACCGTGCTGATGTGCTCCGTTAAGAGACGTTCTGCTTCCATGGCGGGGTCGGCGCCGAAATCATAAGTGTCGAACCATGAGGGATAGCGTGTTTCATCTTCCCACAGCAGCGTGTGGCCACGGAAACCGATATTTTCTGTTTGCGCGAAATTGACCAGCGCATCACCGCCCGTGAAAGTAAACATGTCTGGTGACGGACGGATGGCCTGCCATTTGAGATCGTTCTCCGCGACCGCGACATTGCATTCCTCACGGACGAGATTGAGATAATTGTTATCGTTGAAGGTCGAACCGGTGCCGGTATTGATCGCCGTGCCGAACCGCATCCCCTTCCCGGCCGACAATTCCGCAAGGCTCGGGGACCCCGCTGGTGGCGGGGGTGGAGGCGGTGGTGGCGGCACACTGACGGAAGAGGACGAACCGCCTCCGCCACTACACGCCGTCAGCAACGCGCCGGACGACAGCGCCAGCATTTCCCGCCGAGACCATTGGGGCATGATATTCCTCCCTGTACGCATGGGGGCACCTGTCATCCCGTCACCGGGCGCGGCGCCTCTCCGTCAGGCACGCTAACACAGGAAATCTGTTAGCGCTATCATGTCAATATGCCGCGATATGGCGGGATTGTTGCGGACCCGAACATGACCATTTGTTGAGAGTAGTCAGTGTGGGAGAAGGAAAATGGCTGGCACTCTGGACCGTCACGTATCGTTCCATTGGAGGGCATTCGCCATTTATGCCGGGCTGGGACCGCCCGTCGGCGCATGGCTGTTGCTCACTATCCTGCTGATCCCTGAAATGATATCAGCGCAAAATCCAATTGAAGCCTTAGGCCTTTACTTGGGGATGGTCTTCTTCAGCCTGCTGTTCACCTATTTCACAGGTGGCCTGCAGGCCATTGCGACCGGCCTAATCGCCGGATTCGTCGCAGCATTTGGGGATGGCCGAGTCGGCTGGTGGACAGCACTTCTTGCTCCGGCTGTGGTGGGCGCCATCACCTATCTGATCCTGGCATCGATGGGCAGCAAAGACCCGGGCTTTGCACTGACACTCGGCGTAACTGGCATAGCCGCGAGCCTGACCCTGAAGCTCCTCTTTAACCGGACCTTCAGCACACCACAAATCAGTCATCCATAGAAGGCGGTGATGGTCGCGAGAGCACAAAAATCGCGACCATCATCAGCACCATTGCCTGAACAGCGAGAACAAGTGCCGGGACTTTCAGGGCCACTGATATCAACACAACAGCCAACATGGAGAGCACAGAGACTGTTTTCGCGCTTCGGCTGATCGCCCCGTAGCGGTTCCAGTCCTCAATCAGCGAGCCAAAAATCTGATGGTGCACCAGCCATTGATGCCAGCGCTCAGATGAACGGGCAAAGGCGAACGCTGCAAATAACAGAAACGGCGTTGTCGGTAAGAGCGGCAGGACCACGCCCACTGCACCGAGCCCGACTGCGACCATACCCAGAAGCAACCACAGGGCACGTTTCGGTGTCATCTGCTGATCACTCCGTAGACAGCAGAAGCACCTGCATTCCTGCCCTACTCAGCCATCGCTTCCTTGACGACTGCAGCGACCTTTTTAAGCGTGAATGGCTTTTGCAGATAGCCTGCGTCCTGAATCTCTTCGAGCTTGTCGCGCATCGCGGTCTCGGCATAGCCGGACATGAAAATGACCTTGGCCTTGCCGAGCTTGTCGCCCGCTTCCTGGATCAGGGTCGGCCCGTCCATCTCAGGCATCATGATGTCTGAGAGGACGACATCGAAGGGTTCATCGGTGTCCTCGATGATCTCCAGCGCCTCATCCCCGTCACAGGCTTCGACAATCTCATAGCCGCACATGCCGAGCGCGCGAACGACAATGTTCCTTACACTGTCCTCGTCCTCGACGATCAGGATGCGGCCCTTACCGGTCAGATCATCGACCTGAACTGCACCGTCATCCTTGCGGGCCTTCGGCTTGGCGGCAGTCGCTTCTTCTTCTGAGAGCGCCGGCATGAAGATACGGAAGGTTGCGCCCTCGCCTGGCCGGTTATGCAGGAAGATACGCCCGCCAAGCTGGCCGACAATGCCGTGCACGGTGGAGAGGCCAAGCCCCGTCCCCTTGCCTTCGCCCTTGGTCGTGAAGAACGGCTCGAAGATCTTGTCGGCGATATCCGCCGGAACACCGGGCCCTGTATCTTCCATCTCGATCAGGACGTGATCAATATTCTCAAGCACCTGATAGCCATAGCTCTCGATTTCCGCGGCCGGGACGCGGCGTGAACGCACCGTCAGCGTGCCGCCCTTGTCCATCGCGTCGCGCGCATTGACCGCAAGGTTCATGATCGCCAGCTCAAGCTGCGAGCGGTCGGCCTTCACACAGCCAACCTGACGGCCATGGTCGACCTCGACCTTCACCTTTTCAGTCACATAACGCTGCACGAATGGCGTGAAGTCGGACAGCAGCTCAGTCACCGAGACGACTTCGGGCTGGAGCGTCTGCTTGCGTGAGAAGGCGAGCAGGTTCGAAGTCAGATTCCGCGCGCGTTGGGCATTCTCGCGGATCGAGACAAGGTCCGGGTACGAAGGATCGCCGGCCGGGTGACGGCGCATCAGGAATTCCGTCGCGCCCATCATCGCCTGCAGGAAGTTGTTGAAGTCATGCGCAACGCTGCCCGCAATCTTGCCGATCGCTTTGAGGCGTTTGTCATGCGCATAGTCTTCTTCCATCCGCTTCTGGAAGGAGACGTCGATCGCATAAAGCACCATCTGGCGCGGGCCATAGGCGCCGCGGCGGCGTTTGATCGGCCGGGCGAGAAGCCGCAGATGCTGGCCGTCAGCGCCCTCACCCACCAACACATCGACGGGCCGGGTCAGGGCCTTGGTCGCGCTTTTCGCCCGCATCGCGGCGAGCAGATCACGCATGGAATCAGGCGGCAGGACATCAGCAAGGCGCATGCCGGGGTTTGCGCCTAGGCTGTCAGCGATCAGACGGTTGACCGTGCCGAGCCGCGCATCGCTGGTCACATCGCCCTCGACAATCGCCACCCCGATCGGCGCATCGGTCAGGTCGGCAGCCGCATCAACGCCTTGCTTGTCAGCGGTCAGGGCCGTCTTCGGCATCATCTCGACACAGACAAAGCCCTCGCCAACCCCGGCGCGGGTAAAGGCAGTAAAGATGACACTGACATTGCCGGTGTCAGAGGATTTGGCGCGGACGCGGCCTTCGAATTCCTCAGGCGCGTCTTCCCAAAGGCCTTCGACCACGTCCTTGGACTCGCCAAGAATGATATCTGAGAAAGAGACGTCACGAATGGTCCCGACACCGAGCAGTTCCTTTGCGGCCTCGTTCAGCCAGGCGATATTGCCCGATCGCTCCAGCGCCAGAACCGGACGAGGATAGGCCTCATAGGCCTTGCGGAAGGTGTCTTTTGCCGTCTCGACCGGCATTTCGCGCAAGCGCCAGGCGACATGCTTGCCCTTGTCGGCCATAGGCCGCACGGAAATCTCGTAGCGCCGCTTCTGCGGAGAGCCGTCGTCCTGAAGGCCCATTGTCTGGGTAATGATCTCATCCGCCTCGAGCCCGGAGCGCGCGGCGCGGGCGAGACGGAACATCTTGGAGCTTTCACCTGAAGACTGGCTGAAGAGCCGGTCGATCCTCGGCGGCAGGCCGGTGACGCCGACGACACCTGCCAGCCGGGCAATCTTCATATATTGCTCATTGGCGTAGACAACGACGCCGTCACGACTGGTCACAAGGCGCGCATCAACATCCGCATCCAGAAGGTTTTCGGCAAGCCCGAGCGCCGCCAGCACATCGCGGCCGGCAAGCGACTGGGCCTCGGCCTTGGGCGCGGTTGGGCGGCGCAGGAGCAGCCCAGCAAGCAATAGCGGTGAGTAAGCGCCGGTCAGAGAGGCAATCAGGAGGATCGTCGCGAAGATGAAAATCCCGCCGGCAAAGAGTCCGACGACGCCAAGGCTGACCCCGCCGACAAAGACCGCATAGATGATGCTGGAGAGGAACAGGCTGACCGAAACCCAGAGCGCAAACGGCGTCATCCGTTCAAGCAGCGGCGCGTTCACGCGCGGCAGTTTTTCCGGCTTCGGCTCTGAAACCGCGGCTGGCGCTGCGACTATCGGGGCCGCAGCCGAGACGTCGGCGAGTTCCTTCGCCAGTTCCTCAGCGACCTGTTTTTCTGCTCTGGGCTCTTCCATCGCGTCCATCACGGGGACGGTATCATGCTCGACAACCAGCAAGTCATCGGGCTCAGCAGCTGCGACAGGTTCAGCCGGAATTTCTTTTTCAACCACAGGCTCAGCGGGACCATCTTCGAGCAGCGCCGCTTCAACTCTTTTTTGCCACGGCACCTGACGGGGCCCTGTCGGGCGTGGGCGAAGCGTTTCTTCGTCCATGGTTTCCGGATCGAGCGAGGTGCCGAGCGAATCATCTTTGAGGCTCAGCTCTTCAGCCACCCGCGCAGCGGCCGCCATTGCCCGCTCCGCACGCTGGGCATTTTCCGTGTCAGGCACGTTGACCTCGTCGCTGTTCTCTGCGTCTTTCATCTCTGACCGACTTGCCGGTGTCTTCAAAACCCGCGACACATCAAGGACTTCAGGTGTCGTTGGAGTTTTTTTGCGAAACAGTGTGAGAGCCATGAACACCCTTTCGACCGAACCGATCGTAACGCTTAACGGGACCACCTTCCCGCAACTTTGACCGGCGGATCCGGTCACTGTGAAATCGTATCCGAATTCTTACCTGAAATGGTTAATGCGTTTTTCACACCCGCAATGGACCAAACTCTTATGCATCGTCCTGATTCGTCCCCAAAAACAAGCGAGCGCCCCCGTCTGGGGCTGGCGCTGGGCTCCGGCGCAGCCCGCGGTTGGGCTCATGTTGGAGTGCTTCGCGCCCTCGATGAATGGGGGGTCGAGGTCGATGTTTATGCCGGCTGTTCGGTCGGGGCGCTGATCGGCGCAGCACGGCTTCTTGATATCTGGGATCCCTTCCTCGACTGGGCCCGGTCGTTGAGCGCCATTGATGCCATGGCAACATTCGGGATCAGCCTCAGCCGCGGCGGGGTGGTGAATCCCGACAAGGCGTTCACCCGCTTTGCCGAACACGACAAGCCGATTGAGGAGCTGCCCAAACCCTTTGCCGCTGTAGCCACTGACCTCGCGACCGGGCATGAGGTTTGGCTCGACCGCGGCTCGGCGCTCAATGCCTGCCGGGCCTCCTCTTCTGTGCCGATGATCCTGCAGGCCGCCCGCTATCAGGTCGGCTATACCGAGCACTGGCTGATCGATGGCGGCGCGTCGAACCCCGTGCCCGTGAACCTTGCTCGTGCGCTTGGTGCAGAGCGCGTGATCTCTGTCGACCTCAACACCGTGACACTGGCACTCAGCCGATTTAACCGCCCCAACACGACCGCTGTTATCCCCGCCCCTGACCCCGATGAAGGTCTGACAGGCCCCTTCGCGCCACTCGCCAAAGCATTCGGCGGCGCCAAGCGCGACCTTGTCCGCCGCATGGCGCTGGCCCGCGCGAAGTCTCAGGCACAGCCGCAGCTCTTCGAGACAGCGGCCGCGACTATCGACATCATCCAAGGGCAGCTGGCGCAGGCCCGCGCCTATATCGATGTCGCAGATGTCCGCCTAACCCCGGATCTGAGCTGCGCGTCAGCGGCGGCGTTCGACCATCACGAGGAATTCGAGCGCATCGGCTATGAGACCGCGCAAGCCCAAAAGCAGGAAATCCTTGCAGTTGCCGGTTTGGCTCCCGACATTTCCAAATCTGACGATGAATGATATTGCCCCTGACAAGGGAGAGTTAAAATGCGGCTCATGATTTGCGCGCTCAGCGCGCTTGTGCTGGCGGGGTGCGGCAAAGCACCGGTTGCCGAAGCGGAAGCCAGTGAAACAGTCTCTGCACCGGTGCTGATTCAGGACCGCTTTCGGGTTTACGAAAGCGCCCAGTCCCATTCGGTGACGCTTGAGCGCCTTCTGCAGTCACTCGACCGGCGTGATCTGACTGTCTTTTCACTGATCGATCACCGGGCCGGCGCCCAAAGCATTGATCAGGAACTGCCGCCCTCGACGCTTGTGATCTTCGGCAACCCGAAAGGGGGCACACCCCTGATGCAGGCAGAACCCTTGATGGGAATCGAATTACCAATGAGGGCGCTGGTATATGAACAAGACGGCAAGGTCATGCTGGCACTGACGGGTACGGATTTCCTTGAGCGGGAATATGACCTCACCTCAAAGGAAAGCATCTTCAAGCGGATGGAGCAGACACTCGAAACGATTGCGAACGAAGCAACCGCGCCCTAGTCGGGAATGTTTGTATTGGCCGCAGCCTTCATGATGTCTGCTGGATCTGGCTGACACGCCAGAAGCAGTATCTGGATGGAAGGATGCGTATTGGCAAATCGCTCCATAGCCTTGGCGACCCTCCGCTCACGCATCATCAACAGAAGACCGAGAACGACATCATCCATGCCAAGTTCTTCCAGTGTCTGGAGGATCGCTCGTCTTATCGGTGTTGTGGAGGTCATTCCTTCAGGACTCGTTCTCAACTCAGATACTCAGCTGGCCCTTTCTCCTAAATCTCCCCCAAAGACGCAAACATAAGTTGTCATTTCAACTAATATCACGCATAAGATGCATCAGTTCGGGAGAAAAATCATGACAGCATCCGCTTCGGGAGTACCAGGAGCGTCCGATCCGTTGGAGTTCAAGGACCCACACGAGGCCCGACGACCCCATGCGCTCGATGTCATGATCGGCAATTCGCTGAGAGCGCGGCGCAGAAGCCTCGGGCTTTCGCAGCAGACGCTCGCCGGACGCTGTGGCTTGAGTTTCCAGCAGATCCAGAAATATGAGGCGGGAACGAACAGAATCCCCGCCTCCCGGCTGTTCACCCTCGCCAATGCCCTTAACACTACGCCCACGGATCTTCTGACCCGTATCGCCGTCGCCGAGCAGCAAGCGCATGATGAGGTGCTCCGCAAGCGGCTCTACGAAGTCATGAGCGGGCTGAGCGGTGAAGGGCTCGCCGCCCTTGTGACCCTTGCCGAGCAGATCGCTGACAAGTCGCCTGAAACAGGCGCTTGAAAAAGCAGCCCAGACCGGGCACCTCTGCCGCCAGTTTCAAGAACAATAAGGCGAGGATGCCATGCCGGGGCTCTGGTTTGAGGAATTTAGCGACGGTCAGGTCTTTGACCATGAATGGACCCGCACGGTCACCGAAAGCGACAACATGCAGTTCTCGCTCATGACCATGAACCCCCAGCCGCTCCATATTGATCGTCATGCCGCCGCAGCAACCGAATTCGGCCAGCCGCTGATGAATAGCCTTTTCACACTGGGGCTGATGATCGGGATGAGCGTCAATGACACGACGCTCAACACAACTGTCGCCAATCTCGGGATGGAAGCGGTAAAATTCCCCGCGCCACTGTTTCAGGGGGACACTGTCCGGGCCCGGACGACCGTCATCGGCACGCGCGCCTCAAAATCACGCCCCGGTCAGGGGATCGTCACTTTCCTGCATGAGATGTTCAAACAGGACGGCACGCTGGTTGCGAGCTGTGAACGCGCCGCCCTGATGAAGGCCAAGCCTGCCTAAGCGGCGTTATCCGCAGACGGCGGCGCTTCCCCTGCCCCGAACCGGCGCCAGCGATTAATGGTCTCGGCGATTTCCGTTTCGATATCCTCGCCGAGCGTCGGCATCGGCCGGGATCCGGGTATCGCAACCGCCGGCAGCTCGCTCATCATCACGCGGCCCGCAAAGGAAATCCCACGCCCGACCGTCATGGCTTCGCGCTGTTGCAGGGCGCCCAGCGAGTCGATGCAGGCAGGCGCAGGTTCAGAGAGAATTTCCTCCACTGCATCGCCATCGAGCGTTGACGGCATACGGTGCAGGAACATCGTCCCACAACGGATCAACACGTCCCTGTCAATATTTTGCGCGGACTAGACGCCGTCAGGCCCAGTGCCGTGCCCAGCTTCCTTGGCCGTCCGCCCAGCACACGGATCGCATCGCGCGCAAATCTCGACGCCTCGTCCTGTACCTCCGCGGGCGCATAGCGCTCGGCATTGTCCATGAGAACGAGCGTGTGCCGCGAAATGCCCGACCATTCGGCGAGCGCTGCCGCTAGCCGGCAGACGACAGAGACGATGAGCTTATCAAGCCCTGCGGTCAGTCGACCAAGCTGGAGCACGGCCAGCGGCGGCGAACGGTCGAGACGGAAGAGATCACACAACAGTGTCGAAAGATTGTCCGTGGTCGCCGCGGTCCCGAAAATGATCGACAGGCGCGGGTCGGCGATCGCCGTCATCAGGCGCCCGCGCAGGCGGCTTCTAACTGCGAGCGAATGCCCCAGATCCTCAGCCGCCTTCTCGATAAAGGTCAGAAGATCCGTCACGCGGTAAGGGATCGGCGCATCAATAGAGACCCCTTCGGAGCCCATGATCTGACCATGCCGCTGGAGAAAATTTCGGCGAGCTGACGGGATGGCCTGATCAAGCAATGCCCGTTCATCCCGGTCCAGATCATCCCCGCTCATCGAGAGGACCCAGACCAGCTCATCATAAGTCAGGAGCCAGTGCGGAAAGAGGCCCGGTCGCGGCTCAATGACACTGGCAGCTTTGCCAAAGGATGTGCCGAATTCATTGTAAGGATCGATCAGGAGCGCATGGATCGGGAATCGCGCACGCAGAAGCGCCCGGACGATACAGGCAAGCGACGCACTCTTGCCAGTGCCAGACGCCCCCATGATCGCAAAGCCGCCATCCAGCAGCATATCCGGATCGACCGTAGCCTTGACGCCATTGATCCCCTGTACATCCCCGATGGGCAGCGCTGTTTCATCCGCATTGCGATGAAGCAGTTTGAGGTCAGGGGTGGTCGCCAGATGCACGACGGAGCCAAGCGCAGGGGATGCGGGCACGCCGCGGCTATAGACCGGCACATCGCCGTCGGATTTGAGACTACCGGTCAGTTCGACCTGAATGACCCAGAGATCCTCGCCATCGCCCTCAAGGCCCGGAGCTGGCGCGTTGATCCCTGATATTACACCGACCGCCGGCTCATTCCGCCCTGCGGCAAGAACGACATCGCCCATCCGCAAGGTGGGGCGTTCTTCCGCATGGGAATCGATGAGGACAAGGACGTCGCGCCCCGTATTGGCAACGACCCGTCCGAGCCTGACGGTGGCATGACGGCTGACCGCACTCATGAAGCCAGCCTTTCAAACGCGCGCTTATGCTCTTCGCTCGCGACCGGCAGGGAGAAGCGGATCAGAACGCCGTCATCCGGTTTGGTCTTGATGCTGAACTTACCCTTGTTTAGTTCGATATAGCTTTTCGCAATCGGCAGGCCGAGCCGCCGCGGATCGAACTGGCGGTAAAGCCCCTCATGAACCTGCTCGAATACGCGCAAGGACTCATCGATCATCTTGGCGTCAACTTCCGTACCGGTCGCATCAAAGGCGATATAGACATAATTGGCGCTCTCACCCGCAAGCCCGCGCCGTGTGCTGACCTTGATCGAGACCGGTTCATCCGAGTTCAGGAATTCAACCAGATGGCGGAAGGCGATGGCGACTTTGTCCGGATCAACATCGACGGGGGGCAGCTCGCCACCGAAATCACGGGTGAAGGTGACGTCGATCGCGTCATCTTCCTCCAGCGCTTCCATCGTCTGGGTCAGAACATCGAGGATGTCGACAGCCCGGCGGGAGAGCTTGGTGCCGCCGCTTTCGGCATCGGCAATTTCGAGGATCGTGTTGATATGCGAGAGCAGCAAGTCGGCCGACTGCAGAATATAGTCGATATATTCGTTCTTCTGCTCAGGTGTGATCTGCATTTCCTCCGCCTGCCGCAAAATCCCGGCGAATCCGGTGATCGCATTGAGCGGTGTCCGAAGCTCGTGGTTCATCGAAGCGAGGAATGCGCCGCGCGCCCGATAGGCGAGCTCTGTCTCAACCTTGGCTGCACGCAAAGCCACGCCCGAGTGATGGCGCCGGATGGCGTCACCAAGACGCTCCGCATAAACGTTCAGCAAATCGTTCTTATGGCGGCGAGAACGTGCCGCCCGAACCGCCGTCATGGCTGCCACCCCTAATCACATACGCCATTAATCTATCGGCGAGGTTGATTAATCAGGAGTTAAGACTTGAGTTTGTCGATCGCTTCGCTCTTGCGGCGCTCGATTTCCTTGACGTCTTCAGACGTGCCCTCTCCGGCGGCCTTTTCGTCCTTCTTTTTGGAAGGCTTTTGCAGCGGGCCAGTTTCGGGCGGGACATAAGCGAGGACGCGGTCCCCGACCTGAAGCTCGATGGGGGCTTCGCTGGTCTGGAAGACAAGACCGCCCTTGCGCTCGACCATGACGATCATCGCTTCTTCAGGCAGGCGCTCGCGGTATTTGGCCGGAGTGAACTCCTCCGACAGCCGCGTGAACTGGAATGCCCAGCCAGCCCAGTGACGGCGCAAGAGGTCCTCGAGACCCGTCTTCTCCGACAGGAACGACCGGCCTTGCAGCGCGTAAGACACTGACTGGCGGCTGTCATCGCGGCCCTTGGCGGAGAGCTGATAGGTCGAATTACGCGACATCTCCGGCGCAAGATCGGTACAGACCAGCGCGTTGTGCGCCTCATTCCCCGACAGTGCGAGCAGATAGCCATAGCGGACAAATTCGATGTGGTGCTCGGTCACCTCAGAGAGGATCTCGCCATAGAAGGTGTCGATCCCTTTCTGCCGAGCTTCGCGCAGGCGCCGGAAGCTGGGGTCGGTGATCAGAACCGGACAGCCAAGCTCCTTGATTCTTTTGGCAAGCGCCACGGCCCAGGGTGAAGCGCCGACGATCAGGACGCCCGGCGGGGCATCAGAGGCAAGGCCAAGAAACTTGCCCAAGGGCGTGATCGTGAAGCCGTGCAGGATGACGGTCGCGAACACCATCGCAAAGGCGAGCGGCACCATCAGGTGACCATTCTCGAACCCGTTCTCTGGCGTCATTGACGCTGCGAAGAGACCAGAAACCGCAACCGCCACGATCCCGCGCGGCGCGATCCAGCTGACAAGCAGCCGCTCCTGCAAGGAAAGTTCGGTCCTCATGGTTGAAAGCATGACGGCGGCAGGGCGCACAACGAAGAGCATGACAGCCACAAAGCCCATGATCCGCAAATCGATCATCGCTAGCGTCTCAAGCGTCAGATTGGCAGTGAGCAGAACAAAAACCCCGGCGACGAAGAGGATCGCAATCGTCTCCTTGAAATGCCGGATCTGGTTGATCGAGGGGAGCTTTGAGTTGGCCATGGTAATGCCCATGACCGTGACGGCGATCAGGCCGCCCTCTTCCTGCAGCAGGTTGGAAACCGAAAAGGCGAGGAGAACGGCGGTCAGCAGGATCGGCGCCTTAAGATATTCTGGTACCCAGCCGCGGCGAAACGCCTCGGCGAGCCCGCGCCCGACGATAATCCCCCATGCAACGCACAGGATCGAGCCGAAGATCAGGCTGCCAAAGACCTCAAAGCTCGTGAGCGAGGCCATATTCCGGGTGATGACATATTCAAAGGTGATGACGGCCGCGAGTGCGCCGACGGGATCATTGACGATCCCCTCCCATTTGAGGATGGCCGAAGGACGGGTCGAGAGCTTGGCCTGCCGCAGGAGCGGAATGATCACCGTCGGTCCGGTCACGATCATGATCCCGGCAAAGAGGATCGCGGTCGGCCAATCGAGCCCCGCGACGTAATACCCAGCGATCGAACCAAAGATCCAGACGAGCGGCCCACCGATCAGCAAGAGCTGACCGATCCCCCGGCTCAATCCTCTCAGTTCACTGAACTTGAGCTGTAGTCCGCCCTCAAAGAGGATCACGGCGACGGCGAGAGAAATGATCGGCCGGTAGAATTCGCCGAAGGTCTCCTCCGGCTTGAGGATGCCAAGGAACGGCCCGACGATCAGCCCGGCAATCGCCATCAATACGATGGCGGGCATATTTGTGCGCCACGCGATCCATTGGGCCCCGATTCCGAGAATCCCGATCAGGGTAACGACGAGGACCGTATCATGCATGGGCGGTATCCGGCCTAACTGGGTTAGCGGTTTTTGAAGGCGGCTTTACGCTTTTCGACGAAGGCCGTCATGCCTTCCTTCTGATCTTCAAGCGCGAAGACCGAGTTAAAGACCCGGCGCTCAAAGAGGACACCTTCGGTGAGTGTCGTCTCATAGGCGCGGTTCACGCATTCCTTGGCCATCATCACAACCGGGCGAGAGAACTCGGCGATTCGCTGCGCCACTTCGAGGGCATTGCTCACAAGCTCCGCTGCCGGAACGATGCGTGAGACGAGCCCTGCGCGTTCGGCTTCTTCAGCGCCCATCATCCGGCCGGTCAGGCACATCTCCATTGCCTTTGATTTGCCAATGAAGCGGGTCAGGCGCTGGGTACCGCCAATGCCGGGGATGACGCCGATAGTGATTTCCGGCTGGCCGAATTTTGCCGTGTCCGCCGCAATGATGAAGTCACACATCATGGCAAGCTCACAGCCGCCACCGAGCGCATAGCCAGCAACAGCCGCGATGATCGGCTTGCGGCAGCGGGTGATCTCATCCATCGCCGCGCTGACTTTGTCCTCATTGAAGACTTGCGAGAATTCGAGATCGGCCATTTCCTTGATGTCGGCGCCAGCGGCGAAGGCTTTCTCCGAACCGGTGATGACGATCGCGCCGATGGCGGTGTCTTCTTCCGCCTGCTTCACGGCCTGCGTCAGTTCGCCCATCAGCTGGGCATTGAGCGCATTCAGGGCGTCCGGACGGGAGAGCGTAATCAGCGTCACATTGCCTTCATTGCGCGTCTCAATGGTCTCAAACATGATAAAAGCTCCTGCCACTCGGGCCTTTGCACTGGCCGCGGCGCATACGCTGACCTATCTTCGCGTACAAGGTCAGGAGTGAGTCTCCTGACGGTGCCCACTGGCGAAACCATACGGTGCCCGCTAGAGGGCATCGAGAAGACACCAATTCACGTCATTTACGGAAATGAGGACCGACCCCATATGTTCCTTCTTAGCCCCGCCCTCATCATGATTTTTGCTTTCGTGCTCTCCTTCGTCGCACTCAACATCATCGAAAAAGGCCGCTGGGACTGACCCTCAAGGCTTTATCTCCCTGCCAGAGGGAGAGTGATGGGCCGGGCTGGCCTGAATGTGCGTAATTAAGGGGCCGAATTGATGCTTGCTGATGTTGGACTGGATATTGGGCTGGTTATCGTTGGCATCGTTCTGCTGCTTGTCGGCGGTGACTGGCTGGTGCGCGGCGCCGTCAGCCTCGCGGCTCATCTCGGTATCCCCAGCCTCCTGATCGGCCTGACGATCGTTGCCTTCGGCACCTCGGCGCCAGAGCTCGTCGTCTCGATCCAGGCTGTCCTTGCTGGCAATAACGGCATCGCTGTTGGCAATATTGTCGGCTCCAACATCGCCAATATCCTGCTCGTCCTCGGCCTGCCGGCGATGATCGCGCCGATTGCGTTCCATTTCCCGGGGCTCAAGCGTCACACCGCCGTGATGCTCGTGGCAACCGCGCTCTTTGCGTATATCGTCTATGTCCATGAAAGCCTCGACACGCAGATGGGTCTCGTCCTGCTCGGCGGCATTCTCATTTATGTCGGATATGTCGCCTATGCCGCGATGCGGCCCGGCAGCCCCGAAAAAGAGCTGATCGAATCAGAAGTCATGGGCGACCTTGGCGCCGAGGATGATGCCTCGGGCATGCCGATCCCCAAGACTTTGTTCTTCCTGATTACGGGCCTCGTCCTGCTGCCGGTCGGCGCCACGCTGCTCGTCAATTCAGGGGCGGACCTTGCCTCAGCACTTGGTGTCCGGGACGAGCTGATCGGCCTCACCATCGTGGCCTTCGGCACCTCCCTGCCCGAGCTTGCGACTGTCTGGGCCGCTGCCCGCAAGAATGAGGCGGATGTCGCCTGCGGCAATATTGTCGGCTCGAACATCTTCAACATCCTGTTTGTCGGCGGCGCCATGGGCGTGACCGGCACGACAGGCTTTGCCCAGTCAGAAGCCCTCAAGCTCTATGATTTGCCAATGATGATCGCCGCGGCGATCATCGTCTCGGCCCTGATCTTCAGCAAGGGCCGGATCAGCCGGCCGGTCGGCGCGATCTTCGTCATCGCTTATCTTGCCTATATCGTCCTGATCGGGGCGAAGGCCGAACCCGTGCTGCCCGCTTGAAGCGCGTCCTTGTCACCGGCAGCGCGAAGCGCCTCGGCGCGGTGATCGCACGCCATCTGAAGGCGCAAGGCTGGCAGCCGGTCATCCATTATAACCATTCAGGCGATGAAGCCCGCGCGCTGGCTGATGAGCTGGGCACAGTCGCTGTCGGCGCCGACCTTGCCGATGCGGAGGCGGTCAGTGGGCTGATCGGCAAGGCCGTAAAAGCTGCCGGTGGCCCCCTCTCGGCGCTCATCAATAATGCCTCGATCTTCGAGCATGACCGCGCAGGCGATGTCAGCGAAGCCTCGCTGATGGCGCATTTGCGGACCAATACGCTTGCGCCGGTGCTCCTTGCCCGCGCTTTTGCCGAACAGGTGGACAGAGCGGGCGATCCGGTCATCGTCAATATCCTCGACCAGAAGCTCTCCAATCTTTACCCGGACCATTACAGCTACACGCTGTCGAAATCTGCGCTCCAGACCGCCACCCATCTGATGGCGCAGGATTTTGCGCCCCATATCCGCGTCTGCGGTGTTGCCCCCGGCTATACCCTGCCCTCACCCGGAGAGAGCGAGGCCGCATTCGAGAAGAAGGCCGCCAGCGCCAATCCGCTGGGCCGCCGTCTCGACCCGGAAGATATCGCCCGCACAGTCGCCTTCTGTCTTTCCTGCCGGGCGATCACCGGCCAGACGATCCTGGCCGATAATGGCGAGCATCTGATCCCGACGCACCGGGACATTTCATTCAAGGGAGAAGGCAAATGAGAGTGCCGCTTCTCGCAAAAGGCTATTACGCGATCTTCGCGGACAATCTGCGCATCGACATGCGCCTCGGGGTCAATCCCGATGAAGTCAGCCCGCAACCCGTCCGTATCGATATCATCGCCATCGTCAGTCGCCTTGGCGAGGGCGACGGCATCGAGGATGTGGTCGACTATAACCACCTTCGCGATGACGCGCTGGAGCTGTGCGAGGAACGCCATTTCGGCCTGCAGGAATCCTATTGCGAGGCGCTGATCGAGCGGCTGCGCGCGCGGGACACCATTGCCGGGGTCATCGTTGAGACCCGCAAGCTAAGCGCCTTTGCCGATTGCGCCGGGATCGGCTGTCACATGACAGATATCGAGCCTGAAGCCCTGAAAGGGTAAGCATCAGAGCCGCAAAATGCGCATTCACCCTGTTTGGGCCGCGAAACCGCCTACACATTTACAAAAAACGCGCTAGAGCGCCGCGATGTTCGAACAATCCTACACTTTTCACTTTGAGGCTGCCCATGAGCTGGGCGCCAATGTCGAAGACAAGCCTGACCACCCTTACGGCCATATCCATGGCCACAGCTTTGAGGTGACCGTCACCTTGGCCGCCGAAGATGTCGGTGAGACGGGCTGGGTCATGGACTTTGCGGCGCTAAAAGAAGAATGCGCGCGGGTCCACGCCAGGCTCGATCACCGTTTTCTCAATACAATTGAAGGGCTTGAGCGCCCGACGCTCGAGAATATCGCGCGCTATATCCACGCCGTGCTGTCCCAGAGCATCACCGACCTCTACGCTGTCGAGGTCGCGCGCCCGTCCCTTAAGGAACGTGTGAAATTTTGCCCCGTCCCGGGGCGTTGAGCCCCTACCCGGCTTCGGATAGACCGGGCCGCGAAGAATTAAGACTTTCCAAGGAGAGACGAGATGAAACAGATGCTGATGATGGGCATTGGCGCCCTCGCTCTTGCTGCCTGTGGCGGCAATGACAAGGCCGAAGACACCGCCGCCGTCGAGACAGAGACGCCTGCCGCTGAAGAAACGGTGTTGGTGGATATCCCAGCAAAAACGCCCGATTACGAGCTGACTGGCACGCCGCTGCCTGAATTCCCGCCGATCTCCGAGGACAGCCTGCGCGGCTGGATCTCGACCCTCGCCTCTGACGAGTTCGAGGGCCGTGCGCCGGCCTCCAAAGGCGGCCGCATGACGCGCGAATATCTCATCGACCAGATGCAGGGCCTCGGGCTCGAGCCGGGCAACAAGGGCTCTTACGAACAGGCCGTCGGCCTTGTTGAGATGACGGCGATCCCGGACCAATCATCCTTCTCTTTCGCGCTGGGTGGTGAAACCGAGACGCTCGATTTTGGTGACGAAGTCGTTTTCTGGTCCAAGCAGGTCCAGGAAGACATCTCCTTTGAAGGCTCGGATGTCGTCTTTGTCGGCTTCGGCGTGAACGCGCCCGAATATGGCTGGAACGATTACGAAGGCCTCGATGTGACCGGCAAGACGGTGATCATCCTCGTCAATGACCCCGGCTTCTATCTTGAAGGCGAAGAGTTCAACGGCAAGGCGATGACCTATTACGGCCGCTGGACCTACAAATACGAAGAAGCCGCCCGTCAGGGCGCCGCTGCCGCGATCGTTGTGCATGAAACCGCGCCTGCCGCTTATGGCTGGGGCGTGGTCGAAGGCTCCTGGTCCGGCCCGCAGCTCGACATCGAGCGCTCGGACAATGGCGCGAGCCGCGTGAAGCTCGAAGGCTGGATCACGCATGAAGTGGCCGAGGAACTCTTCGAAGCCGCTGGTACGACCTATGCCGATGCCAAGCAGTCTGCCCTGTCGGGGAACTTTACGCCGACCGCGCTTGAAGGCATCACCGCCTCAGGCAAGATCAAGAACGTCATTAACCGGAACGAATCGGCAAATATCGCCGGTGTCCTGCCGGGTACGGAAAATCCTGACGAATATATCATCTACACCGCTCACTGGGATCACCTGGGCAAGACCTTTGCCGCGATCGGTGGCGGCGGTGGTGCAGACACCATCAACAATGGCGCCGTTGACAATGCAACGGGTACGGCAGGCCTCCTCGCTATCGCCGAGAGCTTTGTGAATGCCGAAGTCCAGCCCGAGCGTTCGATCCTGTTCCTTGCCGTCACGGCAGAGGAATCAGGGCTCCTCGGCTCCGCCTATTTCGGCGAGAACCCGTTTGTGCCGCTCAACAAGATTGTCGGCGGCATCAACATGGATGCTGTCATGCCGACCGGTCCCGCCAATGACCTGATTGTGGTGGGCCTCGGCAAATCCGAACTCGAAGATGTGCTTTCATCGGTTGCCGAAGGCTATGGCAAGGTGCTGGTCCCTGACCAAAACCCGTCGGCTGGCTATTTCTACCGCTCCGACCATTTCAGCCTGTCCAAAAAAGGCGTACCGATGCTGTATGCTGACAAAGGTCAGGACCTTGTCGATGGCGGTGTCGAAGCCGGTAAGGCTTTCGATGAGGAATATACCGAAGTCCGGTATCATAAGCCTGCGGACGAATATGACGAAAGCTGGCGGATGGACGGCCTTGCCGAGACCTTCTCCATCATGCGCGATGTCGGGGCGGAGCTGGCCTATGGCGAGGCCTGGCCGAACTGGTATGAGGGCGATGAATTCAAAGCCCTGCGCGACGAAATGATGGCCGGGGAGTAATCCCTGCCGGGCGCGCCTGATCGCTCGCCCCATCTTATAACCACCGGGCTGGTGGCCGTTTACAGGCCCCGGCCCGTTCTGTCTGGACTATCTAAGGACCTGGGGTCATGACCGAACTGCCCGACACGCAAATGCCTGCCGCACCCGACACGACGGTTGACGCAAAAAAAGTGTTCGGCGTGCCCGTCGACATGAAGGTGCCTGCCTTCTCCAAGCCCAATCCGTACGTCCCGCCGGTCGATGAAACTTACCGGTTTGATCCGCAGACGACGCTTTCGATCCTCGCGGGCTTCATGCATAATCGCCGCGTCATGATTCAGGGCTATCACGGCACCGGCAAGTCGACCCATATCGAACAGGTCGCGGCCCGCCTGAACTGGCCTTGTGTACGGATCAATCTCGACAGCCATGTCAGCCGGATTGACCTGATCGGCAAGGACGCCATCGTCCTCAAAGACGGGATGCAGGTGACCGAATTCAAGGAAGGCATCCTGCCATGGGCGTTCCAGAACCCGGTCGCGCTGGTCTTTGATGAGTATGATGCGGGTCGTCCGGATGTGATGTTCGTGATCCAGCGGATTCTGGAGGCCGAGGGGCGCCTGACCCTGCTCGACCAGAACCGTGTGCTGACACCGAACCCATGGTTCCGCCTGTTTGCGACGACCAACACGATTGGCCTTGGGGATACGACCGGGCTCTATCACGGCACCCAGCAGATCAACCAGGGCCAGATGGACCGCTGGTCCATCGTCACGACCCTGAACTATCTCGAACACGATGAGGAAACCGAGATCGTGCTCGGCAAGCTGCCCTCTTATCAGAACGATGAAGGCAAGAAGACTGTCGATGCCATGGTGCGAGTCGCCGACATGACGCGCAACGCGCTGATGAATGGCGATATCTCGACCGTTATGTCTCCGCGGACGGTGATCAACTGGGGACAGAATGCCGAGATCTTCCAGGATGTCGGCTACGCCTTCCGCGTGACCTTCCTCAATAAGTGCGATGAGCTCGAACGGCCACTGGTCGCCGAGTTCTACCAGCGCGCCTTCGGCGAGGACCTGCCCGAAGCCGCCTCCCTGATCGAGGTGGCTTGATCGGTTATGACCAGCCCACGCACCCTCTATGTCGTGGGCGGAGAAAGACGCCCTTCCATCGGCGTTCCCGAATGGGAAACCGGCGTGGCGGGCCTGATCTATGAAGTGACTGTCAGCCCGGAGGGGGAAACAACCTCTCGCGAATTCTGGCGATACGAGATTGAAGATGCCGCGCCCTATACCGGCACAACAACACCGGTCGTCTTTAAATCGAGCAGCCGGATCGGCGATCGCTTCCTCCTCTGTACAGTGACGGAAATCCTCGATTTCGATCCGCAGACGAAAGAGGTCCTGCGGCGGGTCACCCATCCATGGTTTAATGACGTCCACCATGTCAGCGCATCGGCTGATGATACACTGCTGGTCGTGATTACCGGTCTCGACATGGCCGTCCGGATGAACTGGGACGGTGAGATCCTGGAGGAATGGTCTGCCCTGCCCGAAAGCTCGCCCTGGGAGTATTTCGAGAAAGGCACGGATTACCGGCAGGTGCCGACGACCAAGCCGCATAAATCGCACCCGAACTATATCTGCGAGGTCGAGGGAGAGCTTTGGCTCACCCGCTTTCACCAGCGCGACGCCATCAATCTGGGTGATCCGTCGCGGCGCATGACCATTCCGGTCGGCAATCCTCATGACGGGGAGATCGGCCCGCTTGGCCGTCACTGGTTCACGACAACGAATGGCCAACTCGCCATCATTAAACGGTCACTTCCGGAAGCGCCCGAGGTTTACGATCTGAATGCCATTATCGGCGCAGGCCGCCCGCTCGGCTGGTGCCGGGGGCTCTATTTTATCTCTGCCACCGAAATCGTCGTCGGCTTCTCCCGCCTACGACGCACACGGATTGAAGAGAATGTCCGCTGGGTGAAAGATCAGGTCAAACAGGGTCTCGGGCTTGCCGGCCCCGCAGACCTCACGCCGCTACCGACCCGGATCGCCTGTATTGATCTGACGAAAGGCGAACAGCGCTGGACGGTCGATTTCTCCGGCACGCCGCTGTCCGAGATTTTCTCGATCCTCTGAGCCGCGTCAGGGTTTTCCCTACCCCGCAACACCGTCCTCTTTTGCGCCCTGCGCCACGGCAGCAGGCACGACCTCGCCCAGACGGGCATCGAAGGGCTTGGGCAGGATATAATTCTGTCCAAAGACGAAATCGTCATTCGGATAGGCATCGGTCGTTTCCTTGCCCGGCTTTGAGCGCGCAAGCTCGGCAATGGCGAGCGCGGCCGCCCGCTGCATCGCTGGGGTGATCGAATGCGCCCGCGCATCAAGCGCCCCGCGGAAGAGGAATGGGAAACAAAGGACGTTGTTCACCTGATTGGCAAAATCTGAGCGCCCCGTTGCAACGATGGCATCGGAGGCCACTTCCAGCGCATGGGCGGGCCAGACTTCGGGCTCAGGATTGGCCAGCGCAAAGATGATCGGCGCCTTGTTCATATGCGCAATCCAAAGCGGATTGAGCGCGGCAGCTTTCGAGACGCCGAGGAACATGTCCGCGCCTTCAAGCGCTTTGGCGAGAGATTTTGGCCCCTTGCCTTCCTTTGCATAGACAGCGCGCCGTGCCTCCAGCCCCTTGCGGGAAGTGGTCACACATCCCTGACTGTCAAACAGGGTGATATTGTCCTTGGGCAGACCTTGTGAGGTCAGAAGATCGAGCGTCGCAATCGCCGCTGCGCCTGCGCCATTGACGACGAGCTTGAGGCTTTCAAGCGTCCGTCCGGTCAACTCCAGCGCATTGATCAGCCCTGCATAGATCACGGTTGCTGTACCGTGCTGGTCATCATGGAAGACAGGAATATCCATCCGCTCACGGCAGATTTCTTCAACGATGAAACAGTCCGGTGCCTTGATATCTTCGAGATTGATGCCGCCAAAGCTCGGCCCCAGCGTCGAGATAATGTCGGCGAGCTTTTTGGGGTCTTTCTCATCAATGCAGATGTCGACGGCATCGACGCCTGCGAAGGCCTTGAAGAGCGCGGCCTTGCCTTCCATCACCGGCTTTGACGCCATGGCGCCGATATTGCCCAAGCCCAGAACCGCCGTACCGTTGGAGATGACCGCGACCGTGTTCGACTTGTTGGTCATCTCATAGGCCGCAGCCGGATTTTTCTGGATGTCGAGGCAGGGACCCGCCACGCCGGGGCTGTAGGCAAGCGAAAGGTCATGCTGGGTTGCGAGCGGCTTGGTCGTGACGGCGGCCATCTTCCCGGCCGGTTCGGCCCGGTGATAGATCCGCGACTGCTCGTAAATGTCAGGGCCGCTTGTCTTGGGTACATCCGGCCCACGCTTGGCGAGTTCCGCCGTGAACCGCGCGAAATAGTCTTCTTCTTCGCGCCTTTGCCGGCCCTTGCCGCCAAACCATTTCGAAAACATGCCCATACCCCTCAAGCACCAATCCCCAGACGCTCAGCCTAGAACGGGACGAGGAATTTGGAAACGGGCGAATTATCCCTTTCGGCAATGAGAGAGCTCGAACCGGAACGTCCCCTCGGTCACCAGATGATATGGCAAATAGAATTCATGCGGCGTCTCACATGACCAGCTTTCATCAGGGAAATTCAACGGCTTGATCGAGGGTTTCTGTGTCGTCACCAGAAGGATGTCATCGGCGTCTTCGGCAAGGTTCTCGATGGTCCAGGGCGAATAGACGATGAGGTCGGGACGCATCATCTTGATCGTGCCGGCGACCGACTGGTTAGCCGCAACGACGATCTCGCCCGGGTCCCGCACCTCTCCGACCGCGCGTGCAATCGCCCGGAGGGGCAGATTCTCTGTATCAATCTTACCCGACCCCCGATTGAGCAGGGGTTCGGCTGCCCGCTCGAACCCGATGATGAGGAGGACGACAGACAGAGAAACCGCGAGGATCCGCGCGGTGCGGGCCTTCAACCCGAAAATGAACCAGCGGGCAGCAACCGGCGCAAAGAGGATCAGCGCCGGAGACAACCAGCGGTCACGGAACACCGACGCGTTGGAGATGACGACTCCGAGCACGAAGAGCAGAACCGTCGCGACATTCATCCAAAAAATCAGCCGCGTATTCTGATCGACCGTGGTTCCCGCTTTACCCCGTGCGAAAAGATAGCCGATGCCGCAGGCGAGGAAGAGAAGCGCGCCTTCGGCTGGCAAGGATCCGGCAAAATCGGTGAGCCCGCGGAACCGGGCCATGGGAGACCCCTCCCCCATAAACTCCTCAACCCCTTCGGCCACGACCGTCTGGTGAAAGGCGATGATGAGATAGATTGGCAATGCCGCAAGTAGGGCCGCGCCCGCCGTGGTGATCAGTGAGCGGAGTTCTGGCCAGCGTGGCCGGAAGAGCCAGGCAAAGGCGGCAATCTCCGCTGCAATGAAGATCATCATCGAGTGCTTGGCGTAGATGCCGAGTGCCCAGATGAGCGCAAGGCCCGGCGCCCACGTCTCAAACCGGGGCCGCTCTCGCCCCTCTTTGACGAAATAGAGCATGCTCATGACGGTAAAGGCGATGAGGGCGGCGGAGTGCGAATACTCCCGCAGCAGATCTTCATTCACGGTCGGCAGGAGGAAGGCGAAAAGCACCGCCAGCGCCCCACCCGTCGCCGCGCCCGACATGCGCTGGCCGAGCCGGTAGAGGCAGACCGCCGTCAGGATCAGCCAGATATATTTGACGAGATCCTGTGTCAGCACCCAGTAATCTGTCAGCCGCAGGAGGATATTGGTCATCCACTGATAGACCGGCATCTGCTCATCATAAACGAGCCGCCAGTCCTGTGAGTAGACGACCTGCTCGGCCTGATCATTGACGATAACGCCCAGCCATTGCCGGGAGATCAAGTTGACCAGAATGACGATCCCGAGCGTCACACCGATCAGGATCGCAGCCCGTGAGGGGCGGGATTTCGGGGCAGCAGCGTTCATCATCGGCTCCGGCGGGATAGAAAAAGGCCCGGCATCCTGTCCGGATACCGGGCTCTCGTCATGTGTCAATCAGGCGTTGGTTACCAGCCGCACTGACGGCCTTCATTCTCCGCTTCCAGCCATTCCATCAGCGGACGGTAATACTCGACGAGCGCGGACGCATCCATTTCCCGCGTGCCGGTGAAGAGTTCCAGGCTGTCCTGCCATGGCTGCGAATTTCCTTTTTCGAGCATGGCGTTGAATTTCTCGCCAACCTCTTCAGCACCATAGAAGGAGCAGCGGTGAAGCGGCCCTTCCCAGCCGATCTGGTCACAAGCGGCCTTGTAGAACTGGTACTGCAGGACGCGGGCAAGGAAGTAGCGCATATAGGGCGTGTTGCCCGGGATATGGTATTTCGCACCCGGATCGAACGCGTCAGCCGGACGCTCATTAGGCGGACGGATGCCTTGGTACTGCTCGCGCAGGGCCCACCAGCCATCATTATAGGTCTCAGGCGTCAGCTCGCCGGAGAAGACCTGCCAGCGCCATTTATCAACGAGAAGACCAAAGGGCAGGAATGCCACCCCCTCGAGCGCTTCATTCATTAGGAGCGCAAGATCGCCATCCGCGGACGGAACCTCGTCGACGAGACCGATCTGCTGGAGATATTCCGGCGTAATCGACAGCGTGATCATGTCACCAATCGCTTCATGGAAACCATCATTGGGGTCTCCCCGGAACAGCATAGGCTGCTTGTTATAGGCACGCTGGTAGAAATTGTGCCCCAGCTCGTGGTGCA
Source organism: Parvularcula marina (assembly GCF_003399445.1). Classification (NCBI taxonomy): domain Bacteria; kingdom Pseudomonadati; phylum Pseudomonadota; class Alphaproteobacteria; order Parvularculales; family Parvularculaceae; genus Parvularcula; species Parvularcula marina. The sequence continues at coordinate 365,233 of NZ_QUQO01000002.1, read as the reverse complement.
TGGTGCGGAAGTCATCTGCATTGACCTCCGTACACATCTTGATCCGGATATCATCGACATTGTCGAGGTTCCAGGCCGAGGCGTGACAGACAACTTCCCGGCCTTCCGGCTTGGTGATCTGCGAACGCTCATAGAACGTATCCGGCAGCGGATCGAAACCAAGCGAAGTGAAGAAGGACTCGGCTGTCTGCGTGATTTTCAGCGGGGTGTAATCCGCGGCCACGAGGATCTCGTCGAGATTGATGCTCTCGCTGTCCCCCGTTGGCGGTGCGACGAGATCATAGATAGATCCCCAGCTCTGTGCCCACATATTGCCGAGAAGATCCGCGCGGATCGGCTGGTCGAGAGGAACGACCTCGTCGCCATATTCCTCGTTCAGCCTGTATTTCACATGACACTGAAGATTTGTGTAGAGCGGCTCAACCTGTCCCCACAGCCGGTCGGTTTCTTCGGCGAAGGCGTCGGGATCCATGTCGTAATTGGACCGCCACATCTGGCCCAGATCGTCATAGCCAAGCTCTTTCGCTCCGGCATTGGCGATTTCGACCATGTCGACATAGTCCTGTTTCATCTGAACCGAGTTGCCGCGCCATTTCGTCCAGACCTCTTCGAGCTTGGCTGGGTCACGAAGCTGGCGCATCAGGATTTCAGTCTGGTTCTGGGGAACGACTTCATCCTCAAAATCGATCTTGCCGGTTGAGTAGGCACTGTCGAGGCGCGAGGTGATAGCAGCGAGTTCAGAGGCCGCGCCATCACGTGTCGGTGCCGGCAGCGTAATGCTCTGCTTCAGGATATTCAGCTTACGCCGCACATCATCGGAAACTCGGGTATCATCGAAATCTTTCGCCCGGTTTGCATATTCGACCGCGATCTCGGTCAGCTCGGCATTGATTTTCGCTTCAAGCCAGTTGGAATCGAAATTGATATAGGTCGCCTTGAGCCAGGCGATGCGCGCCGCCTCTTCCCAGAGCTGCTCATAATTTTCTTCAACCTCGGCGATGAAGGCCTTTGCCTCCCGCGCGGAAGGCTTGGCGGCTGCCGCTGCTGGCAGGCAGAGCGCAGTCGAGAGAAGGAGTGTCGCCGCAAGGGTGCGTGTCATGGTGTTCCCTTTTTGTTGTTTCTCGGTAAAGCCTAGCGCGCCCGGCCCTCTCTGAGAAGGCCGCAGACGCACCCCCGAAATGAGAGCGCAAACTGTATGAAAGGGGTTTCCCGGAGGGCCCTAATTCCCTATCCGGGTCGGCTGGCGAGCCGCCGGCGCAAAGCGGGAGCGCCATCATGCGATATCTGGTCACGGGCAGTTCGGGACATCTGGGCGAGGCCCTGATGCGCAGTCTTCGCGGGAATGGGGCCGAGGCGGTCTCCATCGACATCAAGCCCGGTCCCTTCACCGACCATGTCGGCAGCATCACGGACCCCGGCCTAGTCCGCGAACTGATGCGGGGCATCAATGCCGTCCTTCACACCGCGACCCTGCACAAGCCGCATGTTGCGACCCACAGTCGTCAGGATTTCATCGACACGAATGTGACGGGCACGAATAATCTGCTTGAGGCGGCGATTAGCGAAGGAGTCGGCGCCTTTGTCTTCACCAGCACGACCAGCGCTTTCGGCGCGGCCCTCACACCGCCTCCCGGTGCGCCCGCCGCGTGGATTACCGAAGAGGTCCGCCCGGTGACAAAGAACATATATGGCGCAACCAAACTTGCTGCCGAAGATCTCTGCTGGCTTGCTCACAAGAAGGACGGGCTCGATTGCCTCATCCTGAGGACATCGAGGTTCTTCCCGGAAGAGCAGGATGACCCCGCCGCCCGCGCGCTGTTCAGCACACCGAATGCGCAGGCGAATGAGTTCCTCCATCGCCGTGTCGATATTGAGGATGTCGTCAGCGCGCATCTTTTGGCAGCGGAAAAAGCGCCGCAGATCGGATTCGGACGCTATATCATCAGTGCCCCGACGCCGTTCAGCCCGCAGGATACGAGCGAGCTGCGGGAGAATGCCCCGGCGGTGATCGGCAGATATGCGGATTACCGGCCCGTCTATGACGCCCTTGGCTGGACCGCGCCCGCCGGGATCGACCGGGTCTATGACAGCTCGCTTGCACAAAAAGAGCTGGGCTGGACGCCGAAACATGATTTTGCCGCCGTGCTCGCCCGCGTTGCGAAAGGCGGCTCTCCGCTAAGCCAACTGGCAGCAGAAGTCGGCGTGAAAGGTTATCACGAAGAAACCTTCGAGGATGGTCCCTACCCTGTCGAATAGGCAGGGTCAGCCAAGTTCCTTCAGCGCCGCGCGCCATTCGCCCAGCCCCGCATGACCCCAGGCAGGATCAATCAGCCCCCGGCGGTCTTTATGGCTGGCCAGCAGCTCTTCGACCGCCGGGCGCCAGCTTTCGGGCGCCTCATGATCGATCGCCACACCATGCCCATGTTCGCGTAAGTCCCGGGCAATTGCGCCATCCGGGCTGCCAAGGAACAGGACCGGCCGGTCCACGGCGAGGACGCCATAATATTTTGACGGCATGATCAGCCCCTCGCATTCAGGCGCAAGGCTGATCAGATGAATATCAGCAACAGACAGGCTTTCCGATAACCGCTCCAGCGGCTGATAGGGTTTGAAAAGGACCGTGCCGCCTTCTTCTGAGGCCGCCGCCCGTCGGACCTCATCGGCACCCTTGCCGCCACCGATGAACAGCCACGCCAATCCCTCAATATGCCGTGTGCGCTGTATCAACTCTGCGATCTGTGGCGGCAGATGTGCGCGGCCAAGATTGCCCGAATAAGCAATGACCGTCTTATCCTCGAGCCCCCATTCGCGGCGCAGCTCATTCTCCGTCTCGGGAACGGGACGGATTCGCGCATCGCACCAGTTGGATAGGACCGAGATATTCGTCTCTGGCATGCCTTCGGCGATCAGATGCTCTTTCATATTCTCATTGAGAACGACATTCAGCGCCGCACCCTTGAGTGACCGGTTGCGCAGCCAGACCATCGATTTTCCGAGCGGGCCATTGGCCCATGACATGCCGAGCGCGCCTGCGACTTCCGGAAAAAGGTCCTGACACCAATTGACGAGCCGCGCGCCTTTCATCTTCGAGACAAGGCCCGCCGCAACGGAAATCATCGGTGGGTCAGTCTTGGCGATCAGGACATCGCCTCGCCTCACGACATTGATCAGGGCAAGGAAGGCCGAGAGGTAATAGGTCAGGTAATCGAGCATCCGGCCAAAGACCCCTGCCCGGCCGAGCTTTGTACTCCAGACCCGGATCACCTCGACCCCGTCGAGCGTCTCGCGTTTGGGCAGATCAGCCGCGGCATCCTCATAGCCTAGCCGGCTGGTGATGACCGTGACCTCATGGCCGTCCCGGACCAGCGCCTCGGCCAGATCAGTCAGGATCTGGCTCGTTGCAGAATGGTCGGGCCGGTAGAAGCGATTCGCAGCGATGATGCGCATGGGTTGTGAGATCAGGCCTTTGAGGTCTTGAGCGCACATACAGCGCTTCTGTGGACCGTCAATGCAGGCAGCGCGCAGCTATTTTGACGCTCAATGGAAACAGAGTGCCTTATTCTTCTAATGAAGGTCGACGGTTATCCACACAGTATTCGATGAGATACAGCCAAATCCCTGCCAGTGGCAGCGATATGAAGGCGCTTTCGGCCCCGGAAATGGTAAACTCGGATGATATCCCCCCCATTCGTGGGGGTACGCTCAATGCCGCTCACCTTAACCTGCGTTAACCAAGGGAGAGGTACATATCATGGCGAATATTATTGGCGACGACACGTCCGAAACATTTCCGGGTCTTGGGGAAGACCTCAGCGGTGACGATAATGTGGACGGTCGCGGCGGGCACGATCTGATCTACCTTCTTGAAGGACAGGATTTCGGCCAAGGCGGCAAAGGCAAGGACACCATTTTCGGGGGCGGCGGCGCCGATACGATCAAGGGCCAGGGAGGCGATGATATTCTCTCCGGTGATGACGGCCCTCTCGATGAATCAAGCGTGGAAGGCGCCGACCTCATCTATGGCGGCGGCGGCAATGACATCATCCGTGGTCAGGGCAATGACGACACGATCGATGGTCAGGGCGGCAATGACACGATCTGCGGCGACAGCGGCGATGACGTCATCTTCGGCGGCGATCACCATGACCTGTTGCTGGGTGCGGGCGGTGACGACAATATCGACGGCGGCTTTAACCGCGACACGATCGATGGCGCGGATGGTGACGACACGCTGAAAGGCGGCGGCGGGATCGACCTGCTGTTTGGCGGGTCCGGCGCAGATATTCTTTCGGGCAACAATGCAGATGACACGCTCCTCGGTCAGGATGGCTCGGACACGATCTATGGCGGCAATGCCAATGACCTCGTCTTTGGCGGTGCAGGCGTTGATACGATTAAGGGACAAAAGGACGACGACACCCTCGTCGGCGGCGATGAGATCGGTCAGGGCGACGACATCACCGGGAATGAAGGCGATGACCTGATCTTCGGTCAGGCCGGTGAAGACAATCTTCAAGGTGGCGATGGTCAGGACACGATCCTTGGCGGTCTTGACGATGACGACATCGACGGCGGCAAGGACGAGGATGTCCTTTTCGGCAATGAAGGCGATGACGATGTCGATGGCAGCGCCGGTGACGACAAGATCTTCGGTGGCGCGGGCAATGACAGCCTGTCGGGTAATGATGATGATGATTTCATCGAGGGCGAAGGCGGCGATGACGACATTCGCGGCGGTCAGGGCAATGACACCATGCTCGGCGGCGCTGGCGATGACTCGATCTCCGGCTCGGATGCCTTTGATGTCGAAAGCGGCTTCTTCGGTGATGACGGCAATGACGTCATCTTCGGCGAAGGCGGCGCGGACGTTCTCGAAGGCGTCAATGGCGACGACTATATCGATGGCGGCGATGACAATGACGACATCACCGGCGGTGATGGCAATGACACGCTGTTCGGCGGAGAAGGCGCGGACACGGTCGCGGGCGGCCTCGGGGCCGACGCCATTGATGGGGGTAATGCAGTCGACCTCCTCGCTGGTAATGAAGGTGATGACACCATTCTTGGCGGCGCGGGCGATGACACGATCGATGGCGGCGCAGATGATGACTGCCTCGATGGTGAGGCCGGCGCGGACAATATTGCAGGTGGCCTCGGCCATGACACGATCGACGGCGACGCCGGGAACGACACGATCTCGGGCGGTGACGGTGATGATGTGATCCAGGCCGGCAATGGTGACGACGTCGTTGATGGCGGCGCGGGAGATGACATCATCGACGCTGGCAATGCGGGCACGGACTATGTCTATGACGTCGGCATGGATGGCGTGTTCGGGACGGAAGATGACATCGCCATCGGCGGCGACACCGTGCTTGGCGGTACAGGCAATGACACGCTGATTGGCTCTGGCACCGGGGATTACACCCTCGATGGCGAAGAGGATGACGACTTCATCCTTGGCGGGAATACCGTCACCACGGGCTTCGACCTGCTCTTCGGCGGTGAGCATGACGATACGCTCGCCGGACGTCAGGGGCAGAACTACCTCTATGGCGAAGAAGGGGCCGATGATTTCATCATCGACATCGTCGTGACCACGTCCACGGACGGCATGGGGAATGTCACAGTCGATTCCATCGACGCGAATGGTCTCTTCCAGACCTTCATCATGGATTTTGACGGCAACCAGTCCGACCAGATCTGCTTCAACGTCACGTACACGGATGGCAGTGATGCGCTGACCGGCAATATCACCAACAAGCTGTTTGCGGTGCTGGATGATTATATCAACTACTTCTCCGTTGATGTCCTGGATTACACACCAGTGGAGCTCTACGAAGAAGGCGGGTTGACCTTCACGGATAATGACCTAGCCATCCAGTTCGCCAATGGCAGTTTTGTCTGGATCCGCGATGTCAGTCAGAACACAGTCTTTGAGCTGGGTGAGGTACAGACCCTCAACCCGAATACCGGCTCGCCCTTCAGCTTCCAGGGCTTCTGGCAGACTGATGAGGAGCTCATCACCTTCGGCGTCGACAAATATGAAGACCTCACGGTTGATGATCTTGAGAAAGTCTTCCTCCAGTTTGTGCGGCCGACCATGGATCCGGGCAGCTTTGTGGCTCCCGAGCCGGACTTTGAGGTACCCAACAGCTTCAAGATCCGTCCTGAAGACGATGATGCGACCACTGACGAGAATATCATCGTCACTGGGGATCTCTTCGACAATGATATCTCCGTCTTTGGCGAGACCCTGACGGTCGAGAATCCGGGCGTCTATCTTTATGATGGCGCTTCGGTCCTTCCCAATGAAGACGCGATGCTGACCGTTAATCCGGACGGCACCTGGAGCTTCGATCAGAAGGATGCGTTCGACTTCCTCGCCGTCGGCGAGATGGACATGATCACCTTTGTCTATACGTCTACGGATGGTCTTGTCTCGAGCGTCGAGAAGACGCTCAAGATTGTCATCAATGGCGTCAATGATCTCGTGACCATTGAGAGCACGGATGATGGCTCTGTCATCGAAGAAGATGGCGGGGTCACACTCACAGATACCGGCAATATCGGTTTCGGTGATGTTGACCTTTCCGATACGCACACGACCTCGGCCGTCTTCAAATCGACGACCAATCCTGGCGGCCAACTAGGCGGGCTAGTCTCGTCGCTCGTCATGGATACGACGGGTCTGGGTGACGGCGGCTGGGTCCGTTGGGATTATGCCCTCGATGACGATCTGGTGCAGTTCCTCGCCGATGGTGAGACCATCACCGAGGTTTATACGGTCACCATTGATGATGGGAATGGCGGCGCCGCCACGACCGATGTCTCGATCACCATCTTCGGGACGAATGACGAACCGATCGCACAAGATGTCATGGTCTCCGTCAGCGAGGATGCGCTCAATGTCACCGGCATGTTCAATGCCAGCGACGTCGATGCCACCGATATCCTCAGCTATCAGATCCTCGGCCTGCCGATGGATGAGTTCGGGCATCAATATGGTGAGGTCGTCAATAATGGCGACGGCACATTCACCTTTAACCTGATCACCGATCCGTCCGGGAACAACCAGTTCCAGTTCCTCGAAGCCGGTGAGACCCGCGACATGACCTTCCAGTATGTCGCCATCGACGATAGCGGCACGCCGACTGATACCAGCGAAGCCAAGACCATTACGGTCACGGTGGTTGGTGCTGACGATGCCGATATAGACTTCACCGACGATCTCGTCTTCGTCACCGAAGGGCAGAGCCAGTTCGGCACAGGGGATGCGATCATCCTCGATCCCGACCTGCCCTTCCTCGGCATTGATGAGTACACCTCACTCAGCACGACCATTCTGGGCGGTCAGACATTTGCCGGCGGCGTCCTGCAATCGATCCTCGAAGGGATCGGCTCTGTTGTTGATGCGCTCGAAGATCTTGGCTGTGCCGTGGTCGATTTCTTCGGAGGGGATTGTGAGGACGACGATGTTCCGACATCGATCTCTGTACCGAGCGTCCGGACCGTTGGCGGGCTTGATGTGAAAGCGGGCCTTCAGCCTTATTTCTATCTCAACTCCGGCAGCGTCGATGCCAATCTGCCGGTCGAGGTGGTCTTCACCGTGCCGCGTCAGGTCGAAGCAGGTGACACTTTCACCATCGGATCGGCCTATACGCTTGATGGCGGCGCGACCTTCTCTACCATGAGCCCGCAGGTCAGCTTCGGCCTCGACTTCGTCTTCGATCTCGATACCTCGCTCGACCTCTATGTCGGCAGCACCAAGATCGATATCTTCGATTTCGATACAGGCGACATTGATGGCTTCAAGGGCAATCAAGGCGAGCCCGGCTTCAATATCTTCAACTTCCCCGACCCCAGCGAGAACGAACTCGAATTCGATCTCGCCGGTTTCGGAACGCTGTCCTTCAACGCGCCGGTCATCAACACGACTGGTGTCCCAGTTGATCCGGATACGCTGCGGAACCTCGATCCGGATCAGAAGACGGACGATATTGCCAGCCTGTCGATCGATATTGACGCCATCATCGCGGAAGGCATTTCCGCAGCACTGGGCGGTGCGCCAGTCACCTTCGGCGAGTCTGGCAGCTTCGGGCTGACCACGTCTGTGGCCGGTGTCAACCTCAACCTCATCTCGGTTGAATATGGCTTTGACCTGATTGCCATCGACCTGATCGCGACACTGGCCGCGATCCAGGACTTCGAGCTGACGATCGAAGATCTGCCGCTTCTCCTCACGCTTGAGGATGGCAGCACGATCACCGGCTATAATGTCGGTGATGACATCACCGTCACGGCCCCGACAGGCTTTGACGTTGACACAATGGGGGATGCGGACGGTCTCATCGACTTCACGATCGACGTTGATATGGACGCGGTGTTCTCGAACCTCACCCAGCTTGGGTTCAGCCTCGAATTGTTCATCGGGCTGTTGCGGTTCACTGCCGGGATCACCTCGGACTTCTTCAATGGACCGAGCTTCAGCCTGTTCCCGAACTCCACCTCGACCACGGATGATGATTTCGCCTTCGACGAAACCTTCACCTTCATCGACAATGAGCCCTTCGCAACGATCTTCCCGATCCCGAATGACTCGCCGCCCTTCGATCTTGAAGGTTTCGATGAAAATCCGGCGACGGAGAATACGACTTACATCGAAGTCGATATCGCCTGATCCTGATCCGGCGGCTCAGCGGGTCAGAAGCCCGCGGGCCGCCAGATTGGCCATCAGCTCCCTGATCCCGAAACGCCATGGGGCAGCCTCTTTCGAGGTCGTCACCTGATTGATCAGTCGGCCAAGCCGTGCAGATGAGATCGAGACTTTGTCACCCATTTTGTGGGTGAAGCCTTCGCCTGCGGCGCCCCGATCTTCGGTCGGTGCGAACATGGTCCCGAGGAACAGCACAAATCCATCCGGATACTGATGCTGGCTGAGGCATTGTTTGAGGAGGTCCGTCGGATCTCGACTGATCTGGCTCATCGAATTGACGCCTTCGAGAGTGAAGCCCTCCGGGCCCTCAATCCGCGAAGTGATATCCATCGCCCGCACATCATCAAGCGTGAAGCCCTCATCGAAGAGCCGAATGAACGGCCCCAGCGAACAGGATGCGTTATTGTCCTTGGCCTTGCTGAGGAGCAGCGCCGAGCGCCCTTCAAAATCCCGCAGATTGACATCATTGCCGAGCATCGCGCCCACCGGCGTGCCGTCTGCGCGCGCAGCCAACACGACTTCAGGCTCGGGATTGTTCCAATGGGAATCCGACCGCACACCGATCTGTTGCCCCCAGCCGACAGATGAGAGCACCGGTGCCTTGGTGAAAATCTCCGCATCAGGACCGATCGCGACTTCTAGATATTGTGACCAAAGCCCCGCCTCAATCAGGACGGATTTGAGGGCGGCGGCTTCTTCAGTCCCCGGTACGACGGTCTGAAGCCCAGACCCAACCTCCTTTTCAAGCTGCTGCCGGATCGCCAGCGCGCCGGACGCATCACCCCTCGCCCGCTCCTCGATCACCCGTTCAAGGGTTGAGACAGCAAAGGTCACCCCTGCTGCCTTCACGCATTGCAGATCGATGGGAGAGAGTAGCCGAACTGGCGCGCCTTCCTCTGCGGACAGGCTGAACCCCTCAAGCTCCCCTAGATCGATGCCCTCGATGGATGATACATCCATTTCCATCAGCTCAGAAACTGTCGGCGCGATGGCCGCCACATCGAATAGATGCCCGCCCCTGATGATAACCGGCGTCGGCCCTTCGCCCCGATCAATGCGCCCCGCAAACAGTCCTTGCCGCCAGTCGGCGGGCAGATCGACTGCCGGGCTGAACTGAAATCCGCTCATGACATCCCCTCACGCGAAAAACCCGTTCTGCTACGGCGGTGATGGGGAGACAAGAAATGCCGGCAGATGGAGCGGGTAGCCGGAATCGAACCGGCATATGCAGCTTGGAAGGCTGCCGTTCTACCGTTGAACTATACCCGCCCTTCTGGGCCAGAAGCGGGGCAATAGCACCGCTTTCATGCCGATGAAAACCCCTCTTCGTGATCCCGTCTGGACAATGCCCCATGATCATGCCATTGAGCCGCCTCAGCGCCGATTTGACGATCTCAGCTTGCGGGCGCTTTAAGAAATACAGCTAAAGCGGGGTCGGGCCAGATTGAGCGAGTCCCCTCGCGCCCGTTTCTCCCTTTGTGCTCCATATTTCTTCCGCAGGCAGGCCGTCTTCGGCATTTGTATGTCTACGGAAGGTGTATTCGATGGCCCGTATCCATGTCCTGAAATTCGGCAGTTCTGTCCTGCGTTCTGAAGCTGACCTCCCGGCGGTCGCAACGGAAATGCTGCGCTGGCGGATGACGGGCGCGCCGGTCATCGCGGTCGTCTCGGCCTTTGCCGGAGAAACCGACCGGCGGATCTTCGAGGCCAATGAGAAGGGTCTGGAAGCAGAATCCCCGGCTCGAGCGGGCCTGATTGCTGCCGGGGAATTTGCCAGCGCCGATGCCCTTGCTCGGGAGCTTGAAGGCCGGAGCGAGACCGCCCGTGCGCTCTCACCTGCTGAGATCCGCTTGCGGGCGGCGGGCAACCGGATGGATGCCGCACCGCTTTCGCTTGACCGGCGGTTCCTTGAGGCAACGCTCGAGGAATGCCCCCTGCTGATCATTCCGGGATATTCAGGCATCGACCAACTTGATGAGCCGGTCCTTCTGGGCCGGGGCGGGAGTGACCTCTCGGCGCTCTTTATCGCCTCGGAGCTTGGCGCGCCTGAATGCCATCTCATCAAGGACGTAGACGGTCTATATGACAAGGACCCAAATCATCACGCCGACGCCCAGCGATATGAGACAGTGTCGACCCTGACCGCCTATAAAGTCGGCGGCGTGCTGGTCCAACCCAAGGCGATCTCCTTTGCCGATACCCGCACGCTGACGATCCATGTGACCGCGATGGGTGCCCATGCCGGCACGCGGATTTATGCCAATGCGCCGGACCGGTTTCACCTCGGGAGGGAGCTGAACCGCGAAGCGGGCTAGGCGGCGCGGCGCACATCTGTAAAACCCGTGCACCGCCAGGAACGGAGAACAGATAATGCGCGATGTCAGGGACGAAACAACAGAACTGCTTGAGAAAATCGGCGTGCCCGCCGCGCAGTTCAACAGCGGCGATCTCTCCGTCACCTCTCCGATTACGGGCGAAGTGATTGCCGAAGTTCATACGCAAGGCGATGTGGATGCCGCCGTCGCCCGCGCCCGCGACGCGTTCCTGAAATGGCGCAGCGTGCCCGCCCCCCGGCGCGGCGAATTCGTCCGCCTGCTCGGTGAAGAGCTGCGCGCCAGCAAGGCAGAGCTTGGCCGCCTGGTGACCCTGGAAGCCGGTAAGGTGACCTCCGAGGGCCTCGGTGAAGTCCAGGAGATGATCGATATCTGCGACTTCGCGGTTGGCCTCTCGCGCCAGCTTTACGGTCTGACGATTGCGTCCGAACGCGCCGGGCACAGAATGATGGAAAGCTGGCACCCGGCCGGTGTCGTCGGCATCATCTCCGCTTTCAACTTTCCCGTTGCGGTGTGGAGCTGGAACGCGGCCCTCGCCCTTGTCTGCGGCAATGCGGTTGTCTGGAAGCCTTCCGAGAAAACGCCACTGACGGCACTTGCCTGCAATGCGATCTTCGAACGCGCGGCGAAGAAATTCGGTGACGTGCCGGACGGGCTTCATGCCGTTCTCATCGGGGCCCGTGAAATTGGCGAGAAGCTCGTCGACCACAAGGACGTACCCGTCCTTTCTGCGACCGGCTCGACCCGTATGGGCCGTGAAGTCGGCCCGCGCCTTGCCGCGCGTTTTGCCCGCCCGATTTTGGAGCTTGGAGGGAACAATGCGGCGATCGTCTGCCCGACAGCCGATCTCGACCTTACTTTGCGGGGGGTTCTTTTCTCCGCAACCGGCACGGCGGGCCAGCGTTGCACGACGATGCGGCGGCTCTTCCTGCATGACAGCCTCTATGATGATTTCATGCCGAAGCTGATTGCCGCTTACAGCAGCGTACCCATCGGAGATCCGCGTGAGGAGAAAACCCTGATCGGCCCGCTGATCGACGCAGGCTCATTCGAGAATATGCAATATGCGCTTGAACGCGCGCGCAGCCAGGGCGGCAAGGTCCATGGCGGGGAGCGGTTCGAGACGGGCGCATCCGGCGCCTATTATGCCCGGCCCGCCCTTGCCGAAATGCCCGCGCATGAGGGAATCGTCCGGGAGGAAACCTTCGCACCGATCCTTTATGTCATGCGCTATAGCGATCTTGATGAGGCGATCGCGCTGCAGAACGATGTCGGCGCCGGGCTCTCCTCTTCCATCTTTACCATGAATATGCGGGAGGCGGAGCAGTTCCTCTCCGCGGCAGGTTCAGATTGCGGAATCGCCAATGTGAACATCGGCACGTCCGGCGCGGAGATTGGCGGTGCCTTTGGTGGAGAGAAGGAAACCGGCGGTGGCCGCGAGTCAGGCTCGGATGCGTGGAAGGCCTATATGCGCCGCGCGACCAACACCATCAATTACTCGGCCGACCTGCCCCTCGCGCAGGGCGTGACGTTTGAGGTCTGAGACTTCGCGAAGGTACATCTCCGCAGGGCAGGCTGGAGTTGTGAGTCGGAAAGGTTCATCCAGCCCGTCTTCGTCGCTGGGGCGACTTCGACGTGGCAGCCTTCGCCCGCGCCAATGGCACATTCGTCTTAAAGCTTGAAAATCGGTTTTGGGCTGGTCTGCCAAGCCGAAGCCCGATGAGGGCGATTGAAAAATCTAAAGTCGTTTCTTCGCGAATGCTCGCCCGGAACCGCTCTTGAGATATTTCTCAAACTCGATAGCTCGCTGTGTATCCGAAAAAGCAAGATAAGTTTGTATACGCCAAGGCCTGTGCCGAGCGGTCGAAGACACAACGCCATTGTTATGCTTTTCAAGCCTGTCACGAAGGTCGTCGGTCAGACCGACATAATGGCGATCAGGGTCAGACAGGCTTTCCAAGATGTAGACATATTTCATGAGCAAGAAGCTAGCGCTTCTCATCCAGCCCGTCTTCGTCGCAGAGCGACTTCGACGTGGCAGCCTTCGCCCACACTAATGGATAATACGCTTCGAGCCGGAACTCATTTCCTGGCTGGCCTGCCAAGCCGTAGCCCGATGAGGGCGAAGGCTGGTGGAGGGGGCTGGATTCGAACCAGCGTACGCCGAAGCGGGCAGATTTACAGTCTGCTGGATTTAACCACTCTCCCACCCCTCCATCGGGCTCAGTGAGCGAACCGCGCGTATAATCAAAGGGCGGGAGAGCTGCAACCGCTTTTAAGAGAGAATTTGCCCAGCGTTCAGGCGGCGCATTTCCGGCAGAGCGCGGCATAGGGCACCGCCTCGAGCCGCTCAGGCGAAATTTCCTCGCCGCAATCAATGCATTCGCCGTAAGTGCCGTCCTCAATGCGTGTCAGCGCCGCCCGGATCGCGCGCACCTCTTTCAGCCCCTCATGGCCGATTTCCTCACGCACTTCGTCATTTTCCCGCTCGATCGCGGCCTCGTCCCAGTTCTTGCTGACCGGCGCGTCGAGATCGGAATCGATCTTGTGGAGCCGGCTCTCAAGCTCAGCGAGACGGGCTTCGAGTTGCGCTTTCCTGGCAGAGAGATCGGTCATGTGACGCTCCAGTTTCTGTGGCCTCTTCCAGATATAGGAACTCTTGCGAGCGATATGATTGCGCAAAATCAAATCGCGTTTCGAGGATGACAGGCGCCCCGCCTCTCGACTAAAGGCGCCCGATGCCGCGTCCCCCTGCCAAACGCCCCCCTTCAAAGCCCGACCGGGATGGTCCCGTCTGGATCTATGGCCGTCATGCCGTGGCGGCAGTCCTGACGAACCGGACTCGTCATCAGCACAAGCTGCTCGCAACAAAGAATGCGCTCGACTGGCTGAAGGATCACGGGCTTGAGATCGGGATCGAGCCTGTGACCCCGAAACTGCTCGATGATTCGCTGCCCGCAGGGGCCGTTCATCAGGGGCTCGCCGTCAAGGTTGCTCCCCTGCCCGATTACAAGCTCGATGACGTTTGCGATCCGGCCAAGCCCGGCCCCGTCGTCATTCTCGACCAGGTCACCGACCCCCAGAATATCGGCGCCATCTTCCGTGCCGCCGCCGCCTTTGGCGCACAAGCCATCATTGCGCAGGACCGGAGGACCCCGCCGCTCTCGGGCGCGCTGGCCAAGGCCGCGGTCGGCGCAGTCGAAACCGTTCCCTTCGTCAGTGTCGTGAACATTGCTCGCAGCCTGAGCCGTCTTCAGGAGCTCGGCTTTCACACCGCAGGGCTGGCAGGCGAAGGCGCGACTTCCCTGCCTGACTTTAAAAGCGACCATCCGGTCGCTCTTGTTCTGGGGGCGGAGGGTAAGGGCCTGCGCGAACTCGTCCGCGAGACGTGCGAGACACTGGTGTCGATCCCGATCGCGCCTGATGTCGAAAGCCTCAATGTCGCCAGCGCCGCCTCTATCAGTCTTTATGCCCTGACGCGGGGCTAATTTCCCGCTCAATTGAAAGTTGCCGGTCGCACTATTTGCGGCTATAAGTAATGTGGGCACTAAACTGGGGACTCTCCTATGACCAAATATCTTGCGCTTAGCGGCGCATTGCTCGTGGCTGCATGCTCGACGACACCGCTGCCGGCAAAACGGCCGCTGTCAGAAGACCATCTTCAACAGCTTGCAACGACGAATGTCGTCACCAGCGAGAACGTCCAGGGCGTGAAAGCCGGATGGTTCCAGCAGGACAGTTCCGCCACCAGCGCACAATACGGGCTCATCGGCGCGCTCGTCAGTGCGACCATGGACGGCATTGCCAATGCAGGTCCCGCCTCACGCGCAAGAGCGATCTCCGATGAAATCGCAACCGTCATCGAACCCGAAGTACTCGACCGTATGCTGACCGCCGCTATCGTCAAGGCGAAGGAAACTGATGAAATGACCACCACCGTCAATTACGGTGAGGTCAGCTCAATCCAGAAAGTGCTGCACAGCGACCCAATCGATGACAGCATCAGCGTCACGACGGATTATATCCTCTCCGAGGATGCAACGACGCTGAAAGTCATTGCCAATGTCTCCTATGAGAACAAGGAGATCCCATACGTCACGCCGTTCACATTCGAAGGCTCTGTGCCGAAAAGCGAAGAGGAAGGCCCTCTCTACAAGAACATCTTCGCCTACATCTCCGATCAGCAGGAAATTCCTCCTCTGACGGATGAAATGAAGGCGGAACTTGTCGAGATTGTGAAGGCTTCCTACCGCGATGAAGATGGCCAGCTCCCGACTGACGGCGTTGCCTTCAAGAAACTGACGCGGGATCTTGAGAACGCCAAGGACGACAAACTGTCGAACGGCGAAGCTTCGATCTTCACGGCCAAGAAATGGACCGAGAATGACGGCGAATTTCTGTACCGGGAGCTTGCCAAGGCACATGATTTCATCGCCCGCTATATCATCATCGACATGAACGACACATCGATCCCGAGCATCGAAGACGAAGACGTCATTGTCGAAGAGCTGGAAGATTTCCGCACCATCACGCGTGCAGGCGGCGTTGTTAATGCCGGTTCCTACGTCTCAACTCCCGGCAATTACGTCGGCACGGTGACATTCGGGAATGCACAGGCCGTCACGGAAGAAGCCGAGGATAGGCTCTACGAGCTTCATAAAGAGGCTCGCAAAGCCAAGAAGAAAAAGAACTAAGCGCCGCGCGCTGAAACGATAGGGGGCTGAGTATGCGTCACATGACTTTCACCAGAGGGACCATCGCGCTCTCAACCTTCGTCCTACTCTCTGGCTGTTACTCCATGGAAAGCCAGTACCGGCCTAGAGAATCCGCCGATCAGCCAAAGACCGGCTATTTCGAAACCCAGCGGCCGGACGGCACCTATGAGCTGAGCGTGGTTGCGGCCGTCCGCTCACGGTCGGTTGCGGTCTCTGAGCCGATGGAGCTGTGGGAACGCCGGGCCGAGGAGCTTTGCGGGCATGATGAATATACCATGCGGATCTTCCACACCTATGGCGCTGCCGGCAGTGACGGGCTCGGCTCCCGCGTCGGCAGCTATGTGCTGAATGGCCTTCTCAATTGTGACGGGGATGAAAGCGCTCTCACCCGCATGACCGACGCCAGCGACACCGTCGAAGAGCACGAAGATATCCTTCCGGAAACGGATGAAGCCGACATGGATGATCTTGACGAGGTCGAGGATACCGAGACCGACACGTCGCTCTAGGCTGACTTTCACGCGGCGGGTTTTCATTGCTTCCAACAAAAAAAGGCTGCCACCGCCCCGCATCGCGCGGATTGGTGACAGCCTTTGAAGTCAGCGGGCCTCCGCCTCTCCCCGCGGGGAAAGCGAGACCAGCCGGTCGACAATGGCGTTAAGGCCATCACCGCCCGTATGAACATCCATGCGGCCGATTTTCTCGGTCACACGTTCCAGCGCTTCGAGCTCTTTGAGCCGCAGAAGCGTCGGGTTGTCCTCCATCAGCCTTGCCGTGTTCAGAAGCGACCGCGTGGCCGCCACTTCTTCTCGGCGCCGGATGACATTGGCCTGAGCGGTTTTTTCCGCTTCGACCACTTTGTTGATCAGGGCCCGCATTTCCCCCGGCAGGATCACGTCCTTGATGCCGAGTTCAGCGATATCGACCCCGATGTCGCCAAGCTCGCGGGTCACATGGGCCCCGATCTCGGCGTCAACTTTCTCACGGTCGTTCAGCACCTCGTCGAGGGTCCGCCCGCCAACAGCTTCGCGCACGGCGAACTGGACGAGCTTGTAGACGTGTGCGTTATAGTCCGGCACGGAAAGAACAGCTTTCGCTGCTTCCCGTACACGAACGAACGCCGTGAGGGTGACACGCAGGGAAACCCTGTCTTTCGTCAGGATCTCCTGCGCCGTGACTTCGAGCGGGACCGAGCGGGTATCGACAGTCCGTGCCGAGACATGCCGGCCAACCTGCCAGAAACCGTAACGGCCCGGACCGAGCGTCTCGGCCAGCTCGCCGTCAAAGAAGACGAGCCCGACTTCGGACGCCCCGACGGACACGGTCGCGATCGCTTTGCCGGAAACCCGGGTCGGCATGACCGCTTTTTCGTATGCCGTCAGTTCCGCCTTTGTCAGCATCGGATTGGCCTCGACGTCGATACGAGTCACCTCGACCGTATCAAGACCTTTCCAGAAATGAACTGTCTGGCCCGGATGAACGACCATCGACGGACGGCCGTCAAGTTTGACGACAGCCACCTCGCCTTCGCGAACGCGCACGGTCTCGAGCACCCGGCCTGCCAGTTCCGGGTGGCGCTTTTCCATCAGATCAGCCCACGGACTTGTGAATTGTCCGCGCGCGTCAAAAAGCTCGCATGTCATTCGTCCGGCGATATCCCAGAAGCGATATCTGCCCGGTTCAAGAACATTCAGAAGGCGGCCATCCCGGATGAGGAGGCCGCGCTGGTTTTCGGCAACCACAACGCTTTTAAACAACATCGTGAAGCCCTCCTCTCAATAAACCAGAGCCCTATGCCCCGGCGGGACAGGGCACGTAGTCGGATGATTTCTACATTGCAATCTAATTTCATATGAAAGTTTCACGACACGGAGAGACTGTGTCATTTTTACCGCTTGAGAGAAGAGAGACAGGTTTGGCGGGGACCGTTTGCCTGTCTGCCGCGCGGATGAGCGCATAGGCCGATCGCTTCTCGCCTCATTTATTCGTCCACAGACAGAAAGGCCGCATGACCAATCTCTGGAAGACGAATGCCTGTGGCGCATCGCCATGGCCGCCGCACCCATACAGGGCGGGCAGAAAGGTGCTTCAGAGAATGGCGCCGCAGATTTCAGGCCCTAAAGGCCGTCTTCCCGCTTTGCCGCCCTCTTCGGCGGAACGGCCCCCGCCTCCCCATCAGGAAGTTGGCGTGACAGGCCAATTTTGGAGCGGGGATCGAACCCGCAACACCTAGATTATGAGTCTAGTGCTCTACCCTTGAGCTATCCATGTAAAACCAGGAGGACTCGAACCCCCAATCTCTCGCCCTCAGGACGAGTGCCTTTTCCGATTTGGCTATGGTCTTGGCATTCATTGCCGTGGAACGCAGGGTCCGAGACGGGCTGCACCGGCGGGGTCTCAGGAGCCCCAACCATACGACAAGTGAACGCGAGAGCAGATGGATACTCTTTCTGCCGTTGTCCAGAATTCGGACAAAGAAAATCTGGCTTTACTTCGTGCTGTTGCCGATCCGCAACAATCTCGTGATGCTATTTGTACTGACCTTTGACATGCATCGGCACGCAATCGAGCCTAATCACCGACGAGATAATCATTCCCGTCACTGCCGATAATATAGTCATTCCCCTCGCCGCCAATGATCACGTCATTGCCGTCATCGCCAACGAGCAGATCATCCCCTTCATTGCCGTGAAGGACGTCATCCCCATCATCGCCAAAAAAGCGGTCTTCTCCTTGCCCGCCCAAGAGAGTGTCGTCGCCCTCGCCAAGCTCTGCGAGAATTCGCAAGCTGCTGCCGATGGCACTAAGGACATCATGACTGCCTGTATCACCACTTGCGCTGATCGACAGGGTCTCGATGTTTTCGAAGGCGATGGGCGGCAATTCATCGCTCCAGATGACCAACCCATCGCTTATCGTGATATCTAAACCGAGATCCGTATACTGTCCTTCCAGAACGAGGTGATCCTGTCCTTCCCCGCCATTGAGGACATTCACATCGCCAACACGCTCATAGATGACATCATCGCCGCCGCCGGCCAGAATGGTGTCGTTGCCAAATCCCCCATCGAAACTTTCATCCCCGTCAGCACCAGTCCCCACATCATCGCCATCACCGAGCACCATTGAAAAGCCGAGAATTTCGGACGATCCATCAATCACATCATCACCAGATGTGCCGCGCAGCAAAAGATAGTCGGGAGATTGCATCGCCGCCGCACCGGTATAATCGATCAGTATCCGCTCGAATTCATTAATCTGAAGAAAGCCGCCAAGTGACGTCTCAAAGAGGACGGACGCAGGATCATTGGTGTTGTCGCGTAACCCGCCAAAAAGCTGGCTGGAAATAATGTGAAGGAAATCATGGCCGCCCCCGCCATTGAACGTCCCCAGCTGATTTGGGCTGACAGTGACTTCATCATCCCCATCGCCGCCATAGAGAAGAATTCTCCGCTCGGCGAATTCGCGCGCATCCCAGATATCTGCCTCGTCACCACCAAGGAGCAAGGCGCTTGTCGGCACGGTTGCAAAACCGGGCTCATGCCGAAACAGGAATTTTTCAATCGAACGGAAAGTTGCCTCAATCTTTCCACCTTGCGTCGTATAGGTCAGAATGACCTCTTCGGATGGGTCGGCTTCGTTTGAGATAAAGATCTGTGGCAGGAAGAATTCATCCGTGGTGACACTGTCTGCACCGTCACCGCCTTCGATCGTATCCGCACCGATGGTGAAGAGCATGATTTCGTCATTGCCGTCGCCGCCACGGACCAGATCATCGCCATCACCGGGGAGAAGTATGTCGTCACCGCTCCCGCCATCGAGAATGTCATCACCGGCGTCACCGCTCAGCTCATCATTACCCGCAAACCCGTTGAGGTTATCCTCGCCGGTACCGCCCGCTATCTCATTATCCTTATCAAGATTATTGAGGAAGGATGACGGCGTCTCATAATTACCAAGCAGGGTCAGGTATTCTGTAATGCTGGTACCGTTCCCGTCGGCTCCTGCATCGGTTCCGCCCGACAGGATAAAATCCCGCAATCCCCCAACACCAAGAAGATGAGCGCCCGCGATCATGCCTGACTTGGTCAGGGTCACGCCATTGAGCGTTTGCTGATCATAAAATTCGAGGTCGTTGAAACGGATCCGTGCCCAGAGGAGTGAGAACCATTCCTCGGCCGCCAGGTCCTGTGCGGATGGGCTGTCGAGGAAATCCTCGACACTGAAGACATCATATTTCCCGGTGAATGTTCCGTTGAAGTCATTATCGAAAGGCGAGCCGTCATTGTAGACAAAGCCCAGATCAACAAGAGCTGCCTCTCCGAACTGATAGGCGCCCAGATAACCGCCTGTACTGATAACGCTGTAATCGCCGCTCGACTCACGTTGCCGCAGCGCTTCGAAGAATTCCTCGTAAGTGCCAGTAAACATGCCGAGCCAACCTCATCTTCCGTGTCCCGGGCGAACGATCACACTATAGCAAAAGTTGTCCAGGCGGATAGGCACAAGAAAAAGGCGCATCGTGGGGCAACGATACGCCTTGCTCAATCACATCCCCTTGAAGGGAACGGACGAATTACCCCCGCGGCTGGGCCGGGCGCGCCATGGCGGAGGCAAAGCGTTCAAGCTCGTGACTTTTCAGCGTGCCGTCACGATTGGTATCGGCCTTGTCCATCATCGAGAGACGATAGGCGGTGAAGCCCTCTTCACTCATCTCGCCATTATCGGCGAACTGATGGAAAGCCCGGCGGGCAACGGCATCGATCGAGCCGCGCTCTGTGTGGCTGACTTCCTCCGGTGTGCCGTCCGGCAGGCGGATCTGCATCTCGCTCTCGCCTTCGATGGTCACCGTGCGGTTGAAGCGGGCAAGCTCTGCCAGGACCAGCGCGTGGCCGGCGAACTCATCGGCGTCTAGCGTGCCCGAGCGGTCAATATCGACCTTGGCGAAGAGCGCCTTGGCGTCAGTTTCAATGTCGGTCGCCGTCACAGAAGTCGCGGCCACACCGAATGCGTGGTTGAACGCGCCTTTCATCGGGCTGGCGGTCGTTGCGGCACCAATCAGCAGCGCGGTGGCGGCGAGGCCGGCAGGAACAAACTTTTTCATGGTCAGGGCTCCTTCCCTTCGATGATCAAAAGATAGTTCGCTTCCCGGGACATCAATGTGACAGGGATCACATGCATTAAGGTTTTCTCGTGGAATCTGCGCCTCAGCTTAGCCCCGATTCCGTATGTATTTTGTTCTGTGCCTATTTTAACTTACTGTTTCTGCTAATTTATTTTTGAACGAACGAAAAAAGGCGCCTCAAAAGAGACGCCTTTTCCGCATTCATGAAAAATGTGTCGGAGAGCGCTTAGCCGACGATTTCGTCGTCAGAGAAGAAGAACGCGATCTCTTCCTTGGCTGTGTCCGGGCCGTCAGAGCCATGAACCGAGTTGGCTTCGATCGACTCAGCGAATTCCTTGCGGATCGTGCCCGGTGCAGCATCGGCCGGGTTGGTCGCGCCCATGATCTCACGGTTCTTCGCGATGGCGTCTTCGCCTTCGAGAACCTGAACGACGACCGGGCCGGAAATCATGAAGTTGACGAGGTCCATATAGAAAGGACGCTCGGCATGGACAGCGTAGAACTGCTTGGCCTGCTCTTCGGTCATGTGAATGCGCTTGGAAGCTACGACGCGCAGGCCGCCCTCTTCGAACTTTTCAATGATCTTGCCGGTCAGATTGCGGCGGGTGGCGTCGGGTTTGATGATGGAGAAGGTGCGTTGCAGCGCCATGGTTCGGTCTTTCCTTATTGGAGGGAGCAAAAATTTCCGCGGCGCATAACAACGGCCTGCCCCAAGAGCAAGGCAGGCCGCGCTTTTCCCTTGGGCTAATTGCGGCTCGGATAATATCCGGCCACACATATCTGATAGCCGATTGCAAGCGTTGGGGGCGCCGTCATGATCGGCGCGCCGCCGACAACGACCGGATCATTGCCGGGAGCTGTCTCAATTGAAGCGCTTGGCGGCGTGACCACTTCGGCCCCTGCCTTGCTGCCCACCCGGCGATCTGACAGGCCCGGCCCCTGCCCATAACCGACGGGGCTGCGCCCGCGCAGATCCGGCAGCGCGAATGTCGTGCGGCCATCGCCGCCATAAATCGTACCCAGAAGCGAGAAGAGCGCGGTGTTCTGGGAAATATCCATCATGCGGCCATCCGCCGGCAGCCAGTTCCGGGGCGTGAAATTCCCTGCAAACATGCCGATCTCGCCAAGGTAGCATTCCTGTGCGGAGGCGCTGGTTCCGGCCATGGCCGCCCCACCTGCCAGAAGGCCGAGTGCAACGCCTACGGATCTCTTGAGTTTCTTCATGATCTATCCCCGTGGATGAGAAGCCCGGCGAAATGCCGGCTGAGCATAGAAATTGCCATGTGTCGGGCGTGGTCACCAAGGCCTGCCGCCATTACTCAACTTATTGGTTGAGTTTATTTGTCGCTCATGTTACTCAACCACCAAGTTGAAAGAATTACTGATGTCCCTCGACAAAACCCTTGCCGCCCTCGCCGATCCGACACGGCGGGCGATGCTCGAAGACCTCAAAGGCGGCGAGCGCCGGATCACCGAACTCGCCTCTCCCTTCGACGTCTCTTTCAATGCAATCTCGAAACACGTGAAAGTGCTGGAGAGTGCCGGCCTGATCCGCAGGCGGAAAGAAGGCCGCGCGCATTTCATCTCCGCGAATCCCGATCCCATGGAAGAAGCCGCTGACTGGTTCGCAGAACAGGCAGTGTTCTGGAATGCACGGCTCAACGATCTTGAAAAAGCCCTGTTCGAAGATGATGAGGAGAAGAGAAAATGACCGGCTACGGACATATCAATGACGACAAAGCTCTCTGCTTTACCCGCATTCTGCCGGGGCCCATTGAGCGGGTATGGGCCTTCATCACCGAAGAAGACAAACGTGCAAAATGGCTGGCTGCGGGCAAAACCGGCACAGCGGCGGGCGACACAATCGAGTTTCGCTTCAATCACGACGATCTCACACCGCATAAGGAAGAAGCGCCAGAGGGCTCTTGCGGCGACGAAGGCACTGCCTTTGACGGGAAAGTCAAAGCCTTTGACCCGCCCCATCATCTTGCCTTCACCTGGCCAGAACGAAATGGCGGTGAGACATATGTCGACATCCGCCTGAGCGAAATGGAGGACGGCCGGGTACAGCTCGACCTTAAACACAGCGGTATTCTGACGAGATCTGACCTACTCGGCGCTTCAGGCGGATGGCACACACATCTCGATATTCTCGAAGCGCATCTTGCCGGGCAGATTCCAGACCCATTCTGGAGCACGCATCAGGCGAAAGAGATGGAATACGGCACCCGGTTTACCGGCCAACTCAGCGGGTTTGAAGACTGAGCGAGGCAAGGAATACCCGCCCGGCCTTGTCGTCCGGGCGGGCCGTTCCTACGTTTTTCTTATGAACGAGGTACAGACATCATCCGCCACGGGCACACCGACTTTGGTTTATGCCCTTTATTTCATCGCGCTTTTTACCGGCGTGCCGTTCTTTATCGGCGTGATTATCGCCTATCTGTCGCGTGATGGCGCGGATGCGACTTCCCGCAGCCATTATGATCACCAGATCGCGATTTTCTGGCGTGTCTTCCTGATGGGTCTCATCATCTGGATTTTCATGGGAGTTTCGGCAGTCCTCACGGTCATTCTGATCGGATTTGTCGGCCTGCTGATCGGTGGCCTTGCACTCCTTTACATATGGGTCTGGACGCTCGTCCGCTGCATTCGCGGGGTGCAGGCCTCAAGCAATGGCCAGCCCTATAATGGCCCCTTCGGCTGGGCCATCTGAGCGGGGCGCATTGCGCTCACCCCGAACGGATGCCAGTTTGCCGGCCTTGAGGAGGATCAGGGCCGGTGCAGCCAATACGGATCATTGACGCCAAAGAAGTTGCGGATTTCCGCGGCGGCATTGCGCAAGACTATCAACCCGTCATCATTCGCGGAGCCGTCGATGGGTGGGATCTCGTCAAGACAGCCAAAGCATCCTCCGCCGATGCGCTCAAAGCCCTTGCCGCTCTCGCCCCCGGGCAAGAGATCGAAGCCTTTTTCGGGGATGCATCCCTGAAAGGCCGCTTCAATTACCGGGATGATTTCTCCGGTTTCAATTTCGAGAAGCGCAAGCTGACCCTGCAGAATTACGTCAACCTCCTTCTTCATCACGAGGCGGAGGAAAACCCGCCCTCATTTTTTGCCGGAGCGGTCAGGCTGGAAGGCGGACTTGCGCCGATCAAGGAACAGCTTGTCTCGCCCTATCACGACCCGAAAGAGGACATGCTGGTCCAGATGTGGATCGGGAACCGTACACGAACGGCTGCGCATTATGATTTGCCGCAGAATTTAGCTTGCGTGATTGCGGGGCGGCGGCGCTTCACTCTTTTTCCGACCGACCAGATCGGCAATCTCTATATCGGGCCACAGGAGATGACCCCTGCAGGGCAGGCGATCAGCCTTGTCAATTTCCACGCGCCCGATCTGACCCGCTTCCCGAAATTCGCCGAGGCGCTGGAACATGCGCAATTGGGCGAGCTTGGCCCCGGTGACGCGCTTTATCTGCCCAGCATGTGGTTTCATCACGTTGAGTCGCTTGAACCCATCGGTATGATGATCAATTACTGGTGGCGCGAGGGGCCGGACCATCTCGTCACCCCGAAATTCGCGCTCTATCATGCGCTCCTCACCTTAAAGGAAATGCCTGAGACCGAGCGCCTCGCCTGGCGGGAGATCTTCGATCATTACATCTTCGGGCAGAATGGTGACCCGATGGCGCATCTGCCTGAACACGCGCGCGGCTTCTTCGGTGACCTCACCCCGGTCCAGCGCCAGCAACTCCGTCAGATGCTCGCCCGCACGCTTTCCTGACGGGGTCTTCTACCGCGGGGCAAGGCCTGCTATCGGCCCCGTTCCATGCTGCATATCAATGACCTCACCTACCGGATCGAAGGCCGGGTTTTGTTCGATCAGGCGACCGCGATGGTCGCCGATGGATGGATCGTAGGCTTCACCGGCCGCAACGGAACGGGCAAATCGACGCTCTTCCGGCTGATCCGTGACGAGATCAGTCCTGATGACGGCTCTGTCTCCATCAATCAGGGACGGCGAATTGGCGGGGTCGCACAAGAAGCGCCGGCAACGCAGGACAGCCTGCTCGACACTGTCCTCCTCGCCGATGAAGAGCGCGCTTCCCTCCTCGCCCGCGCCGAGATCGAGACCGATCCCCATGAGATCGCCAATATCCAGACGCGACTCGCCGATATCGAAGCGCATTCCGCCGAAGCGCGCGCCGCAACGGTCCTCGCCGGGCTCGGCTTCAGCGCGGCGGAGCAGAAAAAGCCCTGTGCGGAGTTTTCAGGCGGCTGGCGGATGCGCGTTGCCTTGGCGGGTGTCTTGTTCGCTAAACCCGACCTCCTCCTGCTCGATGAGCCGACCAACTATCTCGACCTTGAGGGCGCAGTGTGGCTTGAGAGCTATCTCAAGAAATATCCTTATACGGCACTGGTGATCAGCCACGACCGCGAGCTGCTCAACCGTTCGGTCAGCCACATCCTCAGCCTTGAGAATGGCAAGCTCGACATCCATCCCGGCAATTATGACAATTTCGTCCGCAAGCGCGTAGAGCAGCGCCGCCTTGCCGCCGCGCAGGCACAAAAAACCGAAGCCGCTCGCAAACACATGGAAGCTTTCGTCGAACGCTTCCGCGCCAAGGCATCAAAAGCCCGGCAGGCGCAAAGCCGCATCAAAGCGCTTGAAAAACTGGAGACTGTCGACATCCCGATCGAGGAACGCACGATCCCCTTCCAGTTCCCCGATCCCAAACCCGTGATGGCGCCGCCCATCGTGCGGCTGGAGAATGCAACCCTCGGCTATGGCGATCATGTGGTTCTCAAAAACCTCAATATACGGATCGACAATGACGACCGGATCGGCATCCTCGGCCCCAATGGCGAGGGCAAGTCAACTTTGGTCAAGGCGATTGCCGGACGTCTGGCCCCGCTCGATGGACATGTCCGCAATCACAAGAAACTCAAGATCGCCTACTTTGCCCAGCATCAGCTTGATGAGGTGAACCCCAAGGACACGCCGCTCAACCATGTCCGCGCGCTGATGCCGGATGGCACAGAGGCGCAAGTCCGCTCACGGACAGCCGCGCTCGGCTTCGGTCATGACAAGGCGGAGACCAAGGTCGAGAACCTTTCGGGCGGTGAGAAGGCGCGACTCCTCTTTGGGCTGATGGCTTTTGACGGGCCGCATATGATGATCCTCGACGAGCCGACCAACCACCTTGATATCGACAGCCGCGATGCGCTGATCGAGGCGCTGGCGCGATATCAGGGCGCAGTCCTGCTGATCACCCACGATGCGCACCTGGCGGAAGCGACCGCCGACACCTTGTGGGAAGTCCATGGCGGTTCGGTCCGTGAGCTCGATGAGGATATCGATGATTACCGCGCGCGTATCCTCGCTGCCGCCAAAAGCTCGGGCGACAGAACGCCGCCGCCCGAAGAAACAAAACCTGCCGTCAATCCGGCCGAGGCCCGCCGCCTCGCTGCTGAACGGCGAAAAGCGCTCCAACCCATGCGAGACGAAGTTCGGAAGGCCGAAAAGAGCCTCGAAGAGGTGACCGCCGAAATCGAGAAGCTCGATACCGCCCTCGCCGACCCCACGCTGTTCACGACCGATGCCGAACGAGCGGCAAAGCTCGGCCAGATGCGCGCCCGCGCAATTGAACGCCAGAGTGAGCTCGAAGAGTTGTGGCTCGAACGCTCAGAAGCCTATGAAACCGCAGTTTCGGAGGCTGGGCTCAACTGATCGGTTGAAAGATGGAACCATCTCGGAGCTGGCTCGTTCACCATGAGCGAACCTTGAAAGGAACCGACGATGTCCAAAAAAATCACTCTTGCGGCCCTCGCCGCTCTTTTCGCCCTTCCGCTCGCTGCCTGCGGCAATGACGAACCGGATGATCTCGAAGATGCCATCGATGAAGTCGGCGACGAGATGGAAGATGCTGCCGAAGATATGGCGGACGATCTGGAAGATGCGACCGACCCGGACGGCCGCTAAGCTTCCCTGAGACAACAAAAAGCCCCGCTTCGGCGGGGCTTTTTCATGTCCGGGATTTCCGCTGCGCGTCAGCTCCGCTCGAGTGCGACGCGTTTCTGTTCATAGGCCTGTTGAGCGGCCTTGTATCTCCGGTTCGCCTCATTCTCGCGATCGACCGCGTTTTCAAGCGAGAGGCGTAATCCGCCAACCCGGCTTTCAAGTTCTTCGATCTGCCGGGTGAGTTCCTGATAACGGCGTGCATTCGTCGTATCGTTACGCTGCCGGTAAAGGGCGGATGTCTGCGCCTCATTTCGGTTGATCAGATCACGGATCGACGCGACATTCGCTTTTTCGATCTGCAGATTGTTCTCGGCTTCCGAATAGTTGAACCCGATCTTATGCGTTGCATGAAGCTTGGCGTATGGCATTTGCCCCAGCGACGCCTCCGCAGCGGCGCGAATATCTTTCATGTGGCAAAGAACGCCATAGCGGCGTTCGTCAGACGAGCCGATCAGCGGCGGGAAGTTCGCGTCATCCTCCGTCGCCGGACAGGCCGGATCCATCCCGAGCGCTTTGATCTCCTGATCGATCTTATAGGCCAGCGAACCGCTATCTTCCGTCTTCGCAGAATATTTCTTTTTGGCGGCAGCGAGCCCCAGCGGCGCAGCGGGAGAGGCCATATCGACCGCACCCATCATTTCTATCAGCGCATCCATGCCGACAGCGCGGCCTTTCATCGCGGCGCGCGTGTTTTTGTAAAGACAAAGCTCCAGCCCGTGCTGACGGTTCCGGCCGGCAACCAGTTGCAGACGCTCGGAGCAGAAATCATTCATCCCTTCATACCATCCGAGCAAAGAGCATTTGCGCCGCAGCGGCGTGCCCATATTCTGGGCCTGCGCCCAAGGCACCCCGCTCAATGCGGTGTCTCGACCATTCTGGAAGGTATCAAGCTCGTTCCGGCATTCAACAAAGGGCGGCGGGTTCTGAGCCGCGGCGGATGAGACAGCGCCCATAGCGGGCAAAGCCGCTATCGCTGCCATCATGCTGAGGGTGATCCCCCGTAACCGCATGCCATGCCCCCCCTTTTGGGCCCCCGCCCGAGACTAGTTATATGGTAACCCTTCAGAACTGAAAGGTGCAAGCCAGATCAGGTTAGCCTCTGAACTTAACCACAACTATCCCTATATGTGGAATCAACATTCTGGAGGACGCCATGGAGGCCCTGACCCCCGCCATTCCCGCCGGCTTACCCGACAATACCCGCCCGATCCGGCGTATGTTCGGCATCCTTCAGAACCCGATGGCGATGTACTCGCCGACCTATTTTCGTCAGCCGGTTGTAACGGCCAGAGCCGGCACCAAGCTGTTCGCACAGATCATGGACCCGGAACTCGCGCAGCAAATTCTCCAGGATCAGGAGACCTTCGGCCGCTCGGAATATGCCGAGCGCTTCTTACGCCCCGCCCTCGGGAATGGCCTTCTGACTGCAGAAAAGGACGACTGGCGCCCCCAAAGGCGCGCTGCGAGCCCCGCTTTCCGGGCGCAGGCGCTCAACAGCCTCGTGCCGACCTTCACCACCGCGGGCCGGGAGATGGCGGCCCGCCTCGCCCGATCCGCTGGCAGCACGATTGATGTCGCGCCAGAGACGACCCTCGCCACTTTTGACGTGATCGCGCGCACACTGCTGCATGGCGGCAGCCGCATTGGCTATCAGCAGGACCGCTTTGCCGATGACATCACGCTCTTCATGTCGACCATCGGGCGGCTGTCGGTTCACGAGCTGTTCCCGTTCCTCGGCAAGATCCTGCCGCGCCGCTTTTTCATTCCGGGCTATGCCAAGGGTCAGGCCGCGATCGGCCGCTTGCGCGGATTTGCCGAGGAAATCGTCAAAACCCGACTCGAGGCGGACGAAACCGATGAGACCGACCTCATGGGGCTCCTTATCTCCGCCGAAGACCCCGAGACCGGCAACCGGCTCTCGCCTTCAGAACTCGTCGATAATGCCCTCACCTTTGTTGGCGCCGGGCATGAGACGACTGCCGTCGCCCTCTCCTGGACGTTCTACCTGATCGGCCATTCGAAGAGCCTGCAAGATGAGTTGGCCGCCGAGGTCGCAGCAGTTGCAGGCGACGAGCCGGTCACCGCCGAGCATATCGCGCAGCTCCATCTGCATGAGGCGGTGCTCAAGGAATCAATGCGCCTCTTCCCGCCCGTGCCGATCATCCCGCGCAGCGTCACGCGCGATGCCAAACTCGGCTCGATGCATGTGAAGGCAAAGGACCATATCTCCATCGGCGTCTATCCGATGCACCGGCATGAGCTGCTCTGGGAGGAGCCCGACAGCTTCATGCCCGACCGATTTGCGCAAGGGACGGACAAGGAGCGTCACCGCTATCAGTACCTGCCCTTTGGCGGGGGCCCGCGCGTCTGTATCGGGATGCGCTTTGCCCTGATGGAAGGGATTGCAATGATGGCCGAGACGATGCGGCAGGTCCGCTTCTCCGTGCCGCAGGGCTTTGTGCCTGAGCCTTACCTTGCGATCACCATGCGCCCCAAAGGCGGGATGCCGCTGAAGGTGGAACGGCGTTAAACCGTGCTCACTTCAAGCAGACCGGGCACCAGCTTACGGTTCTTGATCGTCACGACACGGTCCATATGTGAGGCAAGCCCCTGATCATGGGTGGCGATGATCGCCGCCAGCCCCTCGCCGCGGACAATGCTCATCAGGGCATCAAAGACCTTGCGTGAGGTTTCGACATCGAGATTGCCGGTCGGCTCATCGGCAAGGAGGAGGCTCGGCCGGTTGGCCAGCGCCCGCGCAATCGCGACCCGCTGTTTCTCCCCGCCCGATAGCTGCGCAGGCTGATGATCCATGCGTTCCGCAAGTCCGAGCCCTGTAAGCAGCTCACGCGAGCGCTCCGCCGCCTTGCCCGGCGGCACCCCGGCAATCCGCTGGGGGAAGCTGACATTCGCCTCGGCATTGAACTCGGGCAGCAGGTGATGGAACTGATAGACAAAGCCGATGCGGTCACGCCGTAGCGCTGTCCGCGTCTTGTCATTCACATCGCTGACATCCTCGCCATCGATATAGACGCGGCCCCCCGTCGGCGGCTCCAGCAGCCCCGCGACATGCAGGAGCGAGGACTTGCCCGAGCCTGACGGGCCCAGAAGGGCGATCATCTCACCCCGCTGGACCTCAAGATTGGCGCCATCGAGAATGACGAGGTCATCAAAGGACCGCACGATATTTTCAAGTTTCAGGACTGGCTGATCACTCATAACGCAGCGCCTCCACCGGATCGACCCGGCTGGCCCGCCATGCGGGGTAGGCGGAGAAAATGAACGACATGGCAAGCGTGAAGACAACGACGATGCCGACTTCGCGCCATTCGAACACGGCCGGAATCGAGTCGAGATAATAAAGATTGGGGTTGAAGAGCCGGAAGCCAAAGAGTGCCGAGAGCACCCGCTCGATATGCTCAAGATTGGCGATGATCAGCGCGCCGAGCCCTACCCCGGCAGCCGCCCCCGTCACCCCGATGGTCGCGCCCGTCAGCATGAACATGCGCATGACCATGCCTTCAGAGGCGCCCATCGTCCGCATGACGGCGATGTCCGAGCGCTTGTCCTTCACCAGCATGACGAGACCGGAAATGATCAGCATGGTCGCAACCAGCACAATCATCAGCATCAGGATGCGCATGATGCCGCGCTCGGTCTGGACCGCGTTGAAGATGTCCGAGTTCCGCTGACGCCAGTCATCGATGATCGCCCCCGGCCCGGCCGCCGCCCGGATACGCTCTATATACTGGTCAATCTCAAGCGGATCAGTGACGCGCAACTCGATTTCCGTAATCTCGCCTGGCTTGCGCGCAAAAAGCTGCGCCTGCTCCAGCGGCATGAAGACAAAGAGCTTGTCGTAATAGGTATTGCCGACGCTGAAGCGCGCCGCGACCTGATAGTTCTTTTGCGTCGTGGGCGGACGGCCAAATGCCGTCTCCTGCCCGCCCGCCGTGATCACCGTCACCGGATCCCCTGCGCGCACGCCAAGCTGGTTGGCGATGCGATAGCCCATGGCGATCTGGTCACCGCCCTTCCGGCCCTGCCCGAAGGTCTCAAGCGATCCATCAAGCAGACTCTGCGGCGAGGAGACTTCCTCAATCGCAAAAAGGTCATCGCGCTCGATCCCGACGATTCGCGCCGGGGCCTGCCCCCAGTCAGTCACGAAATAGGAATCGACATTCAGGATCGGTGTCACGCGCTCGACATAGGGTTCAGCGGAAAGCGCCTCGACCCGTCCCTCATATTCCGTCATCGGCAAGCCGTCTTCGGTGACATAGACATGTCCCGAGACGCTGAGGAGCTGGCTGAGCAGCATCACCCGGAAGCCCTGAAACACACTCATCACCACGATCAGCGTCGCAACCGACAGCATGATCCCGGCAAAGGCGATGATGGAAATGAGGCTGACCCCGGCGCCCTTGCGGGTCGCCCCGAGATACCGTCGGGCCACACTCCATTCGAAGCGGCCGAAGGGCCGCGCGGACCCGATTTTCGATGTTGTGGAACTCATGCTGGTGGCTTACCGCTATTTGCAACCCATCTGAAAATGACGGTCGGGACAGACGACCATGCCGCGCCCGGCCCGCCTAGAAAAACCGCATGGACAGAGGAAGATGCCATGACCGGAAACACCCCTATCAGGCAATTGAGCCCGCTGCGCAACACAACGTCCGCCGACACGCCCGAAGCGCTGGCGAGTGAACAGCTTGCCCATTTCGGAATCGACGAGAACACCGCCTATGGCGAAGCGCTGAAGGATTTCACAGCCCGGCTTTATTCGCTCAATCTCGATGCCCACACGCTTTGGGCGCGGACCATGGAGACGATCGGCGATCTCGACCGCTCTGACCGCATCGCCTATTTCAATGCCAAGCGATTCCTGTGCTTCCAGCTCGCGAAGATTCTCGACACGCTACAAAATCCGATGCGCGCGACCTATCAGTCGCTGGTCACGCATGATGCAGGTTTTGCCGCGAAGGGCCCCTATCCGATCTTTGACAATGTGACGGCGCTCTTTGCCGCCTCCCCCGTCATCACCCGGACCGCCACCTATATCTATGCGTGTACGGAATGGGTGGAGGATGCCTTTACCGGCCGGGAATTCCTGCACGAGATCTATTCGCGCCTAATGAACCCGACCTCGATTGCGCTCGCCAATCACGTGGTCGATCTCGAATGCGGCCCGGAAAGCGCCGAATATCTCGCCTGGAACTATAATTCGGGCATGGCGGCAATTGACGGCCTGCTCTCGCATCTTGTCGGCTATGAGGATGTCATCCTTGCCTCGCGCAATGTCTATGGTGGGACCTACCAGCTTCTGCATGACTGGTTCGGCAAGGAATCAAACCTCAATGTCGCGGTCGAATGGTTCGACGGCTTTGATGAGGCCGCCTTCAAGAAAGCGCTAGAAGCAGCAGAAGCCAAACATGCTGACCGGCTGGCGCGGGGCCGCAAGATCTATGTCTATATCGAAAGTCCGTGTAACCCGCATGGCAATGTGCTCGACGTGCCGGCCATGTCGCGTCTTGCGCACGAGCATGGCTGGACGGTCGTCTGCGATGCGACGGTCGGCACACCTTTCCTTTCGCCGCTCTTGCGCAATCCATCGAAAATCGAGCGCCCGGACTACATCATCCATTCCTACACAAAGGAAATGACCGGCGGCGGCGCGACGACAGCCGGTGTCGTCATTGGCCGCGGCGAGCGCATGTTCATGCCCAAGGGCGAGAGCATGACCCTCACCAACTGGAAGGGTGAGGAGGAAGAGCTGACATGGGATCACACCATGTTCTGGAACGTCTATTACATCAAAGGCGCCTTCCTCGATGCCGATAAAGCCTATGAGGTACTCTCGGGCCTTAAGACCTACGAGATGCGGGTCATCGCCAAGGCGATCAACACGATCACCCTGACAAAAGCACTCCACGCCCATCCGCGCATCAATGTGAACAGCCCAGCGCTGGAAGATCACCCGAACCATGCTCAGCTCAAGGAGCATTTATATCTTGAACTTCCCGCCGGCCTCTTCACCATCGATTTCGAGAAGAAAGGCGATCAGCCCGCGCTGGAGCCGGACATCTTCAAACGCTTCTTTGACAGCCTCGAGCCCGCTATCGGCCTTCAGGTCTCACTCGGCCAGACCAACACGCTGGCGCTCTGCCCCGGCCTCACCAGCCATTCGGAGATGTCACGCGAAGCCCAAGCCGAAGCCGGCATCTCGCCGACCACGATCCGTATCTCGGTCGGCCTTGAGGATCCTCGCCGCCTGCTTGCCCATATGGAAGAAGCTGCGCGATCGGTCATTGATCCGGTTTCGCCCGGCTTCTCGGATGGCTTTATGGATGGTGCCGAGATCGACCGGATCTACCGGGAGACCTATGCGGAAGTACACCGCCGCTTCATCGAGGCTCAACCGGCTTTCTCGGCGCTGACGGCGTAAGCCCCTACGCTTAATTCTGCGAGCCCTGGTCATGCGGGAATACCCGCATGACATCGCCAAATGGCTGCGCCTCGCACCGGTTGATCTGTACCCGCAGAATATCGATCCGCGGCTGCATGTTAAAACGGATCGGCAAGGCCGTCATGCCGGTGCCGGATGTGACAAACAGCTTGCCGGTCGGCGTCTCGGCAAGGCCATAGCGCCATGTCCGGCAAGCGGTCGTCAGCTCGCAGGTGACCTTCGGGATCCAGACCTGACCGCCATGAGTATGCCCGGTGACCATCAGATCGTAATGGCCGGTCTCGGAGCGCCCGATGACTTCGGGACTGTGCGACAGAACGATGCTCGGCATACCGCCGGGGGCAGGATACTCGCCCAGCGTTTCTGTCTTGCCGAGGAATGAGTCCATATCCCGGATACCGACGATACGGATGAATTTGCCATCCTTGCGGAAAACATCCTCGCCCGGTGCCAGCATGGTGACGCCAGACTTCTCAAGCGCGTCGATCAGCTTCTCACGATATTCCGGACCGTGAATATTATCATGATTGCCGAGCACGCCATAAACCGGCGCCTTAAGGTGCTTGAACGCAGCGAAGGTTTTTTCGAATTTCTCGGGCGGCAGATCATAGGTGAAGTCGCCAGCAATCAGGACGATATCCGGATTGCTGCGATTGATGGTCTTCACAAGGCGCGGCACCGAGACGGCATTGCGGAAAATGCCCTGATGCACATCGGAGAGAACGGCTGCCTTGATCGTGCCCGGCAGGCCCTGCCCGCAGATCTCGACATCGGTCGCGACCCGGATCAGCCGCTGAGGCTCAACGAAGCGCGCATAGACGAGGAGTGCGACCGGCACGGTGAAAATGAGCGCAAGAACGCGCTTGAGCCAATGGCCACCCATCGCCGCTGACAACAGGACAGCCAGCACCGGCAACAGCAGGAAGCTGCCCCAGTAAATCCACTCGGCATTCAACACCATGCCCCCGACTGCCCCTCTTACTTACCCGCCAACGGGCACACACATTGCTTCGAGCCATCTGGCGAAGCTCGCTTCATCCAGCTCACTCGCCGCCAGCTGAAGACGGTTTCAACAACTTCCGTCCGGGAGG
This sequence comes from Parvularcula marina, assembly GCF_003399445.1. Classification (NCBI taxonomy): domain Bacteria; kingdom Pseudomonadati; phylum Pseudomonadota; class Alphaproteobacteria; order Parvularculales; family Parvularculaceae; genus Parvularcula; species Parvularcula marina. The sequence continues at coordinate 330,769 of NZ_QUQO01000002.1, read as the reverse complement.
CTTCCAGATGAAAGCCGTTGAGGTCAAGGAACAAGATGGCGGCGATGCCTCTCAAGCGCCTGTACGCTTGGGCAAATCAGTCGTTTTTTACAATTCCAGCCCTATAGGCCGCGGCTAGTCACACTCAGAACTTACTCAATCGGCTGACGCTTCACGCGGAGAAGAGCTGGCTGTCGGCGGACGGTAACGTACCTTTGCCCGCGATCACCGAAGGGATGAGACCCGTCGCGCGGGGCAGCAGATTCTCGGCATAGAAGCGTGCGACATCGATCCGGCCCTGATGATAGGGCTCATCCTCGCCGCTCGCCGCCAGCCCCGCTGCCGCAAAAGCGGACCGCGCCAGATAATAGCCGCCGGCGACATAACCGAACTGGTCCAGATACGGTGTCGCGCCGGTGAGCCCGGTCTCGGGGTCTTCCGCCATGGCCGCGACCATGAATCGGGTCGTCTCTTTCAACCCCGACAGCGCCGTCTGCAGATTTTCGCCGATAGAACCGAGCCCGTCATGCCCGCTGCCCGACAAGGCAGCCGCAAGCGCTTCAGCTTCCTCGATGAAATCATAGGCGAGCTTGCCCGCACCCATGCCGAGCTTGCGGCCCACAAGGTCGATGGCCTGAATGCCGGTCGTCCCCTCATAGATGGCCGAGATACGGCTATCACGGAAGAATTGCGCAGCGCCTGTTTCTTCGACAAAGCCCATGCCGCCATGGATCTGGATGCCCAGATTGGTGACCTCCATCACCCGCTCTGTCGGGAAGGCTTTGGACAGCGGCGTGAGAAGCTCCTCGCGCTCTTTTGCGGCGCGGCGGGTCTCCTCATCGGACGAGTGATGCGCGACATCATAGGCCACGATGCTGGCATAGCCGATGGCCCGCCCGGCATCGGTCAGCGCCTTCATCGTCATCAAATTGCGGCGTACATCCGGGTGCTGAACGATCGGGATGGCAGGACCGGACTTTACGCCATATTCGCGGCCCTGCGGGCGGTCATGAGCGTATTCGGCGGCCTTCTGGAAGCTGCGTTCACCCACCGCATAACCCTGCGTGCCGACATCGATCCGGGCGGCATTCATCATGACGAACATGTTCTTAAGCCCCTCATGCTCCTTGCCGACAAGGGTGCCGAAACATTCATCATGCTCGCCATAGCTCATGACACAGGTCGGTGAGCCGTGCTGGCCGAGCTTTTCCTCGATGCTGACAATGGTGACATCGTTCCGCTCACCGACATTCCCGTCTTCATCGACGCGATATTTCGGGACGAGGAACATGGAGATGCCGCGCGTCCCCTCCGGCGCATCGGGCAGGCGCGCCAGCACGAGGTGGCAGATATTCTCGGTCAGGTCGTGATCGCCATAGGAAATCCAGATCTTGGTGCCCTTGATCTTGTAGCACCCGTCACCGACCGGCTCCGCCTTGCATTTGATATTGGCAAGGTCTGACCCTGCCTGCGGTTCGGAGAGATTCATCGTCCCCGCCCATTCGCCAGAGACCAGCTTGGGCAGGAAGAGTTTCTTTTGTTCATCCGTACCGCTCGCAAACAGCGCCTTTGCCGCCCCGGTCGTCAGCGAGAATCCCATGGCAAGGCTGAGGCAGCCCGCGCAGAGCGCTTCGAAGACCATCAGCGCGAGGGTCTGGGGCATGTCCTGCCCGCCAAATTCGGACGAAAAGCCGAGCGCATTCCATCCGCCCTCGACATATTGTTGATAGGCTTCCTTGAAGCCGGGGGTCGTATAGACCTGCCCATTCTCCAGCCGCGCGCCGTTCTGGTCACTGTCCCAGTTGAGCGGGGCAAAGACATTATCGGCAAGCTTGCCGGCCTCGGTCAGCACCGCCTCGACAAGATCGGGCGAGAGATCCTCGAACGCGCCCGTCTCACGTACCGCGTCGAAATTCGCCGCGTGATTGAGCAGGAATTGCATGTCTTTGACGGGGGTCTGATAGGGCATCCGGGCGGCTCCTCAAATTCTGGCAGTATTTTGACACTGTCTACATTAGGCCGGGCGCCCGCCGCAAGGGGCGTGCGCATCCTGACAAGTCGCGCTATCGAGCGCGGATGTCATCTATCTGGACCGCTTCGCCCGACAATGTGACCCGCGCCGCTGATGTGTTGCGCGCGGGACGTCTTATCGCGCTGCCGACCGAGACGGTCTACGGGCTCGCCGCCGACGCCGCCAATGGCGAAGTGGTCGCGCAGATCTATGAAACAAAGGGCCGCCCGCGCTTCAACCCGCTGATCGTCCATGTGCCGGACCGGGCCGCCGCCGCCCGTATCGGCGAGTTCAGCTCTACAGCAGTTCGGTTGATCGAGGCCTTCTGGCCAGGAGCGCTGACCCTCGTTCTGCCCTTGCGAGCTGACGCGCCCGTAGCACCACTGGTCACTGCCGGGCTCGACACGGTGGCGATCCGTTGTCCCGCCCATGAGGTGGCGCGCGCGGTCTTACGCGCCTTTGACGGCCCCTTCGTGGCGCCCAGCGCCAATCGCTCAGGCCGGATCAGCCCGACCACCGCTGAGCATGTGGCGAGTGAGTTCGGCGATACCGTCCCGGTCCTCGATGGCGGACCATGCGAGATCGGGCTTGAAAGCACGATTGTCGGTCTTGCGGGCGATCACCCTACTTTGCTGCGTCCCGGCGCGATCTCGCACGAGGTGATCGAAGCAGTCCTCGGCATGAAGCTCGCCGCCCCCGGTGACGGCATCTCCGCGCCCGGCATGATGACCAGCCACTACGCGCCGCAAGCAAAAGTTCGTCTTGAGGCGGAGGAACCCCGCGAGGGCGAGATCCTTCTGGGCTTTGGCGGGAGCAATGGCGCGACGCTCGACCTCTCCCCGTCTGGCAATTTGCGCGAAGCCGCCGCCCATCTCTTTGCCTATCTACGGCAGATGGACAGCATGGCGAAACCCATTGCGGTTGCCCCCATCCCTGATGAGGGTCTGGGGGCGGCGATCAATGACCGGCTCAAAAGAGCTGCGGCGCCAAGGGATTGATCAGGGCCAGACGCCCAGCGCCCTTAAGACACCGCGCAGCCCCAGCCCGAAAGTGATCAGCACCACGAGCAATCCACCCAGATTGGCGAGCATCCCATTGGCATGGCCTCCCAAGAGACCCTTCCGGTTCATCACATAGAGGAGGAACCCCGCGATGATCGGCAGGAGCAGCCCGTTTGCCGCCTGCGCGACAAGGATCAGCGTCACAGGGCGAATGCCAAGAAGGCCGACCGTCATACCGATGCCGAGGATGACCAGCGCCGTTGCTTTGAGAAGCCGTGCCCGGCCCGCATCCGAGACATTGGGCACCATCTCCGACAGGGCATAGCCTGCCGCAAGCGGCGCCGTGATCGCAGAGGTCAGCCCTGCGGCCAGCAGCCCTGCGCCCAAAAGATACCGCGCCCAGGTTCCGGCCAGTGGCTCTAGCGACCGTGCCATGTCAGCGGCATTGGCAATTTCGAGCCCGGCAGAGAACGCCGCGCCTGCCGCCACCGAGACGATCAGGATAGAGACAATCCCGCCAAGCCCGACCGACAGAACAGTGTCGCTGCGCGCCGCACTCGCATCGCCATCGGGCCAGCGGCGCTTGGCGGCAGCGGCATGAAGGAAGAGATTATAAGGCACGATGGTCGTGCCGATCAGGGCAATCGCGGTCAGCAGCCCGCCCTCGGGCACGCGCGGAACAAGGCCGCCGGCAAAGGCCCCAAGATCGGGCCGCACCATGACGGCGGTCGCCGCAAAGGCAAGGCTCATCAGGATGACGAGCCCGATCAGCACTTTCTCCAGCGTCTTGTATTTGCCCAGCAGCAACAGCGCGCCGGCCAGCAGAGACAATCCGGCCACGGCCCATTTCTGCGAATGCGCGCCCTCCCCGAGGATCGCGCCAAGCCCGAGCGCGCCGCCCGCAAGATTGCCGGCCTCATAGGCGGCATTCCCAACGGCAATCGCGAGGAAAACCAGCACCGCCGCGCCGATCCGCACTGGTCCCGCGGGCAGCGTCTCCATCAGCGCTTCGCCCAGGCCCCGCTTGGCGCCCGCACCGAGCCGCGCTGCCATGTCCTGCAAGAGGATCGTGGCGAGGGTCGCAAAGACCAGTGCCCAGACGAGCGCAAAGCCGAAATTCGCTCCCGCTAGTGTGCAGGTCGTGACCGTGCCGGGGCCAATGAATGCTGCTGCAACGAGTGCGCCCGGTCCGATCCGCAGCTTCACTTGGGCGCTCCCGCACCGGTGATGCCGCGCGCTGTCGTCAGATAAGTGGCGAAACTGCCCAACCAGTGCGAGCCCTCATAATTTTCCGACGAGATCGAAGCGATCCCGGTTTCCCGGTGGAGCTCGGCACTCGCATAGAGGGCGTCTTTACGCGGATCGTCCTCAGGCAGAGCTTTCGCGATCCCGGTCATTGCCCAGGCGCGTGAGAGGTTGACCCCATCAAGGTGGACCAGCTTGCCGTCACTAGCATCTGTGACGATCCCCGGCTCCAGCCAGTCGCCCGATCCATCAACGGGGATCTGCGGCAGGAAGGAAGACAGCCATTCGGCGAACTCATCCTGCGGCAGGACCCGGCGCATCAGATCCGCTTCCTGAAAACAGGGCGAGAGGAAATCCTCGCCCGACGGCTCATAGGCGAGCGGGCAATTGATATCGCCCAGATGGAACGCGCGGGATTTCTGGACCAGCAGCGCCTCGAACTCCTCATCCCCCACGGTCCGCGCATAATCGAGCATCAGCGCAAAGCCGAAAGCGCTCTGATTATGCGTGCCCAGACGAATGGGATAGACCAGATTGGGCAGCCATGCCTTGACCTTGACGACGATCGCCTCTTCGAGCGGGCGCAGTGTCTCGCGCCATTCTCGCAATTGGGGATCATCTGATTCCTCAAGTTCCGCGACGAGTTGGAGGAACCAGGCAAGCCCGTAGGGCCGTTCAAAAGAGGCCCGGCCGTCCGCCGAGACATAGGCCACCTCGCCTGTGATATTTTCAGGTGTGAAGCTCTCCGACAGGCTCTCGATAATGACATCCGTCATCGGGCCTTCAGGATCGGTCTTCAGAATGCGGGTCAACAGCCAGTGCCCGTGCACGGAGGAATGCCAGTCAAAACAGCCATAAAAGGCCGGGAACAGCTCTTTGGGCGTTTTCGCATCAGCGTCCGAGCTCAGAACATGGGAAATCTTGTTGGGATACTGCTTGTGCACACAAGTGAGCGCGAGCAGCGCCATGCGGTCCTCGGTCACCCCTTCGCGCGGTGCCGGCAGGTTCAGCACTACCTCTGCTTCATCGGCGGCTGGCGCCATGGCGGCCCTCTCCTCGACCGGCGCCGCCTCTTCGGGCGCCTCTCCGCTACAGGATACCAGTAACATGGCAGCGGCAATGCCGAGCGCTCTTCTCATGGCCCATTCCCTCTTCTAAAGGCCGACCATGCCGTGTCCCGCCGCGAAATGGCAATGCCGTGCCTTTGAGCGGACAGCCAAAATGCGGTAGGGTGATAGCGCTAACAGGGAATATAAACATGAAAATCTTCATCGACACTGCCGAAACCGACGAACTCAAGGCGGCCTTTGCCACCGGGCTCGTGGATGGCGTGACGACCAACCCCTCGCTGATCGCCAAGTCAGGCCGCGACTTCAAGGAAGTCATCGCCGCGATCTGCGACATGACCGACGGACCGGTCTCCGCCGAAGTCGCCTCGACCGATTACGAAACCATGGTGAAGGAAGGCAAAGTCCTCGCCGACATCGCGCGCAATGTGGTCGTCAAACTGCCTCTCACTTGGGACGGGCTGAAGACCTGCCAGGATCTCACCGAAGAAGGCATTCGGACTAATGTGACGCTTTGCTTTACAGCGAACCAGGCTTGGCTCGCGGCAAAAGCGGGCGCGACCTATATCTCGCCTTTCATCGGCCGTCTCGATGATCTGGGTCAGGACGGCATGGAGCTGATCGCAGAGATCCGCGCGCTCTACGACATGCATGACTATGAGACAGAAGTCCTCGCCGCCTCGATCCGCGGCGTGAGCCATGTGAAAGACGCAGCCCTCATGGGCGCCGATGTCGCGACCATCCCGCCGAAAGTCTTCAACGCCCTTCTTGGCCATCCGCTGACAGATAAAGGCCTTGCAGCTTTTGAGAAGGACTGGGCATCGACAGGCCAGTCGATTCTGTAAATGCTACTCATCCCTCTCCCCAAAGGGGAGAGGGAGATTATTTCCCTATCAGATGCGCCGTGACGGTCCGCCTGTGCGGATGGTCGCGGTGCTCAAATACATAAATCCCCTGCCACGTCCCCAGCGCCATGCGCCCGTTGCGCACGGGGATCGAAAGGTTCGTCTGGGTCAGAGCCGAGCGGATATGCGCCGGCATGTCATCGGGGCCTTCCGCATCATGACGATAGGCTCGCGTGCGTGGTGCGAGATCGGCGAAGAAGTCCTTCAGGTCTGCCAGCACATCGGGATCGGCATTTTCCTGTACCGTTAGCGAGGCAGAGGTGTGCTGAATGAAAAGCGTCAGCAGCCCCTCTTCCACCCCACAATCCGCCACCCATGACGCCACATCACGGGTGAAGACAAAGAGCCCCGGCCCCTTGGTGCCGATTGCGAAATCGCAAGTGAATTGCTGCATGGCCCTTAGCCGCGCTTACCCATTTGCGCTTCCTCGCTTGTGTCCTCTTCTTCCTCGTCTTCATCTTCAGGAAGCTGGAAGACTTGCCCCGGATAGATGAGGTCAGGGTCGCGGATCTGGTCGGCATTGGCCCCGTAAATGATCGTATACTGCTCGCCTTCGCCGTAGACCTTGCGGGCAATCACCCAGAGCGAGTTGCCCGGCTGCACGATCACCGCGCCGTCTTTCAGGACGATATTCTCGGGCCGCGCCTGCTCGAAGGGAACTTCGATCGCGTATTTCGGCGCGCCATCCTCCCCAAGCTGCACAATCAGCAGCGTGTAACGCCCTGGCGGGATCGTCGTTGACAGGGTCCAGCGCCCGGCGCCATCGCTTGTCGTCTCGCCGACCGGATTGTTGTTGGCAAAAATCTGGACGACCGAGTCAGGCTCCGCCCGGCCTGAGAAGATCGCATTACCCGCCGCATCATAATCGATCGTATCAATCGTCAACGGACCAAGCGCTGGGTCAGGATCGGTCGCGCGTTGCAGGATCTCCGTTGCCCCGCCCGGTGTCGTGCGCAGGACCACCGGCAGGTCGCCATCGCGTTCGGGCACATAGACGATGATCGTCTCAGCCCCCGTCACAACCATGCCGTCCGGCGTCGTCATGCGAAGTTTGAACTCGACTGCGCCCTGCGCCAGCGCATCCTCGACGATGATCACGAAATTACCGTCGCGTTCCGCCGTCACCGTCTCGATGACCTCGCCATTGGCAAGCAGCTCGACGCTAGCGCCGGGTTCAGCCTCGCCGGCGATGGTTGCATAGCCCTCACGGGTGACGCGGATGATGTCAAAACGCGGCAGGGCGACAGCTTCGGGGGCAGCCTCTTCACTTTCAGGCGTGCCGCTCCCATCTGTCACAACCGGGCCTTCGTCCGGCACATCCGGCTCTTTCTTGCTCTGCCAGTAGACGAGCGCCGCGATCACCATGATGACAATAACAATAAAGGCGATAACCGTGTCGCGCATGATGGCTCCGAAATTGCTTCAGGTAAGAACTACCATAGAACGCCGGCGCACGTCAGTGTGTACGGTGCCAGGAGGAGAAACCCTTTGACCAAAAGCCCGATTAAATCCCTTTGCGTTTACTGCGGTTCACGGGCGGGCGATGACAGCATCTACGCCGAAACCGCAAAAAAGCTTGGCGAGTCCCTCGCTGAGACAGGTACCCGCCTCGTTTACGGGGGCGGCAAACTCGGCCTGATGGGCATCACCGCCGGCACTGTGCGTGACCTTGGCGGCGATGTTTTCGGCGTCATTCCGAAATTCCTCGTCTCCGTCGAAGGCGTCCTAGAAGGCGTCGATCACATCGAAGTCGACTCGATGCATGAGCGTAAAATGCGCATGTTCGAAGAGAGCGATGCGTTCTGCGTCCTGCCCGGCGGCATCGGCACGCTCGAAGAGATCATCGAGCTTCTGTCATGGGTACGGCTCGACCTGCACCGCAAGCCACTGATCCTTTGCAACGTCAAAGGCTATTGGGATCCGCTGGTAAAGCTGCTCCATCACGTCGTGGATGAGGGCTTTGCGGCAAAGGAACTCAAGGAAGACCTGATCGTCGTGTCCTCGCCGGAGGAAGTGATGCCGGCGGCTTGTGAACGGATGCTCTGCGCCCGCGCCTGAAAGGCTTAATGCAGCCTGCTGACTTCCGGCCGCTCAGACTCATGGGTCTGGGTGGCCCGCTTGGTTGGCATATCCGGGCAGTCAAAGCGCAGCGTATCCTGTTCGGACGGACGCGTCATGACTGTGCAGGTCTCCATCTGGATCGTTGACTGTTCGATTGAGAATTCCGCCTTCAGCGTCGTTTTGACAGCGCGCAGCGTCTCATCGGCGAAAAGCGGATCATCGACCTGCACATGCATCGTCACCTGACGATGCTCCGGGGTCAGCATCCACACCTTGATGTCATGCACATTGACGACATGACGGATCGCCTCGATGTGGCGACGAATATCTTCACGATCGAGCCCCTCAGGCGCGCCTTCGAGAAGGACGACCGAGGTCTCCCGAACCAGCCGCCAGGCCGAACGGGCAATCAGCGCACAGACTAGCAGTGTCACCAGCGGGTCGGCGGCGAGCCAGCCCGTTGTCATGATCACGATAGCCGAGACGATGGCGGCGACCGAGCCCAGAATATCGCCGATCACATGCAGGATCGCGCCGCGCATATTCACATCATTCGAATTCCCGCGATGCAGGACAGCGAAGGCCGCGAAATTGGCGAGCAGGCCGAGCACAGCAACGGACAGCATGATCGGCACATCGATCGTCTGCGGATTACTGAACCGCTGGAAGCTCTCATGCAGGAGGAAGGCGATCAGGGCAAAGAGCGCCAGCCCATTCACAAACGCGGCCAGAACCTGCGCCCGGTGTTGACCGAAGGGGAAAGCCGCTGTTGGTGAGCGCCCGGCGAAATGTCGCGCGACCAGCGCCAGCCCGATGGCCGTGCCGTCGGTCACCATGTGACCCGCATCTGCCAAGAGAGCGAGCGAGCCCGAAAGCAACGCCCCGACAATCTCGACAACGGCAAATCCGACGATAATCAGAAGCGCAAAGATCAACCGGCGGGAATCATCCATTCCCGCCGTCCCGGCATCATGATGATGCGCGTGATGGCTACATTGATGCGCGTGCGGCGCCATGTATTCACCCTTTGCCCTCTGGGCGCACCATGAAAGGAAATGACGGTCGGAGCAACAGTGAGAAGCTTATGCTTTGCAGCCCGCAATGCCTGCCACTGGCATGACTCGCTGCCAGCCATCCGCACCGGTCAGGGTCAGCGTACCGCGCTCGACATATGAGCCGCCGGGAAATGACGTGCCCCAGACTGTCTCTGCCTCGACAGTGATCAGGGAGCCATCTGCGCTGTGGGCGGAAAACTCTTGAATTTGCGGCATTTTTGCCCGCGCCTGTCCTCTGACAGATTGCCGTGACAGCCCCGTCCGGCGGCCATCGATTTCCATCAGGCCATTGCCGTCATCAAGCGCCTGGAAGATCGGCACGGTCTCGGTCCCGGCTCTCGCCCAGAGGACCATGCCGCAGCGCCCGCTCGGGATGGAATAGCTGCCCAGCGCGCCCGGATCGGGGGCTTCGGTATCCACACTGACCTGAACGACGGGTTTAGCGCGTTCGATCGCGGCTGCCGCATCGGGTTCAGGCGCTGTTTCGCAGGCTGCGAGCACCGCTGCGCCGGTCATCAACAACAAAAGGCGTGCATGGATCATCAGAAGACATCTCCCCGCTGGATAAGCGAATATCGCCCGCCTCGCTCCTCAAAGCCATAGGCAGATAGAGCCGCTGCAAGCTGTTGATCTTTCGGCTCGATCACGAGTTCGGTCTGATAGCCTGAGCGGGACACCCGGATCGTCACCTCCGCCTGCCCCTCCGGCCCCTCTCCGCTCAGCGGCAGGATCAGCACCTCATCCGTGCACGCGCCCTCACCGGCGAGCGAGAAGCCCTGCCCGCCATAGTGGACCGCGCTGCGCTGGAGCGTGTCAGTCGACAGGCTGACCTCCCCACCAAGACAGCGGCCGTCTTCGGTAAGCACGAGCTCATCGGTTTTGAAATCGACCATGCCGCTCATCGGAGCACCGAACGCATCCTTCAGCCGGAGCGCCGCGATATTCACTCGCGCATCGGTCTCATCAAACCGCAGCGCACCGGGCCGCGCGGTCACGATCGCGTCCCCGCGCGCAATCGGCCCGTCGATCTTCACTGCCGCCTGAAGCCGCCCCGTCAGGAGCGGCAGCAGCCTTGCCGAGACATCGATGTCACCAAGCTGGTAGCCTTGCGTGCTTGCGCCCTCGATTCGGCCCTTCCAGACCGTGCCCGTCACTTTCTGCGCCTCAACCGGTGCCGCACTCAGAAGCAACGCAAGATTGAGCGGAAACATCGCCACCGCCGCAACGACCGCACTCAAACCAAAAAGGGCAACCCAGCGGAACATGTTTCACGCTCCTCCGCTCATCAGCGTCAGCCGCGCGGTCACGCCATTCTCACTGGACGGACGAAGCTGGGCGCTCTGGACATGCACATTGTGCTGCGCCTCAAGCCCGGCAATCCAGCCGTAAAGACGCGCGGGCGATGTGCCGGCAATCGACACATCAAGCACCGCGCCTTGCGAGGAAATCCGGTTGATGACGATGCCTCTCGCCTGCGCGCTCGACGTGATGACCGACCGCAAGGCCGCAGGGTCAAGTGCGTCCTCCTGCGGGGCCGCCGCCGCAATCGTCACCTGACGATAAGTCGAGACCGCGCGGTCATAATCCAGCATGGCATTCTGCCGATAGGTGGTCAGGGGACGGATAATCAAAAAGAAGAGAACAGCGAAAGCAACCACCGCCCCGCCGATCATCAGGAGCTGGCGCTCGCGCGCGCTCAGATCATTCCACCATGCGGTCATTGGATGCCTCCCAACAGGAGCTGCCCGGCATAGCGGCCATCTTCCTCGCGCCTGATATTGCCGCCCTCGCGGGTCTCAACCCCGCGTGCCTCAAGCCGCTGGCGCAAGGCTTCGAGCGAGGCCGCCTCGGGAAAGCGCAGATCGGCGATAAGCCCTTCACCAGCGGTATAGCTGATCGCAGTCAGCTCGACGGAGACCGTGTCTTCCATTGCAGCGGTCAGCTCGGCGCTCAGTGGAAGGAACATCGGCGTGACCCCGGCCCGCGCCCGCGATGCCGCCTGACGCGACAGATCGCGCACAGGCGTGTTGGGATAGGCTTGGGTGAAGAGCTCGATAGCCTCGTCTTCGAGATTGCTGGCTGCTGCGCCATGGCGGAGCCCGTCGCTCAGCATCCCGGCGAGCCAGACGACCATGCAGGCCGCAGCCAGCGCGCCGACATGCCGCCACTGGCGGACAAGTCCTGACCAGTCGCGCCGCCGCCGATAGGTGCCGCGCAAGAGACTCGGCGGCATCTCACGTTCAATCGAGGCGGCATAATAGGCGCCCAGCGCCCGCCGATCCGTCAGCACAAGGGCTTTCTCCTCGGCGCGGCCAACACTGATATGCTGTGCGTCTTCCACCCCATCGAGCGAGGGGATGAGGGCTGCCGCAAACTCCGCTGTCATTGACATCCCGCCTTCGGGCAGGCGCATGATGACGCGGGTGCCTTCCTGAAGGACGGCATATCGTCCGCCCTCAGCACAAATCGCAAGATGGTCGATGGTCACAATGTCAGCTTCGATCCCCGCTTCATCGAGGGCAGAAACCCAGCCCGCCATCCAGTCGCGCGGCACGGCAGAGACCGTGCGCTTGCCATCGGCTTCGGTTGACCCGAAGGCAAAGTGGAATTCATCCGCAGGCGCTGCAAGCACATCCTCAAAAGCAAGCCGGGCGGCGGCCTCAAGCGCGGCATCGCGATTGACGGGCAGGTGCAGGCGGCGTGTTGCGGCGAGCTCCCCGGGCAGGATGACAGCGATCTGCGGGCTCCCGAGCAGCGCTCCGGGCACCCCCGTCAGGCCTTCCTCGGCAACCCCGCTGTCGGAGGGGCCGTCTTCACTGCCCCGCCACCAGAGGACGGGGTCTGTGGGCGTCTCGCCTGTCAGCAGAAGAAGTCGTTTCATATCAATTCTCTGACCCAAACCGCCGGGATACGACCCTATACCCCGAGCCCGTTCCTTTTTCGATAAGAGAGGTCAACTCAAATTCGACGCCGTCATGACGGATCAGCGTCCTCAGCTCGATCAGCGTCGCCTCGGTCGAGAGGCGGTCGGTGACATCCCCTTCGAGTGGCGGATCAAGATTTTCAAAGACCGGCAGGCTGGTGAACTGCTCGACGCTTTCATAGCCGTCAGGTGGGCGTTCGCTGATCAGTCGCTCGGCCTGCCCGACCGGGATCCGGTCATCAAGCGCATTGGTGAGGACCGGCGCATCGGCCCCGGTCAGCGTATTGAGGTTGATCCGCCCGGTCTCGCCAGACTGCCGGGCACAGAGGATCGGCGCGAGCCCTTCCATCAGTTCCGCACTCCACCCCCGGACGGCGCGTAATTCGGAGAGATCGGCTATTTGCGTGCCCGCTGTCCGGTAGGGCGCATCCCCGCGCGTATAGGCGTAATCCTCCGCCCCGCCGGGTCCTGCATCCCCGTCACTGTCCATGAAATCCGCCGCTGCGGTACCCAGCGTCTCCCCGCCCCGGGGATCGCCGCCCATCTGCGCGATCAATTGGCCGAAGCGGATCACTGCCGGCTCATTTGTCCGCAGGCGGCCGTCGGCATTCTCGACAAACTCATTGACGTTGAAACAGGCCGAGACATCGCGGAACCGCGCCTCAATCACCGCGCCCTCAAATGGCAGAGTGAAGGGCGCCGAGAGCCACCGCTCCGTGGGCAGATCGACATTCTCGCGCTCAAGTGCCTGCGCTTCCAGAAGCAAGAGCGCCGCCCGCTCCGCCCCCAGTATCGCCCAATAGGCACGGTCCCGCGTCTGTGCGCCGGCCACTTGCCGGGTTGCCCGGTCCGTGAAGGAAGTGATCGCGACCGCAATTGTCGCGAGGCTGAAGACAAGGACGAGAACGACGAGGAGCGCCGCGCCGCGCTGTTGGTGGAGATGTCTCATCGCCCACCTCCCACGAGGAAATCCTGCGTCAGCGCGCCGAATTCAGGATCAGTGAAGGAGAGCCGAATCGCGGGCGGCGGCGTCGACTGGCTGCCTGCACCCCAGTCCTCGACCCAGCCGCTCGGCCCGTAAAAGCCGATCTGCACGCCGGTGACGCCGTCAAACAGGAGCTGGTCGCGATAGGGCGTGTCCTCAACAGCGTCGATAAAGGGCTGTACACGGCGGATCAGCGCGCCGTCGCGCACAAGATAGGTCACCTGCTGGAGCGAAGCGCGCGGCTGGCGGTAATCGGGATTGGCCCAGCCATTGCGCACAAAGGCGAGAAGGATCTCTTCCTCATCCTCTCTAGTCAGGATCGCCTGCTTAGCGGGCGCCCCGCCAGTAAAGGCCGCAACCTGTCCATTAGTGCCCGCAGGGCGATAACGGCGATCCACGATCTGCAGCATATCCATACGGATGATTGAGCGCGCCCGTTCAATCCGGGCGATACTGCCCGCAACATCCTCGGCCTGTTCCTGCGCATTGGTCGCAAGGCGGATGATCCCGACCGAGACAGCGCTCAGGATCGCAAAGACGCCGAGCGCGATCAGCACTTCGACCAGGGTAAAGCCGCGTTCCACCCGCCTCATGGCCCCGTCTCCGGGTTCAGCGTCCCCATCGTCGCCAGTACGCGGCCGTCCTGCGCCGGATCACTGATCTCAACGGTCAGGATCTCAAGCCCTTCAAGCGGTCCCTCGCGGCGGATCACCTGCCAGTCATAAGAGCGGCCCGCAATTTCCGCCGTTCCCTGATCATCCCGCTGGTTGCGGTCCTCTGCTAGCACGGTTGCGACCATGATATTCTCAGCCGTGATGCGCGCCAGCATGTTCTCACGCAGGGCATCGGCATTGCGGGTCTGCTGGCCCGTCAGGGCAAGAAGGGAGGCGACCGCCGTCCCGAGGATCAGGATCGCGACCAAGACTTCGATCAGGGTCAGCCCGCGCTCACTCTGACGCATGGCGCACCTCCCTGCCATTGAGGGCGGTCACATCAAGAAGATACGCATCCTCGCGATCACTGACCCGTAATGTAAAAGGCGTCTGGTCTCCGGCTGGATTGAAGATGACCGCCGGGCGGATCTTTTCAGTGCGGATCTGCGCCTCGCCATTGCGGTTGCGGAAAAGAAGCTCGCCGCTCTCTTCCTCTTCGGGCAGGTCGAACTCCTCGCCAGCCATCAGGGTCAGGAAGATTTCATCATCAAGCCGCGCCTCACTAGGCACGGGCCGCCGCTGCCATCCGCCTTCGGCATAGCGATAGAGCAGAAGCGTGCCCTCGGTGACGTCCATGCCATAGGCTCGCCCCTCGATGACCGCCTGATCCGAGAGCCGCTGGGTCAGTTCAGAAAGCGTGAGCGCCGCGCGTTGCGCCTCGCTCTTTCGCTGCGGCAGCGATGTCAGCAGGATACCGGAAACCAGCGCCATCACGACCATGACGACGAGCAGCTCGACGAGCGTAAACCCCCGTGAACGGACGGTTTTAGTTCCAGCTGCCAATATCGTCATTTCCGCCCGGCCGGCCATCCGGCCCGTAGGAGTAGATGTCGAACTCCGCCCCACCTTCGCCCGGGATCGCATATTGATATGGATTGCCCCACGGATCAGTCGGCAGCTCGCGCGATTCAAGATAGCCGCCGGGGCGGTAGGCAGCGGCATTGCGCTCATTCTGCGGCATCTGGACGAGAGCCGTCAGCCCCTGATCCTGGCTCGGGAAATGGGTCATATCGAGCTTGTACTGACGAACCGCGCTTTCAAGCATATCGACCTGCGTCTGAGCCGACTGGACCCGCGCCCGGTCACCGGCAGGCAGCACATTGACCGCCACGATCGTCGAGAGGATCCCAAGGATCACGATCACGACAAGCAGCTCGATCAGGGTCAGGCCGCGCTGGGCCTTTTTGCGGGCGGTTTTTGTCATCTGAAGCATCATTCTTCCTCCGGCGCGTCTTTAGAGCGCCATCGTATTGATCTGCAGGATGGGTAGCATGATCGCGAGCACGATGAGGAGCACTATCCCGCCTAAAATCACGATCACCAGCGGTTCAAGGAGCCGCAAAGTGACATTCACCGCCGTCTCGAAACTGCCCTCCATCTGAGCAGCCGTGCGCTCGAGCAGATCCGGCAGACGGCCTGAACGCTCACCGGCGGCAATCATCGAGGCCATCATCGGCGGGAAGACCTCCGCCCGGCGGATCGCCGTTGAAAGCGAGGCGCCCTCGCGCACCCCTGTCAGGGTCGTCTCCAGCCGGTCCGAAATCCACGAATTGGTCACCGTCCTTTTGGCCGAGCGCAAACTGTCGAGCAGCGGCGCCCCGGACGAGAAAAGCGTGGCCAGCGTCCGCGCAAACCGGGCCGCATCAAGCTCCCGCGCGAGGCCTCCGATCAAGGGCAAGCTCAGGATCATCCGGTCCATCTTCATCCGCGACACCGGGCGGCGGCGCATCTGCCAGAAGGCAATGCCGCTGCCGACAAGAACGAGGAGGAGCAGCCAGCCCCAGTCACGAATGAAATTCGACGTGCCGATCACGATATCGGTGATCAGCGGCAGATCTTCATCGGCGCGCGCGAACTGGCCGACGATCTGCGGTACGACAAAATTCATCAGCGCCACGATGACCAGCACCGCGACGATGAAGACAACCGCCGGATAGATCAACGCGGAGAGCGCCTTCATCGCCATGGAGCGGTTCTTCTCCTGCATATCGGCCAGCCGAAGGAGGACCGGACCGAGATTGCCCGACGCCTCCCCCGCGGAGACGATGCCGCGATAAAGCGGCGAGAAGCTCTTGGGGTATTCGCCAAGCGCGTCGGAGAGCTTCCATCCCTCAATGATCCTTGCCCGGATCGAGAGCAGCATCTCGGCCAGCGCCTCGCCCCGCATCTGGGCAGCAACGGCGGACAGCGCCTCCTCCACCGTGGTTGAGGCGTCGATCAGGGTTGCAAGCTGGCGGGTCGCGGAAATGATGTCCTTTTGCGGCGGATTGGGCGTGCGCTTTGCGCCTTCGCCCTTGTCCCGTTCACTGACCGATTTGATCGATAGCGGAGTCAGCCCCTTGCCCTGGATCTCCCGGCGCGCGCGGCGCTGCGTCTCGGCGGAGACGACGCCCTTCTTGCGGCGGCCTGCGGCATCAACGGCTTCGTAGCGAAAGGAGGTCACGCGCCGCCCTCCGCCTCCTGCGCTACACGGAGGACTTCCGAGAGCGAGGTTCGCCCGGCCCGCACATGCTCATAGCCCGAAGAGGCAAGCGTCGGCGTGTCGGCAAAGGCATGGGCGGCGAGCGCCTGTTCGGAGGCATCATCATGAAGGAGCCGCCGGAACGTCTCATCCGCGACGATCAGCTCATAAAGCCCGATCCGCCCCTCAAACCCAGTGTGATTACAGCGCGGGCAGCCAACCGGCTCATGCACCACAACCTTATCCGTAGACGGAAGACTCATCAGCGTAAGGTCGCTCTCGGTGGCTTCGCGCGGTGCCTTGCAACTTTCACAAAGCCGCCGGACGAGGCGCTGGGCCAGAACTCCGGCGACCGTTGAGGAAAGCAGGAAAGGCTCAACGCCCATATCGCGCAGGCGGGTGACCGCGCCGACAGCCGAATTGGTGTGCACGGTCGACAGCACAAGGTGGCCGGTCAGGGAGGCCTGCACCGCGATCTGCGCGGTTTCGACATCCCGGATCTCACCCACCATGACAATGTCAGGGTCCTGACGGAGGATCGCGCGAAGGCCCGTCGCGAAGGTCATGCCGACCTTGGAGTTCACCTGCGTCTGTCCGATCCCGTCGAGCGCATATTCGACAGGGTCTTCGACCGTCAGGATATTGACCCCCGGGTCGTTCAACAGGGTGAGGGCGGAATAAAGCGTCGTCGTTTTGCCCGAGCCCGTCGGGCCGGTCACAAGAATGATGCCATTTGGGCGGCGGATGACTTTCTTGAACCGCGCCAGCGTGCCCGCCGGCATCCCCAGCGTATCAAGGTCGAGCCGCGCCTGCTCCTTGTCGAGAAGGCGCATCACGATGCGCTCACCAAACCGGCTGGGCAGCGTCGAAACCCGCACATCGACATATCGCCCGCCCATGGAAAGGCTGATCCGCCCGTCCTGCGGCACGCGGCTCTCAGCGATATCAAGCCGCGCCATGACCTTGACCCGGCTGATCAGCACGGGCGTCAGTTTCGGCGGCAGCGACAGCACCTCGCGCAAGACCCCATCGATCCGAAGGCGGATCGACAGCTCGGTCTCGTATGGCTCGACATGGATGTCTGAGGCGCGTGTCTTGACCGCCTCGGCGATGAGCGCATTGATCAGGCGGATAACCGGCGCATCATCTTCCGTATCGAGAAGGTCAGCGGTGGAGGGCAGCCCTTCGGCCAGCCCTGACAGCTCATCGCCATCCGCGTCATCATTGAAAGTGGCAGCCGCCAGCCCTTCGGCGGAGTAAATCTCGGAAAGCTTGCGCTCAAATATATCGGCCGGCAGTCCCTCGACCCCGATTGGTCCGCCAGCGGCGCGATAGGCTTCAGCCAGCGCCCAAGGCCCTGCATCAACTTCGCCCTTGGCATCGACGCGGGCGCCGACAATGCCGCGCCCCGCCGCATCATGGCCCATGAAGACAAGGCCGTTTTCTTTGGCAAAGGCGTAGGTGAAGGCGCGGACGCCCGCGCCCACCTCGCGATGCTCGCCGGTCTCGCTCACTTGGGCGCGCGCCCTGCGGCCTCGCCCTCGATCTGCGGGGCATCTTCATCGCCCTGCGGCCGCGGTGAGTAGCCGTCCATATGCCCAAGATAGGTTTCCATCACATCATCGATCCGCACACGGCCATCCTTGCTTTTGCGAAGCTGTTGCTGGCGGACATAGTCGTATTTCCGTGCCGTGACACTATCGGAATCCAGCCCGTCCCGCAGGATGGTCGGACGGATGAAGACCATCAGGGTCGATTTTTCTTCCTGCCGGTTCTGGCCCTTGAAGAGATTGCCCATGATCGGAATATCGCCGAGCAGTGGCACCTTGCTTTCGGCATCGCGGCGGTTTGAATCGACCAGCCCGCCGATCACGAGGGTCTGGCCGTCTTCGGCCAGCGTAACGGTCTCAATCAGGCTTTCATTGGTCACCGGCCCCGCGCCGATGGTCGAGAAAGCGAGTGATGAAATCTCAAGACTGATCTCCAGACGGACGGAATTGCCCGCATTGATCTGCGGCGTGACCTTCAGGATCGTGCCGACATCCTTGCGCTCAATCTGGCGGAAACCGCCCTGAAAGTCAGAGCCGATGGCCTCGCCCGTGATGATCGGGATTTCCTGCCCGACTGAAAGGAGCCCTTCCTCATTATCGAGAAGAACCGTCGAGGGCACCTGCAGGATATTCGATTGCGAGTCCGACTGGATCGCGGAAAGGAGCACGCCGTAAACGCCGCCCTTACCGTCATCGCCGCCCGCGCCAATGAGGAAACCATCGAAACTCAGCAGTTCACTGACGGCTGCTTCGACGAGCTGGCCCGCAATCGCGATGGAGGGATCATTCTGGTCATAGACCGTCTCCTCCGTCGTCACGACAACGCCATCGATCACCTGCGTCGTTGTCTGCGTCTCACCCGCCTGATTATCGGCAAGAAAGAGCGCCGCACCCGCCGCACTGATCACATTGGGAGAGGTCGCGCCGAAACTGGCCGCAGACAGAGGAATATCCCCGCCGCCTGATACATACTGAACACCCAGCTCCCGCGCGGTGTTATCGGAGACCGAAACCACGACCGCTTCGATCAGAACCTGCGGCCGGCGGATATCAAGCCGGTTGACGATGGAGCGGACCATGCGCTGGGTCTCGGGCGAGCCATTGACGATCAGCGCATTGGTGCCCTTGTGGAAGGCAACCGATGAGCCCATCGCCGTGGCCGGGCGCGCATTTGCCCCCTCGCCTCCGCCTTGCGCAGTGGGGCGCTCATTGAGAAGCTGCTGGATGATCGGGACGATTTCTTCCGCATCCGCATGATTAAGATAGATCGTATCGAGGGTGACATCGCTCAAGGTAGCGGTATCGAGCTGTTCAATCACCGGCAGGAGGCGATTGACCGAAGCCGCATCGCCGCGCAGCAGGACCGTGTTGTTCGCATCGACAGCAACGACACTGACACCTGCGGGCTGACCCGCCGCATTATTGCGCGAGAGCATACTCTGCAACGTGGCCGCCACCTGATTGGCTGCCGCATTCTTGATCTGCACGGTGCGGACGATTGAGTCATCGACATCGATACTGTCAACGACCGAGAGGAGCCGCGCCATGTTGGAGGCATTATCGACGATGATCAGCGAATTGCTTTCCGTGATCGGGGTGACAAGCCCTGTCTCCCCGGCGATCCCGCGCAGGTTCGCCGCCGCTGTCGCCGCTGCAACATTCCGCAAACGGACAACTCGCGTGACGGTCGAACCGCCCCCTGCAGGCTGGTTTGCATTACTGCCATCGCGGATCGCCTGCCCTGACGGCACGATGCGATACTCGCGTTCACCGATCGGCACGGCGGCATAGCCATTGACCTGCAGGGTCGCGAGAAAGACTTCCCAGACCTCATCCTCACTCAAGGTCAGGCCCGGCGGCGAGATGATGTTCACCCGGCCCGACAGGCGCGGATCGATGACGAAGGCGCGGTTCGTGCGGAATGCGACATCGCGGGCAAAGGCGGCAAGGTCCGCCCCTTCATAGTTAAGCTGGGAGCCGCCCCCTTGCTGAATGGCGGCAAGAGCCGGGCTCGAGACGCCCAGAAGCAGTGCGGCGGCGAGGCCGGAGATGATCGGTCGGATGGTCATGGCGTTAATCCTGTCAGATCGATTTCCACTTCAAGCGGCGTGCCAGCGCGCTCGACGGTGACAATGACGGGTTCACTGGCCAGCAGGATCGGCAGGCTCGAAAGCCGGCTCATATTCCCGTGAAGCCTCTCCCCGTCGATGGAGATGAGATGATCGCCGTCCTGCAGCCCGGAGGCTGCGAACAGCTCCGGCTTGCGCCCGGCGTAAAGAAGAAAGCCCCGCCCGTCCGGGCCCGGCTGGATGCGGACGATATCGGCGAGCTCACCGAGGGAGCCAGTATTCACCCCGCCCGGCAGGCGCGGTGCGGTGCCTCTCATGGACCCACCAGACGGCCCCGCGTCCCGGTTCTCAAGCGTCAGGGTCTCAAGCGCGCCCCGGCGATCAAGCAGGATCTGGTTGGGGCGGATCTCGCGGATCGTCACGCCGCTGGTGATCTCATCGCCAAGGAAATAGACGCCCTGACGATTATCCGTTCCCTGCACAATGGCGGAGGGCGTATCGCCGAGGAATGTGCCGAACAGTTTGAGATTGAGGCGGGTTTCCTCCGCCGTCTCGATCGGCGCGGCTTCGGGCGCGGGCACATTGCCCTCGAAGGGATCAAAGCGGCTGAAAATGGTGAGGTCTGTCTGCGGGCCGCTCTCAGCAATCGCGGGCGGTGTTGCGGGCGGATGCGGCAAGGGGGTGATCAGCGAATAGACAAATCGGACGAACAGGACCGCCAGCAGGACAACCAGTCCGCCGGTGACCACCAGCCGCGGCAGGCGGCTGTCCGTTTTCCGGGAAGTCTCCCCGGCCCCTGCATTGGGAACCGCGGCGCTTTCCGCTCCATCCATCGCTACACGCCCTGCCATGACAGGCTACTCTACCCCCCTGAAACTGGCGGCTTTTTCTGTCACGGATAGTGACAGCAAGCCATAGTTTACTGAACTACACGGGTCTCATTGAGACCTGATTAACACTAATCCTGCGGCGCATAAGGAAAGAGGCGGCCCGAACGGACCGCCTCCCCCTGAAATTTTAGTCAGATCAGTCGCTTAGAAGTCGCGGCTGAGGCTGATCGAGAACTTGGTGCCGCGGTCATATTCAAGGAACGGGGCATCGGCGCCGGAAATGTCTTCCCGATAGGCCGAATAGTCCTCGCCCAGGATGTTCTTGACCGAGATCCCGAGGCCATAATCAGCGCTCATGAATTCGACGTCCTGGCTGAAAACGAGGTCGAAGGAGACCGGCGGCTGTTCAAGAACGGCCGGGCCCGTGCCGCCAACCGTCTCCGCGAAGAGAACGCGCTCGCTGGCATAGTTGACGAGACCCGTCAGCTTGGTGCCGGTGTCGATGTTCTCGATGCCGAGTTGCAGGTTGAACAGGTGATCGGACTGACCTTGCAGCTTCCGGCCATCGGTGATCCGGCCAGCAGCGTCGCCCGTATCCGGCACGAACATGCCTTGAGAGTTCCGGGCGATCGTCACGATGCCATCGGCGCTGACCTTAGATTCCGACCAGGTGTAGTTGGTGGCGAAGAAGAGTTCCTTGCCATACCACTGCTCACCGTCGAACCATTCATCGAGCGGGAATTTCTTCTCGAACTCGACCTCCACACCGTAAACTTCAGCAGACGGCGCATTGAGGAACGAGGTCGTGTTGGCTTCCCGGCCCGTCTGGTACTGCTCAATCGGGTTGGTGATGTCCTTGTAGAACAGGCCAACCGTCAGGAACTCGTTACGGGCAAAGTACCATTCAGCGCGAACGTCATAGTTGTCGATCTCGGAGTTCACGAGGAACGGGTTACCAGTCAGCGTGATGCCAAGGTTCGGGTCAACAAAGTCAGCCACGGCCAATTCGCGGAACTGCGGACGGGTGATCGTCTGGGAGTAAGCACCACGGACCTGGATGTTGCCGAACGGGTTCCAGGTCAGCGTCACCGCCGGCAGGAAGTATTCTTCCTCAAGCGGATCGAAAGACTGGGTACCGCCATTCGCCGTGGTCAGCGTGACCGAAGTCTCTTCTGATGAGTCTTCATAACGGACGCCGACCGAAGCGCGCAGATAGTCGTTAAGCTGAACATCAGCGAGGGCATAGGCCGCAGTCACTTCCATGGAAGCTTCAGACGCATCCGGGAAGAGACGACCGGCACGGGCCGAGATGTTGATGATGTTCGAGGCGAGAACCACATCCGAATAGATGAGGTCGATACGCGAGGCGGCGAGTTCCGGGCTGGCCGAGATGACGCCGGTGGCGCCGGTCTGCGGTGAGCGGAAGTCGAAGTCACGACGCAGTGTCGAGCGGGAATTGTCCCGGTAGCTACCGCCGAAGCGGAGCTCTGAAGTGCGGCCAAAAACATCGAATGGCAGGGTGAAGTCACCTGCGAAATAGAAGTTTTCGTCCTGAAGCTCGGAGAACTTGATCGTGTTCTCGTCAGCTTCACCTTCCGCATAGAGATAGTTCCCGCTGGTCGGGCTCAGAATGCGGTAGGTCTGGCGATTGTAAGGCTCTTCGCGGGATGCTTCGCCGTAAGCGACGCGCCATGCAAATTCGAGGTCTTTCATATCGGCGAACAGGTGTGTGCCGTTGAGTTGCCCCTGCCAGACTTCACGCTCGAGCCAGCTCGTCGATTCGCGGCGGATCTCGTTCTGGGTCACGTCATTATCCGTGTCCGACGTGATCTTGGCCGACTTCAGCGAGCTGCGCAGAAGGTAAGTCGTCAGCGCAATCTCGTGATCGCCATTGCCGAATTCGATGCCCGTCGTGTTGAAGGCATTGACGCCGATTTCCTGGCGGGTCTCGTCGTAATCGGAGGTGACCGAGTTCGAGTTGTTCAGAAGGTTGGTGCCTTCCGTCCGGTTCTCGAAGGCATCACGGAACTGCCACTCATTCGAGTAACCGACATGCGTCGTCGTACCGATGCGATAATTTGCCGTATCCGCGATGATGAGGCCAACGCTGGCAGAGAAGCTGCCATTGACCGGCACGTCGCCTTCAGTGATCAGAAGCGTCTTGTCCTGCTCGAAAGCGGTGTCGAGGGCGATTTGACCGACAGCGTCGACGCCTTCGCGCACGGCGCGGTCTGCAATACCCGGCAGGTTCCGCAGGCCATCATCGAAACCAAGAACGTCCGTGTCCGAGCCATCGTAGAAATAGCCTTCACGGAGCGTCGTCTCGGTGTCAACTTCCATGCCGATTTTCAGCGACACAAAGCTTTCATTCGGCACACCAACGGTACGCAGATCGATCGCCGCACCACCGAATTCAGCGGAGTATTCCGGCGAATAGGTCTTCTGGGCGAGCGATCCGGCAAGGATCCGTGTGGGCACGATGTCGAGCGGTGCTGCACGGCGCAGCGGCTCAGGCGACGGGATCGGCACGCCGTTCAGCGTCGCGGAGGAATAGCGTTCGTTTAGGCCGCGAGCGACCGGGAACTTGCCATCGGTGATCGAGAGACCGGCTACGCGCTTGAGTGCGGAAGCGATATCGGAGTCACCCTGGCGTTCGAAATCCTCAGCGTCGAGAAGGCTCGAAATTTCCGCCGTGTTCTGTTTCTCGTCGGGGACGAGCGCGCCCCGGACGACGATGACGTCACCTTCGTCTTCCTGCGCCACTGCGGTGCCGGCAATGCCGCACATCGCTAGGGCAAGAAGCGCCGATGGCGCCGTTTTACCAAATTTGTTCATGACCTACCTCTAAATGCCCTCTCGGGCGAATTCGTAAACTTGAGACCCGAAAATCCGGGGACGGAATGACCGTCCCCGGATCGGTTTGTTACAGGCTGAAGGTCCAGCCGACATACCAGTTGTCGGCATCGTCACGGATGGCGCCGATGTAATCGACCGTATCGAAGAAGCCCGGAGCGGACGGACGATCGGTGTTGACCGGCGTGATGGCGAGCGCGTTCGGCGCTTGCAGGATCAGCGTTGCGCTGGTGCCGTCGCTGTCAGCAACGAGCGGGTTGGCGACGTCTTCTGCAACGTTTTCGGAGTCAGCGTTGAAGATCGTTTCGCTGTCGCCGAGATCGACATTGCCGTCGCCGTCGTCGCCATTGTTGGCAAGGTAGGTCGACAGGACGGTCGGACGCGGACCGGTTTCGACCGGGTAGGTCGGCGTGAAGTCAGCCGGGGCGTCGAAGTCGAGACCTTCACCGTCGAAGCCGACAACAACACCGTTCGACATCTGACCAGCGGTCCCTTCACGGAGTTTCATGCCGTCATCCGGGCCATCGCCATTTGCATCCGGGCCAGGAACAGAACCACCAAAGTTGGTAGTCAGCGTGAAGTTCCGGATCCATGGGTTGGACTGCGGCTCGATCGCGTTGTCGTTGCCACGGTTGTCACCCTCGAAGCCGCGGTTGGCGTCGCCTTCGGTCTGAACAACGATGGCGTACTGGATGTTACCGGTCCAGCCATCGGTCCAGTCGATCGAGTCATCGCCTGCGCCGGTGATCACAACGTGCTTGGCATTGACGGTGCCGCCGAAGAATTCGACGCCGTCATCCGAGTTGTTGTGAACCTGGATGTAGTCAACTTCCGTATCCGAACCAACGCCCTGGAAGGCGATACCGTTCAGCTCGTCATCCGTCGAGAAGAGGAAGCCAGCATAACGAACCTGCGTGTAGGTGAGACGGCCCGAATTGTCGGTCGGCTCGTTACCGCCGAAGAGGCCAGAGCCACCCTCGCCGTCTTTCTCACACTGTTCCGGGTTCGCAACCGGATCGACTGTCCCAACTTCACAGTCGTTGATCGGGGCACGACCGTTGATCACAACGCCGCCCCACTGACCGCGAGTTGTCGCGGTTGCGGTGCCGTTGAGGTCAGCAAGCGAGGTCATGACGACTGGTGCGCCTTCGGTGCCATTCGAGAAGAGCTGGCTACCGCGTGTGACGATCAGCGCATCTTCACCGTTAAGACCGTAAAGCGTGACACCCGGATCAATGGTCAGAGCGACCTGAACCGCGCCGCCGAACGGGCTGGAAGCGTCAGGACCAGCATCGGTGCCGACGAAGACAGAGCCGTCAAGCTCGTAGAGATTCCCGCCAACGAGACGCGTGTCAGCAGAGACAACGGTCGGCAGCGTGCAAACGCGGGCTTCCGAACGGCCGGCCGGAACCGGGTTGGAGCTGAGCGTCGTGCCAGTCGGGCAAGCAGCATTTGCCGCATCCGGGATCGCGTTGGAAACCAGCGTCCAGCCAGCGAGCCAGGAGTTGGAAATCGCCGTTTCGCTGTCCGAGAAGGCGCCGATGTAATCAACATTATCAATGCCAGCGAGACCGCTGAGGTCTGCAGCTGCAACAGCCTGTTCAGCGCTGCCTGAGAAGACACCGTTGAGCGTGGAGCCAGCCGCTTCGACGATGTTCATCGCAGCCAGCGTGCGTCCAGCGCTGTCGAAAGCACCGCCGTTGTTGTCAGCGAGGAAGATCGAGTCGAGCGTCGGGCGCGGATCAACTTCAGCTGGGTTGGCAGGCGTAAAATCACCCGGGACGTCAAAATCGATGCCCTGCCCCTGGAAGCCGACGATGATACCGTTGGCCAGGAAGCCGCCGGTGCCTTCGCGAAGCTTGGCGCCATCATCCGGGCCGTCACCATTGGCGTCCGGACCCGGAACATTGTTGCCGAAGTCGGTGGTCAGCGTGAAGTTGGCGATATTCGGCATCGACTGCGGACGGATCGCGTTGTCGTTACCACGGTTGTCACCTTCGAAGCCACGGTTGGCGTCGCCCGGCGTTTGCACGACGAGGGCATACTGGATGTTACCCTGCCAGCCATCGGTCCAGTCGATCGAGTCATCACCAGCACCGGTCACGACGACGTGGGTCGCGTTGACCGTCCCGCCGAAGAACTCGACGCCGTCATCAGCATTGTTGTGGACCTGAATATTATCGACCGTCGTCATGTTGCCGACGCCCTGGAAGGCTATGCCGTTAAGCTCGTCATCGGTCGAGAAAAGGAAGCCAGCATACTGGACGCGGACAAATTGCAACGTACCGGAATTATCGGCCGGGTTGCTGCCGCCATAAAGACCAGAGCCGCCTTCGCCGTCTTTGACGCAGAGCTCAGGGCTGACAACCGGGTCCACAGTCCCGTCTTCACAATCGTTGATCGGTGCGAGGCCGTTGATGACAATGCCGCCCCACTGGCCGCGAGCCGTGGAGGAACCGCCAGAGACACCATCAGAAGCCGCTTCCATGGCGCTGAGGTCCGTGCCGTCCTGATCGGCATCGATCAGGTCAGCGGCTGAAGTAAAGATGATCGGCTGGCTCGGCGAGCCAACAGCGTTGATCTGCGACCCCGGGGAGACGACCAGAGCGTCTTCACCATTGAGGCCGAAGACAATGACGCCGGGTTCGATGTTCAGCGTAACCTGCGTGCCCGGAGCAATACCGGTCGCGGCGCTGAAGGTCGAGTTACCAACGAAGACCGTGCCGTCGAGAGCGTAAGCATTGCCAGCTTCGAGCGTGGTATCGGTGAGCAGAGTGCCAGCCGGAATAATACAGGCCGTGATGTCGACACCGCCAACAGTCCGTGTACCTTCAGTCGTGCCATCGGGGCAGAGCTGCGTCGTGAAATCAACAGCGCCATCAGCCGTCGT
Source organism: Parvularcula marina (assembly GCF_003399445.1). Taxonomy (NCBI): domain Bacteria; kingdom Pseudomonadati; phylum Pseudomonadota; class Alphaproteobacteria; order Parvularculales; family Parvularculaceae; genus Parvularcula; species Parvularcula marina. The sequence goes on along the minus strand of NZ_QUQO01000002.1, from coordinate 304,171 downwards.
CTGGCCGCCACCGCCGCCATTACCCGGATTGATGGTGACAGAACCGGTGTTACCGGTATTTTCGACACTACCGCTGCCTGAACAGGCCGCGAGAACCGCACAGGCGCTGGTCAGGAGAAGCCCACCGCGAAGAGAAGAGATCATTTTCATGCTTTTGCCCCCTAAGGCAGATTGCAGGTACAATAAGATTCATAGAGGCCCCACGACCTCACCCCGCGCTCATAGGGAGGCAATTTCACACTTTCATGACATGAAAGACTGGCAAGGGGGAAAATCTGAAAATATTTGTCGGTAAACGGTCTTTTTATAACAATTGCGTGACAATGTGACAGGCCAATGACAATAAGACAGTTCCATGACAGCACGACTTGTTCAGCACTGCTCATAATGCGCAAATAGTGCGCAAGACGGAGGAAATATTCTGCAGTTTGAGATGGATATGATGGGAGTGATTCTCCTGATCGGATTTGCGGGGCTTGGGCTGCTGCTTGGTAGTTTTCTCGGCGTCGTTATCCATCGCGGGCCGCAGATATGGGGGCTGGTTGAGAGCGAGGGTGAAGACCAGACGCTGTCACTCGCCTGGCCGCCCTCTCACTGTCCATCCTGCAAGACGCGGCTGCGGCCCGTCGAGCTGATCCCGATCCTTGGCTATCTCTTCGCGCGCGGCCGGTGCCGTCATTGCGAGACGCCGATCCCCCGCTTCTACCCCATCGTCGAATCGCTAGGTCTTTTCGCAGGGGTCATTTCGGCATTGCTGTTTGCCAGCCCCCTCATGGCAGGCGCATCACTCGCCTTTTTCCTGCTTCTGATCGCCATGGCAGCAATTGATGCGCGCACCGGCTATCTGCCCGATGCGCTGACCCTGCCGCTGCTCACCCTCGGACTTGGTGCAGGCGCATTCGGCATTTTCGTGACAGCGCAGGACGCCATTCTCGGCTGGGTCATCGGCTGGGGATGCCTTGCCGCGCTCGCCGCCCTCTACCGGCTTTTGCGGGGACGCGAGGGCCTTGGGGGTGGGGACGCCAAACTGCTCGGTGCGGGGGCGGCGTTTACAGGCCCCTACGTACTGCCCATCATGCTCGCGCTCGCCGCCTCAAGCGCCCTGATCGGCGCACTATTGATGGGGAAAGGCCGGCTCGACGGCGCAACAGAGATCCGCTTTGGCCCCTGGCTCGCAGGCGCCATTGCAGCGGTTTTCATCCTGCAACGGATCTGGCCGGCACTGCCGCTCTAACGATCAGAAAATTCCGAGGAATTTCTTCCGCTTACGGCGCTGCCACTCGGCCTGCCGCTCGGTGGCATAGCTCAGATAATCCCCGCCCCGCCGCGAGACCTTAGCCTTGGTGAAAGAGATATCAGAGAGCAGCGTGCGCTCCAGCGCGCTTTCGGGCGGCGTGGAGTGATGCGGCGCCACCATTTGCTGGCGCTGGCGGCCCTTACCGGCTTTGGCAGTCGCCTGCATCTCGGTATGCATCGCGGTCAGTGCGGCAGCGACAGGGTCGTGCCCCGGCGTCGCCTGCCCGTCGGTTGTCTGCTCTGGCAACCGGTAGGAGCGCTCAAAGCTCTGGTCCCGGCGCGAGGGGCGCAGCGTGTCATCGACGCTCGTGCCCGAGAGATCGAGCGAGCTGCGCTGGGAAAATCCGTTCCAGATATCGGACAAACGGTCTTTGCTCATGATGTCCGTCCTTCTCCTATAGATCCGCGCGTTCCTTGCCCATCACGAGGCCTTCATTGCGCGTGATGGTAGCAAGGCTGATCGGTCCGCCCACGGTCTCGACCGAGTGCATGACCTTTTGCTGGAAGCTGTTGAGCTTGATGAGCGAGGCAGCGGTCTCGCCCAGCTCTTTCTTCGGCAGGCTGCCAATGGCCCTGAGGATCGGCCCGGTATGCGAGCGGAACTGGTACTCGTCGATCGACGAGAAAAAGGCCTGAATGGCGGCGCCGAGATTGTTTTCTGAATATTGCGCGAAGAGCCGTTGGCGCTGTTCGTCCGACAGGCCCGGGGCCTGCCCTACAACATCCGTCACCAGATGCATGGAGAGCCGCAGCGTCTCGCCGAAGAGGAAATAGCGAAGGCCCTGATCCATGCCGGTCAGGAAGGTGCGGATCATCCGGTCCTGCGCGAAAGGCTGGATAACCGGCCCGGCATCGGCGGTCATATCCCTCGAGCGGTCCTGACGGTGCTTCATCGTGCCCATGATGACGGTCGAGCAAAGATAGCTGCGCATGGAGGGGAAGGTCTCGCGGCGGCCGAAGCCGGCAAAGACCACCCCCGTATAATGTTCGAAGAAGGCGTCCTTGATCACCGAGAAGACCGCGATCTCCTCAAGCTGGCGACGCGTCGTTTCGGAGACTGTGAGCGAGCCATAATCGGCATGCAGCGAAGCAATCAGGCTTTCGATGATTTCCTTGATCGGCCCGGCATAGCGGCGGTTGATCTGGTCAGCCGTCCCGCGTGGGAAACAGGCAAGCTCCCCCCGTGGCGATTCATCGAGATTGGTCCGGTAATCCACATAAAGCTGGTTCACCGTGAATTCGAAGATCGCCGAGACATGGTCGCGCAAATTGCCTGCCTGGGACTGGCGGAAATGCTCGACATGATAGTCGAAATCACTGGCGATGATGCTCATCACGACAGCGATGTGCTTGCAGAATTCGCGGTCCTGATGGTCCTGCGGGAAGAGGTCCGGATTGTTCGACAGGAAAGAGATGAAGTCGCGCGCATAGGCGTCGACCGTGTCGAAATTCTTGCCCGCCGCCTGGTCACGATAGACCGAGATCACGGTCTCCCACGGCATGCCCATCAGCTCGGCATTGTTATAGATCATGACCCCGATCGGCTGATCCGGGACCAGCGGGAACAGCTTGTCCACGCTCTGATAGGTCTTGAGATAGTTCGGCCCTGAGATGGTGACAGCACTGTCAGCGGCCATGGCCACTGCCTGCCTGTTCATCAACACGACTTCTGACGTCATGATATTGCCCCGGAACCCACCTAAACTTGGCGCTACGGTATGGGAAAGAAGCCCCGGGGGCAATCATTCACGCAAAAAGAGCTTAACATTCGCGTCCGGGTTCACGGTTCCACAACGCCTTTCCGATAGGTTTACCCTATTACGCGGAAGGGCTTGAGCCAGATGTCGACCACCTCTGTCCGGCAGGATGCCGTACTTTCCTCCCCTCGCGGGGCCCGGATTCTGGCAGGCCGCCTGCCCTTTATTGCAACTATTCTGACCAGTGCGGCGCTGATTTTCCTCGTTCAGCCGCTTTTTGCGAAGCTTGCGACCCCGCTACTCGGCGGCACGCCGTCCGTTTGGAATGTCTCGCTAGTCTGCTTTCAGACCGCGCTTCTGGCTGGATATGCCTATGCGCATGCGCTGGCCCGCTTCGTGCCGCTCCGCCATCAGGTCGCGGTGCATGGCGCGGTGCTTGTGCTTGCCGGGCTGACCCTGCCGATCGGGCTTTCAGGGGTGCTGGGCGCCCCCAATGAAGGCAATCCGCTTGTCTGGCTGATGGGCACATTCGCAGTCTCGATCGCGCCGGTCTTCATTGCGATTTCGGCGACGTCGCCGCTTCTTCAGCACTGGTACGGCCATTCGGGCGAGAAAGACGCTGAAGACCCCTACTTCCTCTATGGCGCATCAAACATCGGCTCACTGATCGGCCTTGTTGCCTATCCGGTCGTGCTCGAGCCGCTGATCGGGGTGACCACCCAAGGCTGGATCTGGGCGGCCGGATACGCCATCGCGTCTACCGGACTTATCGTCTGTGGCCTGATCGTTGCGGCACGCTCACGTACCGCACAGACGACAGAGCATCACGAGAGCGCAACAAGCACTGCACCCGCTGGCACGATGACAGAGCGCCTGCGCTGGCTGGCGCTTGCCTTCCTGCCTTCTTCGCTTCTTGTGGGGACGACCTCCCATATCTCGACCGATGTCGCATCTGCGCCGTTCTTATGGTCGCCGCCGCTGATCCTTTATATCGGCAGTTTCATCATTGCTTTCGGTGCACGCGAAGCTCTCTTTACCCGGATGGCCGGGATCGTGCTGCCAGTTGCAGCAGGGCTCGTCCTCCTCACCGTCTTTGCGACGAGCTGGCCGATCCTGATCGAGATCGGGATCGCGCTGGCAGCGCTTGGTGCCGCCGCGCTCTATTGCCACGGCACGCT
>NZ_QUQO01000001.1:600000-860000 GCF_003399445.1 Parvularcula marina | reverse complement strand
CCAGAAGATGTGTGACGGATCCGAGAGCTTGTCATCCTTATTGGATTGGGTGGCATTGGTAAGGGTCCCTGGAAATAGCCTCTTCATTAGACCGTACCCTAAACCGACACAGGTGGACTGGTAGAGTATACCAAGGCGCTTGAGAGAACTGCGTTGAAGGAACTCGGCAAAATACTCCCGTAAGTTCGCGAGAAGGGAGCCTCATCATGAAGATGAGGGGCACAGAAATAGGGGTGGCGACTGTTTACTAAAAACATAGGGCTCTGCGAAGTCGCAAGACGACGTATAGGGTCTGACGCCTGCCCGGTGCCGGAAGGTTAAGAGGAGGTGTGCAAGCACCGAATTGAAGCCCCGGTAAACGGCGGCCGTAACTATAACGGTCCTAAGGTAGCGAAATTCCTTGTCGGGTAAGTTCCGACCTGCACGAATGGCGTAACGACTTCCCCACTGTCTCCAACGCAGACTCAGCGAAACTGAATTCTCCGTGAAGATGCGGAGTACCCGCGGTCAGACGGAAAGACCCCGTGCACCTTTACTACAGCTTTGCAGTGGTATTAGTGACACCATGTGTAGGATAGGCAGGAGGCTTTGAACCTAGAGCGCCAGTTTTAGGGGAGCCGTTGGTGAAATACTGCCCTTGTTGTCATTGATATCTAACCGCGGACCGTTATCCGGTTCCGGGACCCTGCATGGTGGGTAGTTTGACTGGGGCGGTCGCCTCCTAAATGGTAACGGAGGCGCGCGAAGGTTGGCTCAGAGCGGTCGGAAATCGCTCGTTGAGTGCAATGGCATAAGCCAGCCTGACTGCGAGACTGACAAGTCGAGCAGAGTCGAAAGACGGCCATAGTGATCCGGTGGTCCCGCGTGGAAGGGCCATCGCTCAACGGATAAAAGGTACGCCGGGGATAACAGGCTGATGATGCCCAAGAGTCCATATCGACGGCATTGTTTGGCACCTCGATGTCGGCTCATCGCATCCTGGGGCTGGAGCAGGTCCCAAGGGTTTGGCTGTTCGCCAATTAAAGCGGTACGTGAGCTGGGTTTAGAACGTCGTGAGACAGTTCGGTCCCTATCTGCCGTGGGAGTAGGAAATTTGAGAGGAGCTGCCCTTAGTACGAGAGGACCGGGGTGGACATACCTCTGGTGGACCAGTTGTCGCGCCAGCGGCATAGCTGGGTAGCTATGTATGGAACGGATAACCGCTGAAAGCATCTAAGCGGGAAGCCGCCCTCAATACCAGATTTCCCTTGAGAGCCGTGGAAGACCACCACGTTGATAGGTCCGGTGTGGAAGCGCAGCAATGCGTGAAGCTGACGGATACTAATTGCTCGATAGGCTTGATCGCACTTAACTCATGCGTGGCGAACGGCCCGTCTCCTCAAAGAGATGGTCCTGACGCTGAATTGTACGGATATTAAAACTCTCGTGAACGGAACAAACCGTTTCTGCCGGCCTGGTGATTATGGCGCGGGGCCCCCACCTGATCCCATCTCGAACTCAGTCGTTAAATCCCGCAGCGCCGATGGTACTTCGTCTCAAGACGTGGGAGAGTAGGTCGTCGCCAGGCCTGCTGAGATGGTTTGTTCGTTATAGCTCTCGACACTCCCACTTCATGTTCATTTTCCTCCCATTCTTTGCGACGACACAAGCCACTCAGGCTAAAGCTGTGTCATGACCCGTCTCATTCTACATGTCGGCGTACCCAAGACCGGATCTTCCGCGATCCAGTCCTTTTTGTGCCGGCATCAGATACTCCGGTCTAAGAAGAATGGCGAACAGCTTCGCTATGCGGTCGTCAGTAAGAAAGATGGTTGGCTCGCAGGTGATGAGCTTAAACGGCGCTCGATCAGGCACCCGCTTGGATACATTCCTTCTGCTGAAGATCTTGGGGAAGTCCTGACGACACTTTTGTCACGGGAGCGTTCACCATTCGATTTGCTCTTGTCACAGGAAAGCTGGTCACGGCAGGCGGAAGCACTCTCGTCACTCCCATCAGATATAGACGTTGAAGTTGTGATGTTTGTAAGGCCGCAGGCACAATGGCTGGCGTCAGCCTGGTGGCAATGGTTTGCCTGGACCAATCAGGACGGCAATCCCATCCATGCTTGGCGCGTGCTTCAACAAGAACGCGCACTCGACTGGCATCACCTGGCCGAGAAATTTTCTGCGTGTCCTTCAGTAAGGGATGTGCGGATCCGGCTCTTTCGTCCTGATACGGATGTCGTTGCAGCTTTTCTGGAGGCTGTAGCTCTTGAGGCGCCGAATGGTGTTCCGACTTCCCGCTTCCGGCGCAATGCGTCACTGACCACCCATCACCTTGCGCTCTATCGTGCGATGCCCTGGCTGCGGCGTGACAATGGCGGCACGCTTGATGCGGTGCTCGCCAAACTCTGGCCGTTCGGTCAAAAGCCCAAAGCACCGATTGAGGCCGAACTTGTTGCTGAAATCATCGAGGCGAGCCGGCCGGGCAATGAGAAGCTCCTAGATCTTTTGTCTGAAGAAGACGCGCAAATGATGCGCCAGGATCCTTATTGGTGGGATGCGGCGGCCTACGGCTGAAAATCGCGCATAGCGTCGGATTTTTGCACGGTTTTTTTCAGCTGAATGACGACAAACTGGTTGCATCGCCGTCCGCGAAATTGCATATACGCCGTTCCCTACGGGGAGGTGTTGCGGGATGGAGCAGCCCGGTAGCTCGTCAGGCTCATAACCTGAAGGTCGTAGGTTCAAATCCTACTCCCGCACCCAATTCCCCGGACAGAGAGGTCCGACAAGCGAGCCGCGAGGCTCGCTTTTTTTATGCGATGATGGCGTCGGGCGTGAATAGATCGAGGGTAATGTCGTCGAAATTGCCGATCCGCGGGGCGACATCAGCAAGATCACTCGGCGATGCACCCATCCAGCGAGAGATGGCTGCCGCATACTGATCAACACTGATATTCGGAATAAGACGTCCCTGGCCTGCATCGTCCGGGCCGCCCGGCTCAAATGTCGGCGCAGCGCCCGCCCAGCTGAAGGATTTGACGCAGCCGCCCATCACGAAATGGTGACCGCCCCAGCCATGGTCTGAGCCGCGGCCATTGGTGGTCAGTGCCCGACCGAAATCCGATGCGGTAAACGTCGTGACGTTCTGCGTCGCGCCCATCGCATCCACCGCATTCTGGAAACTCAGCATCGCATCGCCAAGATCATGCAGAAGACCCGGATGCACTGTGGTCAGATTACCGTGGGCATCAAAACCGCCCAGCGAGCAGAAGAAGATCTGCCGGCCGACGCCAGTATTGTGACGGCCCGCAATGATTCGCGCGACCATGTTGAGCTGTTCATGCAGGTCGGAAACCGCGCCATTGCCATTGCCGTTATTGGAAGCACCCTGAACAAGTTTCGCCGGCACACCATTCAGCGTGGATGTCACGAGTTCCTCGCTGGCGAGGGCCAGCTGGGTCTGGCGGGTCAATTCCGCGCCAAGGCGCATTGGTGTCACTTGCAGCAAGTTTTCGAGCGTCAGCGAAGCAAAGCCGTCGCTGCCGTTGAACGTGTCGACGGCGACAGGGCCGGTCGAGTTGACGAGCGATGCCGAAAGATCGCGGCCTTGCGTAAAGGTCGACTGACCGGCCGTTGAAACCATGGTCATCAGCGGCGCATTGGTGTTCGAGCCTCCGAGCAGTTCACCGAGACGTCCGCCCCAACCAGATTTGGCACCCTCGACCGCCATCGACTGCCAGAAAGTGAACTGGTCATTATGCGAGAAGAGCTTTGGCGGCAGGTTGTGCTCGTTCTGGACATCCTGTGCCGTCACCGGCGCAATCAATGACCCCACATTCATCACAAGGCCAAGCTGGCCGCGATTAAAGAGCGTATGAAGGCCTCCAAGCTGGGGGTTGAAGGCAAAGCGACGCCCGCCACCCCAACTGCCAGAGACGACAATCTCTTTATCGAAGAGGTCGTTGCGGTCTACGGCGACGGCCGCACGGGCCGAATTGTAGAGATTATAATGATGCTCATCGAGCGGAATGACAGTGTTGTGGCAGTCATTCCCGCCAAACAGGAAGATGCATACGATTGCCCGATAATCATCGTGGCCTGATTGTGCCGAAGCGGCCGAGCCAGCAACAAGCGAGGTGAGCATCGGCGCCGCTGCGCCAAAGCTCCCGGTACGGCCCATCATCTGCAGGAAGCGACGGCGGGAAGGGGATATGTTCTTTGTCATGTCCTGTTTCCTCGCGTCTTAATACTGAACCAGAAAGTTCGGATGGGCAGCGATGAGCCTAAGGGCCCCGCGCATACGGCGCTTGAGGTCCTGTTCCTCATCATTCGGATTGATGCTGATATTGCCGACAACCTCTGCAATCGCCGCACGATCGCTTGCGCTGATCGCATCACCTGTCAGCAGCAGGCAGAGATAATCGACAAGATCCACCGCATTCGGCGCAAGATCGATCATCGGCTGCAACTCTGTGTCGAGCAGCAGTTCAAGATCATAGATCGCGTCATTGATGAAATTGATGCCGGAGGGGATCGCCGCGCCGGATGAGATCTGGAATTCCGGTGCAACCTCCCCAAGGTCACTGATCGCAGAGCCTGCAGGGGCGTAGCCCGGCCGGAAGAAGTGGAAAATCGACGGCGGCATCATCGGGGCTTGCCCAAGCCCCTGTAGAGACGCCGGATGCTTGCCGATGGGGAAGAATGCCTCGGTCGACTTCGTCCCCATGGCGCGCGCAATCGCGGTCAGGCGCATCATCGGCTCCCTCAGCTTGCCGCCAGAGAAAACCTGATTGCCAGGGAGGTTGGTTGAATCTTGCGCTTCGGGGTGGGTCAGGATCCGGCGGATCACAGCTTTCATATCCCCGCGGACACCAGAACCATTATTATTGAACTTCGCCGCGACCGCCTCAATGTAATCAGGAGACGGGTTACTCATCACCAAACGCTGGATCAGCTGTTTGCTGACGAATGGACCGACATTCGGGTGATTGAAGATGATGTCGATCGCCATCTCGAGCGTCTGCGCGCCCGGCGTGTTCTCCGGGATAACCCCGCCGAGGAAGCGTTTTTCTTCCGGGGAGTGCTGGCTTTCGTCAAGAACCAGGGGTTCATTGGCGATGACGTCGATACGTCCATCGGGGTAGTTCCACCCGGTAAAGACCCGCGCCAGATTGAGGATATCTTCCTGCGAGTAGGTCTCGATGGGATTGCCCTCAGCGTCAGTCTTCGGCTGACCGTTCGTTTTCAGCTCGAAAAGTCCGATTGAGAAAAGCTGCAGCACTTCGCGCGCATAGTTCTCATCGGGAAGCTGGGTTGGATTGCCCTCACTATCATAAGCTGCCTTCTGGTTACCCGCGAAGGTCAGATAGCCGCCCATGGCCGGGCTTTTGGAGACGCCCAGGAGGATATCGCGATAATTCCCGAAGGCGTTCGCCTCGATCATATTGGCAAAGCCAGCAGAGAAGAAGGAATTCTTCCGTGAGCCGATCGAATCGAACTGCTGGTTCAGGGAAAAGATGCTGAGGAGCGATGCCGTGACACGCTTGCGCAGCTGGTCTTCGGCTTCAATGAAGCTTTTCCAGAGGCTCCGTACAGTGTGTATTTTCGAGCCTGCGGGATGGTAAAGCCCGCCAGCAAGCGAGGAGGGCCATTGCAGGCCCGGTTTGAAATAGACCTCAATGTCCGCAACATTTTCGGCGTGATCAGTCGTGTTCGGCGTATTGAATTGGCGATTGATCCACTGGTGCCGCCAGGACTTCGCCTTGATGCCAAAAATATCGATGGCACTCTCACGGCTCGCCCCGAAGGTCGCCATATGCAAAAAGCGGATGCGGTCAGCCGCATCCGCAGGAATTTCATCCACGCCTGGGAAGACCGACGCCATTACTCACACCCCCGCGAAACGCCCTGATGACACCATTATTTAGCTGAAAAAGCAACAGTTTGCTGGGCTTCGTGTGATGCGCGTGTGATTCGCCGCATGTTCAATCATGCCGGGTCGGCTCTACCCCTATTCGGCGAGTTTGCCGCGGAAGTAGGCTATCGTCCGTTCAAGTCCTTGTTTCAACGGGACTGAAGGCTCCCAGTTAAGAATGGATTGCGCCTTTGTGATGTCCGGACGGCGCTGCATGGGGTCATCCTGTGGCAAGGGATGCTCGACGAGGCCGGATTTCGAATCTGTCATCTCGATGACCAGCTCGGCCAGCTGGCGAATCGTGAATTCACCGGGATTGCCCAGATTGATCGGCCCGATCACGTCGTCGTCAGTCTCCATCAGCCGCATGAACCCCTCGATGAGGTCATCGACGTAACAGAAGGAGCGTGTCTGCGAGCCATCTCCGAAAATGGTGATGTCTTCGCCTTTGAGCGCCTGAACAATGAAATTGGAGACGACGCGGCCGTCAGAGGCATGCATCCGAGGGCCGTAAGTATTGAAAATCCTTGCGACTTTGACCTGCAGCCCATGTTGGCGGTGGTAGTCGAAGAACAGGGTCTCTGCGCATCTCTTACCCTCATCATAGCAGGAGCGGGGGCCGATCGGGTTGACATTTCCCCAATATTCTTCCGGCTGCGGATGAATATTAGGATCGCCGTAAACTTCCGACGTCGACGCCTGGAAAATCTTGCATCTCAACCGCTTGGCAAGGCCCAGCATGTTGATCGCGCCATGAACGGACGTCTTGGTCGTTTGCACGGGATCGTGCTGGTAGTGGATCGGCGAGGCGGGGCAGGCGAGATTGTAGATCTCATCGACCTCGACATAGAGCGGAAAGCAGACATCGTGGCGCATGAATTCAAAGCGCGGATGGCCGGCGAGGTGATCGAGATTGCTCTTGTCGCCTGTGAAGAGATTATCGACGCAGAGGACTTCATCGCCGCGGTCGAGCAGGCGATCGATCAGGTGAGAGCCGAGGAAGCCCGCGCCACCCGTCACAAGCACCCGTTTCCGGCCATAAACATTACGCATGCTGATCTCCGCTGCCTCGTTCAGATATTCGGCCGTCAGTTGGCCTGCGGGCCTGCTGCCGTCTCGGTTATGGCGCCGGAAGATGCCTGCGCCTCATTCTGCTGATCGCGCATATTCTCCCGGATCAGAAGCCGGATCGAGAAAAAATACCACAGCTTGTAGAAGGCGATGGCAAAACCGGGCCCGCCATCAAGGAAACCGCGCTTTGCAAAATAAGTGAAGGCGAAGTAGCTCCACGGGAACCACCATTTGTCGATATTCTTGTATTTCGTGCGCTGACGGTCGGTGAGGTGCTCTGCATTCTCAAGCCCGCGCGCACGCAAGACTTCAACGCGTTTGGCTTCCCACAGCGCATAATCGCGGTGCCGGTCGATGAATTTGGCAATCCCGCGATAATCATTGTGCTCGATCCGGGTGGTGATCTCGCCAATCGGCCCGTCGATCACCGGGTGTTCATGGACTTCCATGTCGAGCCGGCTCCAGCCCATTTCGTCGATGCGCTCATAGAGGCCGGCGCCAAAGCGGAAGAGGGCGAGCTTGCGTTGCGGATCGCCATATTTGAGCGGCTTGCCGAGGAAGAAATTGGTGTAGTTCAGCCAGTAGCCGTCATGCGTGCCAGATGCGACGGCGCGCGCTGCTTCCTCGCAGAAGACGTCATCAATGATTTCATCCGCATCCAGAAAAAGTACCCAGTCACATTTCGGTTTGTGATTGAGAAGGTACCAGTTGCGCTTCTTGGGATAACGGCCATTCCAGTCAAACTGGATGATCTCGGCGCCAAACTCCCGGGCGATCTCGCCCGTCCGGTCTTCACTGCCAGAATCGACAATCACGACTTCAGCGAAGCGTTTGAGGCGCGACAGGCAGCGCGGCAGATTGGCCTCTTCATTCTTTGCCGGAATGATGACGGAAATCGGAATGTCGCCGGTCATGGTTCCTGTCTCGGCGCAATGAAGGTGGCCGGATTGCCGCCAACGATCACGCTGTCCGGAATATCCTTAACCACAACTCCCCTTGCGGCGACAATGGCGCGGTTCCCGATCTTCCGTCCCGGTCCGATAAAGGCGTCCGCGCAGATCCAGGCCCCATCGCCGATAGTGATCGGCGCCTTGATCAGCGGCATGTCCGCCTCTCGATAATCATGTGTTCCGGCGCAAAGATGCGCGCCTTGTGAGATCGTCGCCTGCTGTCCGATCGTGATCGGCCCGAGCGCATAGAGGATGGCGCCATCCCCGATCGCGGTCTCTGCGCCGATGTCGAGATTCCACGGAATGGTGATCTTCACGCTTGGATAGACATGGACGTTGGCGGCGATCTTCGCGCCGAAAAGCCGGAGGATGCTATTGCGCAGGCCCCAGAGCGGACGCGGGCTCAGTGCAAATACGGGCCGCACAAACGCCCACAAAATCCGGCCTATCAGTGCCTGACGAGACCATTTTTGTGCGCGCCGGTTGGCCGCAATATCCTGAAGGGGTGGGGATAACTCGTCTCGTGAGCTGTCACTCACGCGGCGCTTCCTGCCTTGGTGTCGCGCTCCATCCAGTGCCAGGCGGTGCGGACAATATCGTCAAGCTCCGTGAACTGAGGAGACCAGCCAAGCTCTGCCTTGGCTTTGGAAGCATCCGCAACGAGAAGCGGCGCATCGCCCGCGCGGCGTTCGGCTTCGCGAACGTCAAAGCTGCGGCCGGTCACCCGGCGCGCGCTTTCAATCACTTCGCGCACGCTGTGACCGTGACCGGTGCCAAGATTGAAGGCGCGGAACTCGCCGCGGGTCGTCGTCTCAAGCGCGGCAACATGGGCGCGGGCAAGATCGGAGACATGGACGTAATCTCGCACACATGTGCCATCGGGCGTGTCGTAATCGCTGCCGAAGACCGAGATATGAGAGCGGCGCCCAGAGGCTGCCTGCAGGATGATCGGGATGAGATGGGTCTCAGGATCGTGATCTTCGCCCGTTTCGCCATCGGGATCGGCGCCTGCTGCATTGAAATAGCGAAGGGCAGTCGCGCCGCAATCGCCTGCGGCGCTCAGATCCTTCAGCATCTGCTCGACCATCATTTTCGACTGGCCATACGGATTGAGCGGCATTTGCGGGGACGCCTCGGTCAGCGGCATCTCATTGGTCTCGCCATAGGTGGCGCACGAGCTGGAAAAGACGAAGCGCTCGACACCAGTCTGGGTCATCGCTTCGAAGAGGTTGAGCGTGCCCGATACATTGGTGCGGTAATAAAGATCCGGCTGATTGACCGAGTCGCCAACGATCGAGAGCGCCGCAAAGTGCATGACGGCATCGGGCTGATATTCACGGAAGGCGGCGAGTACGCCGCGGCGGTCATTCAGATCAACTTCGGCCAGTGGGCCCCATTTGACAGCCCAGCGATGTCCGGTCGTGAAATTGTCGAGGGCGACGGGCTCATGCCCGGCTTCCGCCAGGGCCTTGCAGGCATGCGATCCAATATAACCGGCACCGCCCGTCACAATTACACGCATATTCTCACCCGTCCGGCTGCTTTGCCGGTCCCGATTTGACACGAGTCAGGCTCTCCGCCCCGACTCCCTGATCCTCACCGGGACTTCGATATGCTGTTCAGCTTGCGAAGTCCATGCAGGGCGTAAAATCCAACGAATTTCGTGCCTTGCTGTGGATAAGGAACTGATTTGGCTCATTCGGAGCCATGCTGTGCAGGTATGATGCCGCACATCCTGCTATACGCCGGATGCGTGCGCGGTTTGAGAGAAGCACGTTCTAGTCGAGCCTGACAACATCTGGCTGCGTGCCGCCATCAAGCATCCAGCGGTAGACAGCCTCATGCTGCGCAGCGATCGAGGGCCAGGCAAAACGGTCCTCAACGAGCTTGCGGCCGGCGAGTCCCATGCGGGCAAGGTCTGCTCCCAGATCATCACGAAGGATTTCCGCCATGTCCTCGGGCTCTGTTGAGAGCTCAGAGGCGGCGCCCGCTTCAAAACCTTCGGGCAGATTACAGGCGGCTGTCATCAGGACAGGCAGTTGCCATGACCAGGCCTCAAGAACGGCGATTGGCAGTCCTTCTGAATAAGAAGGCAGGATGAACGCATCCGAATGGACAAAAGCGGCATCCTTTTCTCTGCCGTGCAGTGGACCCGGCATGACGATGTCATCAAGGCCAAAACCGCTAGCGGAAATCGTGTCGAGAATGGTGACGAGATGGCCGCCATCATCCCAGCCGGCAATGGCAAGCCGCCATTGCTGTTGTACATCCGGCGCGAGTTTCTTGAGCAGGGACCAGGCTTCTATCAGCTCGATGATGCCCTTTTTCTGGTGCAGCCGGCCAAGGAACAGGAGTGTCTTTCGCCCGTCATTCGGCAACCAGTCCGGGCGGGGAAGTTTCTGCCCCGTATCCGGCATATGTGTTCCATTGGGGATGATGGCGATCGGATTTTCGAGCCCGAAATCACGCATCGACTGGGCTTCAGAGGCGTTCAGCGCGTGTAGGCAGCTTGCGCGGCGCAGATTTTCTTTCTCGAACAAGGCGCCGACAAGTCTCTTCTTCCAGCTGGAATTATTGAGCGCCCACGGATCCAGCATGCCCCTTGGAGAGATCATGTAAGGCTTGCCGGTACGGCGATGCCATTGCGTGACCGAGCGGGACGGCATCTGCCAGATCCCATGCTGGTGCATCACATCATGGGGGGCATTTGTAATTGTTCGCATTAGCGCTGGTGAGAGCCCGAGTGCAGTCGGGCCTTTGGATGCGAAATGCTGCGGTATCAGGGGCGCCCAGGCTTGAGCATCTTCTGCGCTAAATTCGTCTTCGAGGCCATAAATGCTGACCCCGACACCATTGCCGGCCAAGGATTGCGCGGATTCTCGGACTGACGTGAAAAGGCCACCTGCTTTGCGGGAGATCGACCCCGTGACGATTCCCAGAGACAAGGCTGCGGAATTCATCTCGACACTCCCTTATTAATCAATACACAGACTATGTATGCCAGAACTCTTAGATGTGGTTGCTTTACAAAACTAGCAATCTGGACAGTTGTTCCGGCCATCGATAGGGGAAAGGCGGTTTCGGGGATATAAAATGCGCTTTGTTCTGATCGGATTGCTCTACGGCAATGGCGGTATCCAGAATCATACCCACTGGCTGGCAGAGGGCCTGACAGCCAAAGGGCATTCCATTGATGTGCTGACCCCTCGGCCCGTCCATGATCGTTTGGGCGGTCTGCCGGAAAATCCCCATTACAACATCATTGAATATGGCGATGCCGGACATGTTCTCTCGCTCATCAACAAGATGAAAGGCGAGGAGATCGAAGCGGTCGTCATTACCGGCACGGGCTGGAAAGCGATGGGGCTGACACTCGCGCTTCGCCGAGTGAAGCGCCGTATTTTCTTCGAAGTGATGAGCGGTGAGCGCGAAGGGCGGCTAGATCCGCGTTCGCTCGTGCATTTCGGGTTTGACGATATTGTCGGGCAGGGACGCCCGGTCCGCGAGACTTTCCGGAAGACATTTGGCTGGAAAAAACCAGCTGAGGTGATCCCGGCGCTGCCAGAACCACTGGAAGTGGTTGCAGGCATTCCGCAAGCGGAGAAATTATCGCCTGACCCAGGGCGCCGGTTGAAGCTTGCCTATTTCGGACGACTGGCGCGGCACAAGGGTGTCGATCACCTGATCGAGAATTGGGATCGGCTGGCCGTCTATGCGGAGTGCCTCGATATCTACGGCACCGGTGAAGAACATGACCGATTGGCTGCGATGATCGAAGATAAAGGGCTGTCCGCGCAGATCGCGCTGAAGGGCCGCTATCCGAGCGGGCAGGCCTATGTCGACCTCTTGCGCAGCTATGACATGACCCTCCTGCCGACATGGGGCAAGGAGGGCGCGCCGCTGGTCTTGCTTGAAAGCATGGCTTGCGGGGTGCCGTTTACGGCCAACGGGGTGGGTGGGATCCCCGATTACGCCAATCAGGATTGTGAGATTACGGACGGCAATCTCGACCAGTTCCTGCCGCTTTATGAGAAACTTGCCACACGGATCATTCAGGGCGAGGCGGATCCCGTTCGCCTGCAACAGCATTATACGACGCATTTCAGCTATCAAACGCTGGTTGATCGCTGGGAGGCGTATCTGACGACCGGTAAAGTTGAAGATTGGGCACCGACCGCAGGCCAGCCACACGAGGACGCAGCATGAGCCTGCCGCCGGAAGTCCTCGATGCGCGGGTCATCGTCGTGCAGATGGGCGCCCGGCATCGCTATGCTGTTCCCTCGATTTTCGAGAAGGCGGGGTTGCTTGAAGCCTTTTATACGGACCTTTGCGGCACGTCAGGTTCGGGCAAGGCTGCGGGAACCTTATCGAAACTGCCGCTGCCCGGCGGGATCAGAAAGAAACTCTCGAATTTCGCCGGGCGGCTGCCGCCGGAATTGATCCGGGAAAAGACAAAAAGTTTTGATCGCCCGGCGCTGGCCTATGAGATGCGCATGGCGCGGGCCACATCCCCGGCGGTGTCGGCAAAAGCGCGGCAGGATTTCGACCGTGACTGGGGCGAGGCGATGATCGCCGCAGGTTATGGTGACGCAACCCATATCTACACCATGATGAGCGGACAGACGCTCGAAGGCGGACGCTTCCTTGAAGAAGCTCGCCATCGCGGGCTGGAAGTCGCCGCCGACATGACGATTGCGCCGTCGGTCGAACGGATCATGGAGGAGGAATGCCGGCTCTTTCCCGGTTGGGATGGCCCCGTCACCTATTGCAGTGTCTATAATGAGGACAATCCGCACTTTACACGGATGAAAGAGGTCGTGACCCGCTTTGTCTGTCCCTCCGATTTCGTGGCGGACGATATCATCGAAAACTGGGGCATCGATAAGGACCGCGTGCGGATCGAACCCTATGCGGTCAATGATCTTTTCTTCGGGATCGAGAATGAGCCTGAGCCGGGGACAATCCTGTTCGCGGGCTCTGCGGATTTAAGAAAAGGCATCCAGTATCTTGCCATGGCGGCGGAGATCTTGCGCGCGCGGGGGCGGGATTACCGGTTCCGTATTGTCGGGAACACGACCGCGCACATCGTGGAGCAGCCGCTCTGCAAGCCGCTCGATTTCGTCGGCCGCGTGCCGCGTGAGCGGATGCTGGCTGAATATAAGAAGGCGGATCTTTTCGTCCTGCCCTCTGTTGCGGAAGGTTCGGCAGGCGTTGCCTATGAGGCGATGGCGGCGGGCCTGCCTTCTGTCGTTACCAAAGCGGTCGGCTCGCCAGCACGGGACGGCATCGAGACGAGTATTGTGCCCGAACGCGATCCAGAGGCGCTGGCCAATGCCATCGAAGCCCTGGTTGAGGACCGGGCGGCGCGCGACCGGATGGGAACCGCCGCGAAAGACTTCGCCCGGCAATTTGCCTGGGATTTATATGAAGATCGGCTGATCCGGGCCGTGCTCGGGTGAAGGATCGGGATGCCAGAATCAGCTAGATTTCTTGCGCGCCGTACAGATTGCACCCTAACCGGTGCAGGGGATTGAAAACACGATGTCTCTTGCCGTCCCCGTCAGGGCCGTCTCACACATTCTGCACCGGATCGCGGTGACGCTCCGGCTCGTCTGGTACAATCTCACCTGTTTTGTGTTCTTCCGTCCCCTGCCTTTTTCAACAACGATTTATGGCCGCATTCGCCTCCTGCACCGGCCATGCCGGCTGAAGATCGGGCGGAACTGCCGGATTGGCGATGACACCTATTTTGCGACCTCGCTGACTTCGACGATTGAGTGGGGCGATGACGTTACCGTCAATATGGGTTGTGTATTCGTGGCCATCGACTCGATTCGCATCGGGAAGAATACGGCGATTGCTGAATATGTCAGTTTCCGGGATCAGGCTCATGAAATGGCCGAAGGGCGGGGCGTGCGCGGGCAGGGCTATAAATCAGGACCCATCGAAGTGGGAGAGAATGTCTGGATCGGGCGCGGCGCCTATATCGGTGCGGGCACACAGATCGGAAATGACTGTGTGGTGGGCGCAAACAGCGTCGTGCACGGCACATTTCCTCCGGGTGTCTTGATAGCCGGTGCGCCAGCACGGGTCCGCAAAGTGCTAATCCCGAGCCCCGAGGCCGATGCTGCCCTTGCAGAAGCAAGAGAGAAGAGCGCGTCATGAGCGAAGCTGAGACAGCCTATCCGCGCCTGCCAGGCACATGGCGCTCGGGGCTCGCTTTTTTGTTGGGGATGATCTTGCCAGGGCGATTGCGGCGCAGGCTCTATCGTGCGGTACTGGGATATGAGATCGACCGGACAGCCGTGCTCGGCCCTTGTTTCCTCCGGGTGCAGAAACTGACACTTGGTCCCGGTGCCAAGATCGGGGCCTTCACCTTTATCCGCAATGTGCGGGAGGTCCGTATCGGTGAAGAGGCGCGGATCGGCACCTTCAACTGGATTTACGGCATGATCGGGCCGACGGACCGGCATTTCCTGAACGAGCATGACCGCACGCCGGACTTCATCATGGAAGAGCAAAGCTCGCTGACCTCGCGGCATATTGTTGATTGTACGAACCGTGTACGGATCGGTGCCTTTTCAACAGTAGCGGGGTTTTACACCCAGATCCTCACCCACGGCATCGACCCCGTGGAGAACCGCCAGACCTCAAAGCCGGTCGAGATCGGGCGGTACTGTTTACTCGGCACCGGCTCGGTGATCCTGAAGGGGGCCGTCGTGCCGGATGGGACCGTTCTTGGCGCGGGATCGGTTTTCCGCGGTGCGCCGACAGTAACCCATGCACTCTACAGCGGCGTGCCGGCAGAGTTCATCCGCAAGATGCCCGAAGACGCGGCCTATTTTCACCGTACACAAGGCACTGTGGATTAAGCGAGATCTGACTTGCCAAAAGGCAGAAGACGGAGCGTTGCTCGCCAAGCAAGGCGAATATCGCTGCGCAATCCCTCATGCACAAACGCGCAGGCGCCCAGCGTACCGAAATAGGTGGCGGTCAGTCCCAGCCCGCTCAAGATGAGCCCCGCAAAAGGCGGCAATAGATCCGTCATCGGTTCAATGACGAAAAGTCCGGCCGTACTGGTGACGCCATATGCAAGGATTGCAGGGAGGACGGAAGATATGAACGGCTTCACCGATCTCCCGCCTGCATGGGCCGCGACGTATAGGATCGGCACCAGCAATACCCATGAGACGATGGTCAGTCCCCACGCAACACCGATGGCGCCATGCGGCAGGCCTATCAGGAAGGCGATCAGGTGAAGGGGGCCAGCTGCCATCGTGTATTTGAGCATGACATCGCCGCGCCCGAGCGACAGGAAGACGAAGCGGCTGATCTCCCATGCCGCTGCGGGGAAAATCGACAGGGCGAGTACCTTGAAGATGTCGCCGCTGCGCACAAAGCCTTCGCCGAGAGCGAGGACGGTCAGATATTCCGCATTCGCATAAAGAACGACGCCCATCAGCCCTGCAAAAATGAATGTCGCGCGGGCGATGCGGTGGAAGAGGTGATCCCATTCGGCGGCTTTGGCCTGCAACCTGCTGAGCGCCGGAATGAAAGCGGAGGCGAGCGGCCCGCCAATGATCATCAGGGGCAAGAGGAGGAGGGAGTAGGCACGGGCATAGAGACCCAGCTCTACTGCGCCCCATCGCCAGCCGATCAGTCCGTTATCCGACTGTTTCCAGATCCAGCCGAACAGGTTCGAGAAGACGATGTGCAGGCCGAAACTGATGGCGGGGCGGATCGGCGTCCATGAATGGACCTTTCCTGGCCGCCAGTGACAGAGGAGCCAGAAGAGGACGAGCTCCCAGACCGCTGCGCTGACAAGGCTCCAGACAATGGCCCAATATCCCCAATCTGTGAGGAGGGCGACGCTCGCGCCAACGCCCAGTCCGAGAAGGGCGGTCGAAACCTGAATCACCGTCAGGGGGAGGAATCTCAGTTGCCGGCGTAATAGTGCCTGATGCTGGTTACGTAAGGCATTGAGCGGCAGGATAACGGAAAGCGCGATGATGACGGCCAGCACGCGCGGCTCGTCGAAGATCATGGCAGCGAGTGGCGCCAGCGCGCAGCAGAACAGCATCAATCCAAGGCCTACCCCGGCATTGATGTAGAACAGCCCACTGACCATATTCTGGTCGAGATCGTCCCGCTGCACCGTCGCATTGGGCAAGCCCATATCGGCGAACAGGCGGATGAAACCGGTCAGCGTCATCGCCATGGCGACAATGCCGAAATCAGCCGGGGTCAGCAGGCGCGAGAATAGCGCGAGCTGGGCAATCTGGATCAGGGTGAACGTCAGGTGGCTGGCAGTTGCAATCGCCCCGCCACGGGCGGCGAGTGTCCCATGCCGACCTTCCAGATGGTGGGTCGAGATGGCCCGCTCATTCTTTTCGTGCCGGTAACTGCCTTTATTGTCGCTCATGCAAATTCGAAGGCAATTTCGTCAGCATGACGATTATTCACCATATCAAGGACAGACGGCAGGCTAGCCGGAACATCGCTGATGGGCTGTGAGGTGAAAGACATCTCTATAACGTAGGGGCACCCCGTTCGGCTGATCGGGCTGTAATTATTCGCATGGATATGACAGACGGACAGCGGAAGCCGCTCGACAAATGATGTGATCTTATCGAGATGAAGGTCGACATCGTGGAATTCCATCGCAAGGCCGGTGAGCCGGTGCGCGATGCTCAGAATATCCTCAAGGATCCGGTACTCCCAGCCCTCGATATCGATCTTCAGGAAGAATTTGCTGTCGGATTGCGGAAGGTGAGACGCGAGAATGCCAGGCAGGGAGGCGAAATGATCCGCATCCGTCTCGCCGACATATTTCTGGATGTGTCGCACGTCACCACGGAAGAACTGGCGATACTCCCTGATGGTGCGCAGCCAGTGCGGAATGTTGCGGAGCTTAGAAGGGCTTGAGAAACATTTGACCAGCATGGCGCCGAAATAGCCCGTCGAAACCTTGCCATCATAGGCATAGACAGGTGATTCGTTCCGGGCACGGAAATCTTCCTCGAAGCTCCAGTCATCATTGATGCCGAAACTGATCAGCGCCTCAGCGTTCATAATGCTGCGTTCATCAAGGACATACCCGCCATCATGGTCCCGACCCATGCGGATGAGACTGTCCGTCTGATAAGGCATGAGACTGGCAGGTAATTTTGCAGTCATTGTTCCGGTCACGGCGTATTCCCATCGAGCTCAGCTTTGACCATCAGCTCTGCCAACGCTTCTGGCCCTGTCTGCGCACGCCATCCCAGTACTCGTTCGGCCTTTGCCGGATCGCCGCACAAAGCCTTGGGTTCGCTGGGACGGAAGAAGCGCGGGTCGATCTCGACATGTTTTTCCCAGTCAAGGTCCGCTGCCTCGAAAGCATAGCGAAGGAAATCCCGAAGCGTTGTGAGCTTTCCGCTGGCAATCACGAAATCATCCGGCGTCTCCTGCTGGAGGATCCGCCACATTGCCTCGACATATTCAGGCGCATAGCCCCAATCTCGTTCGACATCGAGATTTCCCAGTTTGAGGACGGATTGACGTCCCCGGACGATATCAGCGACGCCCTTGACGATTTTGCGCGTGACAAAGGCTTCGCCGCGGCGAGGGCTTTCATGATTATAGGCGATCGCATTGGTCGCAAAGAGCCCGTAAGTGTTCCGGTAAATACGTACACAGTCGAATGCGAAAGCTTTCGCGGCACCATAGGGAGATGTCGGCCGCACGGCTGTTTGCTCATTTTGCGGCGTGACGTCAGGTGCACCGAAAAGCTCACTGCTGGCGATGTGCATCAGGCGCGGCGGCTTCTCGAGCTCGCGGAATAGCTCGAGCAGTTTGAGAGCGCCAATCGCCGAAAGGTCAGCTGTCGCGACGGGGATCTCAAAGCTGAGGCCGACATGAGACTGGCCAGCAAAATGGTAGAATTCGTCCGGGCACAGCTTTTCCAGCAATCGCTTCATCGCCGTCATGTCGAGAAGGTCGGCATAATGAAGGAACAGGCGCTTGTTATAGATCTCATCATTGGAGACGAGGTGTTCGAGGCGGGGGCGAGCAATCGAGCTCGACCGGCGGACTGTACCGTGAACGGTGTAGCCTTTCTCAAGGAGCAGCTCTGTCAGATAGGAGCCGTCCTGCCCGGTAATGCCGGTGATGAAAGCGCTCTTGGTCACGGGGTCTCCTTTACTCGCCACAAGCCTAGAGTGAGTCTGCGACAGCGCGTCCGCATCCCCTTAGAAAATAAGGCGGAAACGGTCACATAAAAAAGCCACCCCTACGAGAGGAGTGGCTTTTGGTACTCTAGGAGAAGCCGCAATACTTACGGGCTAACTGGATCGTCGTCGTCGCTCTCAGAAATCGCGATGCCGATAATGGCTGGCGTCGCGATAAGAGCTGCGGTGATGAAGAAGTTGGAGAAGGCAAAGCCTTCTGCTTGCGCGTAACCGAAGCTGATCGGCTCCGCACCGCACATCGTGTCATTGACGCTGATCATTGCGCCGGAGTTGAGCGTCGACGCGCAGCCATAGGCGTCGATCGTAGCAGTAGCGGCTTCGCGAGCGACCACGCGGTCGTTTGCGAGAAGCTCGTCGCCAGCGCTGAGCGCGATGGTCTCGTTGCCGCGGAGTGCAAACACTTCACCCTCGACGGAAGTCATGGTCCCGACCGGTTCGGCATGTGCCGCGCCGATCAGAAAAGCTGCGCCAAAAGCTGGCGCAAGAATCTTGATCGCATTCATAGTTCTGAAACCCCGTTGAACCTTTGATTCACGTAACGTGCAACGGCGTTTTTGTAAACCGGAACACGGGAATTTCGGGGCCGGAATATGCCGTAAACGTGCATTTTTTACGTGTGAGTCTTCAGGGATACAATCAGCACGCGGCAAACAATTCCTGCTCGTCATCTTCGAGCCGGATCGCGGTCAGTTTGCCGGTTCGATAGGCGCCAGTATCGAGGCTGATCCGGTTGTGCTTGTGCTCAACATCCTCGAATACGGTGTGTCCGTGTACGATGACGGCACCGAAATCCTTGTCACTGTTGAGGAAGTCATCACGGATCCATCGCAGGTCCGCACTGTTCTGATCATTGAGCGGTCGGGCCGGGTTCACACCAGCATGAACCAGCAGGTAATCACCGAATCGCACGCGTTCGACTGTATCTGCCAGAAAGTCGAGATGTGCTTCGGGTACGACCCCCAGGATTCGGGTGCGGGCCGTGTCTCCATCTACCCCCATCAGGTCTTCCGCAGACAAACCATAGCTCTCGCAAAAGGCGTAACCGCCATGGCGCAGCCAGTTCGGCAGGACGGAAGGGTCATCTGTCAGCCCCGTGATCAGCATTTCTTCGTGATTACCGGCGATCACATGGGTTGAAATGTCCGGCATCGCAAAAGTCATGAATTGCTCAATGACGCCGCGAGAATCTGGGCCCCGGTCGATCAAATCGCCAAGCGAGACGATCGCCGTTTTCTTTCGCGGGCGTCGAACAATGTCATCGCGAATCTGGGTGAGGAGGCCTTCGAGTTGCCGGGCACATCCATGCACATCGCCAATGGCATAGCACCGTTTTCCTGGCGGCCCCATCGGGCCTGCGGGCGTGACGGCTTCCGCCTTTTTGAACAGGTTTCTGAGCACAACTACCAGATTTCAACAGCGCCCGGATAAAACGCGCGCAACTTCCGAACTGTTCCCACTTATCGTGCGATTTGCGGGAGCTGAAAATGAAAAGCCTGCTTCAGCAGGTCTTATTTTGCGCCCTTGCCCGTCAGCATGACGCGGATCGTGTGGATCACGATGAGCACGTCAAACCAGACCGAGAAATTCTTCACGTAGAAAAGGTCATATTGAAGCTTTTCGCGGACATCATCGACACTCGTCACATGCCCCTGGCAAACCTGAGCCCAGCCGGTAATGCCAGGACGGACGGCGTGACGGATGCGGTAGAATGGGATTTCCTGTTCATACCAGCGCGAGAGGCGAAGCGTCTCAGGGCGCGGGCCGATCCAGCTCATCTCTCCGCGGACGACATTGATCAGTTGCGGCAGCTCGTCGATGCGCAGCTTGCGGAGGATATGACCAAGCCGGGTAATCCGGTCATCACCGGACTGTGTCATGTCACCCGTCAGGTTTTCTTCCTCAGGCGCGACGACTTTCATCGAACGAAATTTGTAGACCGTGAATGGCTCGCCGCGAAATCCGATCCGCGTCTGGCGAAAAAGGGCGGGCCCGGTAGAATCAAGCCGAATCGCAACGCCGATCGCGAACAGGAAGGGGCTTGCGACAAGCAGGACGATCGCAGCGGCGAGCGCATCGACATAGCGCTTGGCCGGACGATAGATTTGGTCGAGCGAGAGCTGGCCGAGGCTGTTCTCTGAGAGGTGCTCCAGCTCAACCTTGCCTTCGAGCGATTCAATGAGATGGCGCGCATTGAAGACGAGCCGTCCGCGCACGGCCTGTTCGGCCAGATAGCGCTCCCAGTCTCCCGAAAGGCCACTGCGGAAATCAGCAACAATCGGCAAGCCGGCGAGCCGGTCTGCATCCGCAACCGATTTCAGCTCGACCACATCAATGCTTGAGATACCCGGCAACTGGTTTGACTGACCACCAGCAACCATGCCGAAAGCAGGGCGCTGAATGCGCGCGATCATCATCATTACGAAATAGAACCAGCTCACCATGAAGAGGAAGCTCGCAAGGAACTGATAGCGCGAATAATTCAGACGGAAGCCATAAAAGATGGCGATCACGATGCCAAAAGAGATCACGAAAGCCGGCAGGACGTTCATGAAGGCGGTCGAGCCGGGGAGGGCTGTGGTCTTCCGCAGAATGACGAAGCCAAGGATCAGCGCCACGAAAGTGCCGAGCAATGAGTTCTGATAATTGACGTCATTGGGCGCGAGGACGCCCAAAAGCCCCTGATTGCGCAATAGGATAGGGCAGATCACCCCAAACAGCAGGCCGCCGAGCAACTGATAACGCATCCGCCCGAAACTGCGCAGTACACGCACGCGCCAATTGCCTGGCGCTTGGGAGCGTTCCGCTAGCAATGTCAGGTTCTGCGCAATCATGCGGCCCCCGGCGGGAGTGAGTCCAAAGAGTTACATGTCGGGGTTCGCGGCCGCTTACCAGCATCAATCGAAAGAAATGGCCGACTTTTATTTGAAGGCCCCGTTCCTGCGATTTTGCATAACATCGAATACCCCAGCGATGACTGGAGGCGGCTCGAAGTAGACACGGTCAGTAGTCTCCCAACAGGGTAATTACGCATCCACGACAGGGTGAATGCAACGCCATTCAAGTTGTGCAGTGCATGAAACTTTTATGTCGCCGCTGTGCGGGCGTTCGCGAATCGGCGACAAGGGTGGCACAGGGATTTGTTGACAAATAAAGGGATTGAGCGAATCGCAGCAGGTTCTCGGCTGGCTGGCAGACTCAGGTGAGAGTCTATCTATTGCCCGCTGAGGTTGTGAGGCGCTGATTCGGCTGAAAACGCTGTTCGATCAATGGCTTTCGGCGTTGCAACAAGAGTATGTGAACCGTAGGTTAACCATTGCTGATGCCGGAGCCGACCGCCATGTGTCTTCTAGTTCTTCGCCGCCGCATCGCCGCGTTCCTGTTGGCGATGTTTGGGCTGGCGGCGTGTTCTTCGACTGCTGACGATTTCGACAGTCAGTTCGACCCGGCCACCCCGCCAGATGTCACGGCGCTCTATGATAGCTCTTCACAGGTCCTCAAATCTGCCGATGTGGTGCGTGTCACTGTATTTGGCGTCGAAGATCTCGGCGGCGAGTACCAGATCGATTTTGACGGCAAGCTTCGCTTCCCGCTGATCGGGCAGGTCGAGGCCGAAGGCTTCACCCCCGTTCAACTTGCCGCCATCCTCGAGGTTAAGCTGGGGGAGGATTACCTTCAGGATCCTGAGGTTCAGGTCAAACGCATTGAAAGCGTCGGTGAACGGATCACCGTCGACGGTTCTGTCACCAAACCTGGAATTTATGAGCTCGAAGGCAACATAACGCTACTCCAGGCAATCGCACTTGCTGGTGGTCCCAGCGAAGGGGCCAACAAAAAGAAAGTTATCCTGTTTCGGCAGGTCGAAGGCCAGCGGATGGCCGCGGCTTTCAACCTCAATGAGATCAGGGAGGGCGAGGCCATAGATCCGCGGGTCTATGGGAATGATATTGTTGTGGTGGATGGGTCTGGCGCCAAATCACGCTATGGCGACCTCGTCCGTGCAGCGCCGTTTCTCGGCCTTCTCAATCTCCTGAAATGATGAAACTCGGCCATAGTCGGCCTTTGGAATAACCAACTACATGTCACACCGCGAAGACCAGACGCCTGAGCCGCACCCCCGACAGCCCTCTAACGTGGCAATGTTTCCGCGCCCTGTAGCTGCACCTTACGGCACGGGTGGCTACGAAGATTACGGCATGGAGGAAGACCGGGCAGGCAATTTCAATTTCTGGGAGACGCTGCAGGTCATTGTCGGCCGGAAGTTCCTGATCGCAGCCATTGTGCTGCTCGGCATGCTCGCGGCGACTGTCATCACCTTGCGCTCCACACCACTTTATCGGGCACAGGCAACCGTCGAGTTCCAGAAGACGGAGAGCCAGATCCTGGAAGGTGCAAGTGTCGAGCCGATCGTTGTGGCGGACGCGGAATATATGGCGACCCAGTTTGCGCTCCTGCGCAGCCGGTCGCTTGCCGAGCGTGTGGCAGAAGTTCTCGGCCTGCCCGGTGATCCTCGTTATGCGGATCAGGACTTGCCGCGCCGCCAGCGTTTGACTCAAGCAACGGGAAAAATCCTCGAGAACCTCTCGATCTCACCGGAGGGCAAGAGCCGGATCGGCCGGGTCCAGTTCGTTAGTGACAATCCGCAGGAAGCGGCCCGTATCGCCAATGCAATTGCCGAGAACTTCATCGAGACCACGCTCGAGCGGAAGTACAACAATACCGAATATGCCCGTCGCTTCCTCAATGAACGGCTGGTGACGACCAAACAGGCACTTGAGGATTCAGAGCGCCGGCTGGTCGAATATGCTGAAGAGCAGGGCATCCTAGAGCTCAATCAGGAGAACAGCTCTTCCTCGCTCGATGCCAATTCCTTGATCGCCCTCAATCAGGAACTCGCCATGGCGCAGAGTGAGCGGATTGATGCCGAGCAGAAATATATCGAGGCCCGCGACAACCCCAATTCCCGTCAATTGCTCGAAAGCGTTGATCTGCAACGCCTGAAAGCGACCCGCTCTGAGCTGGTTGCGGAGTATCAGGAGCGTCTCGGCGAATTCAAACCGGACTATCCGTCGATGGTCCAGCTCAAGGCGCGGATCGATTCCGTCGAAGAAGAGATCGCAGCTGAGCGCCAGACCATCCTTGTTGGCCTGCAGGGCGAGTTCCGCGCGGCACGCGCAACCGAAGTCTCTCTCCGTGTACGGGTCGATGAGCTCAAGGCTATCCTGCAGGACGCGCGCAACCGCCGCATCCAGTATGACATTATCCGCCGTGAAGTGGACACCAACCGCTCTCAATATGAAGCGCTGCTGCAGCGCCTGAAAGAAGTCGGGATCGCTGGCAGCGTAGGCTCGAGCCAGGTCTCGATCGTCGATATGGCGCAGGCGCCGTCCGTGCCGTTCAAACCGAACCTCTCGCGCAGCCTTGCGTCAGCCTTTGCCCTCAGCCTCTTCTTTGGGGTCGGGCTATCTTATGCGCTCGCTTACATTGATGACACCATCAAGACACCCGAAGACCTGCGCAACAAGCTGGGCCTGCCGCCCATCGGCGTCATTCCGAAGGCGGAAGAAGGGGCAGGCAATATCATCAAGGCGCTTGATGATCCAAGATCAGGCATATCAGAGGGCTTCTTCTCCGCGCGAACGGCGCTGCAATTTGCATCTCCCGCCGGCACGCCGCGCAGTCTGCTGGTGACCTCAACACGGCCGGGGGAAGGCAAGTCGAGTACCTCTGTCTCACTCGCGACCGTCATCGCCAAAACCGGCAAGCGCGTGCTGATCATCGATGCCGATATGCGCAAGCCGTCTTTCCAGACGGACGGCACTGAATCCATCGGGCTTTCAGGATTGCTCACACGCGATGAGATGCTGCGTGACCATGTGGTCTTTGCCAAGCCGAACCTTGCGCTCCTGCCGTCGGGCATGATCCCGCCTAATCCGGCAGAGATCCTGTCGAGCCCCCGACTGGCCGATGTCATTCGGCAGGCAGAAGAAATGTTCGACGTCGTCGTCGTCGACTCCCCGCCCATCCTCAGCTTCACCGATGCGCCGACGCTCGGGGCAGCCTGTGAGGCCGCCGTCGTCGTCATTCAGGCAGGCCAGATCCGCCGCCCGGCCGCTCAGCGGACGGTCAGCCGTCTGCTGGAGAGCCGTTCAAATGTCATCGGCGGCATCCTGACCAAATTCGATGTGCGCAAAGCCGGATATGATTACGGTTATTATCACTATGCCTACGGAAAATCGGCTTATGCATATGGCAATGAGCGGATGACCGATTCCAGCCGCGAGAAACGCAAGATCAATCTGTTCCATGACGATGATGATGGCCCGATGGAAGATCTGAGCGAGGAAGCATAGACCGCCCGGCGCATGAAAAATTTTCGTCTCAAACTTGCCCTGTCAGCCATTTGTCTTGCTGCCATGGTGGCTGTTGGCCTTCGCGCGCTGCCCAGCGGCGGTGAGGGGATCCTGCCATATGGTGGGGATGCAAAATCACGTGTCGATGACCTCATTCTGGGAGCGGAGGAATTTCCTGAAGTCGGACCGGCCCTTACGGATCGGTTGACCAAGGCGCTTGAGATTGCGCCCCTCGCCAGTGAGCCACTCTTTGCCTATGCGCTCTTCGGGGGCGCTAATCAGGAAGCCGCCCTGAAAGAGGCCCTTCGCCGCAATCCGCGAGTTCTTTCCGCCCGTCTCCTCATTGCGCAAAAGCTGGTTGAGGAAGATCGCTATGACGAAGCGGTCCGTGAGGTTGTTACCCTGATCGGGGTAGATCGTGACCGGGCACGGGATTACTTCGCAGCGCTGACGGAAATTTCCGCGACCGAAGCCGGACAGAAGGCGATCCTTAAACAGCTTGAACCTGCACGATGGTGGACGGCGGATCTGGCCTTACGGCTGAATGAGGGGTCTACTGATTTTGCGTTTCTCTATGAGGTCAACAAACTCGTCCCTCAGAACCGGGAGGCATTCCTGCGGCGCCTTGTCGGAGAAGGGCAGTATGGTCTTGCGCTTCTGGCCTGGCTCGAATTCAGCGGTGTTGCCGCCGAAGATATCAACTGGCCGTATAATGAACGCTTTGCTGAGCGGAATGCGCTGCCGCCCTTTAACTGGACGGTTGAGAATGACCGCGCGGAATTCATGCGGGGCGGAGGGCTCTATCTTGTCCATCTGGCGCGGGCGCGCACTCTTTTCAGCCGCCAGGTCATGGCGCTTGGTCCCGGCACCTATGTGATGAATGCTGACGCGACCGGCCAGCGCGCCTCCGGAGATGGCGGTATTTCACTCAAACTAAGATGTGCGGGGGCGGAGGATTATGTCGCTTCCCTGCCGCTGGGGCAGATGTCTGGCGCACCTCGGCCCGATCCAGTCACCCTGACGATCCCGCCGCGCGGTTGTGAATTCCAGCAGCTCGAATTTGTTGGTGAGATTGGCCAGTTCCCGCGCGTTTCACGAGTTGAAGTCAAATCGGTCTCCATCGAGCCCATTGACAGTACTGAGGGAGAAGGCTGAGATGGCAAAAACACAGCGTCTTTTCCGCTCCATCAAGCCGTATCTCGTCTGGGGAATGCCGCTGATCCTTGCCTTTTTCGTTGTGGCAGGCGGGGCGAGTGCGCCGGGGCTTTCCGTACACCTGCTACTGAAGGCTGTTGGGCTCATCATCCTGCTGGCGAGCCTCTGGACGGGGGGCAGTTTTGGTATTCCGGGTGCTGCTCGGCCGTTTCTTGCGCTTGCGGGGGCATGGATCTGCCTTGTCGGCCTCCAGCTTGTGCCGCTGCCGGGCGGCATGCGGCAATTCCTGCCGGGCGGGCATGATATTGCCCGGGGCTTTTCAATCCTTGGGGAGAAAACCCCGTCTTTGCCGATCAGCCTGACGCCGGGGCAGACACTCGCCGGTCTCTTCATGGTGATCCCGCCGCTTGCCATCTTCCTCCTCTCTTTGCGCATGTCATGGCGTGGACTGACCGATAAATTACCACTGGCTATCAGTGGTCTTGGGATCCTGACGATAGCACTCGGCATTCTTCAGCTCGCGGAGGGCCCGCAGAGTTCGGCCTATTTCTATTCGATCACCAATTCAGGCTCGCCGGTCGGGGTTTTCTCCAACATCAATCATCAGGGTATGTTCCTTCTGATGACGCTGCCCTTTGTCGGTGCAGTGCTGGGGCGCGCGCGGTCAACCTGGAATTCGGGCGACCGTGATGTCGGACCTCTATTCCTTCTCGGCACGCTCGGCGTTGTCATCGTTGTCGGAGTGGTGCTGGTTGGCTCGCTGGCAAGCTATGCGCTTTTATTACCGACACTATTGCTGACCCTGACGCTGATCATCGGGCGCCGGCGTTTTGCGGGCCTGCGCTGGCGGATTACGGTGCCGGCAGTCTTCCTTCTCGGCTTCATCGGAACGCTTTTGGGGGCCCAGCCGCTGCTTGATGCCTTCGGGCTCAGCACTGGCTTGGGAGAGGCCGATAGCGGCCTGTCGCGCGCGACGATCTGGGCCAATTCAACCCATCTTCTGGGGGATTACTGGCTCGTTGGCACGGGGCTTGGCGCCTTCCCTGAGGTGTTCCCGATCTATGACCGGACGACGGAAATCACGGAAGTCTACGCCAATCATGTGCATAATGATTATCTGGAATGGCTGATCGAGTTCGGCATCATGGGCGGGGCGCTGCTTGTGATCTTCTTCCTTTTTGCTGCGCGCGAGACAGTGCGGGTCTGGCGCCTTCAGGGCGGGCATGAGGTCCGGATCAAGCGGGCCGCGTCGATTGCCTTCTGGCTACCCTTCATGCACAGTTTCGTTGATTACCCTTTACGCACGCCGGCCATTGCCTGCTTTGCGGCGGTGTGTCTTGCGATCATGATCATGCCGGCAAACCGCGAAGTGCGGGTACGGAAGGAAATGAAATCAGGCACCAAGCCTGAGCGGATGTCCCGGCAGGTCGAGATCTGACGCTGTACCTGACAGCGTCGATCGGATAGCGTTGCGCGATCAGAAGACCGGAGGTCGTTGATGATCGCGCTTGCACACCCGATTCTCAGCTTTTTGGCTGGTTTGAGCGCCGTTTCCGCGGCGGATTGTTCCTTCAAAGGGATCGAGCTGAAGGGGAAGGTTCAGTTCGTTGAGTCCTTCCCGGACATCAAAATCCAGTATGTCGACTCGTTCCCTGACATCAAAGTGAAGTTCGTTGAGTCATTCCCCGACGACTGCGGGGAATGGCAGGTCGTTGAATCCTTCCCGGATTTCAAGGTGCAGATTGTGACCTCGTTTCCGGACGTCAAGGTTCAGGTCGTCGACAGCTTCCCCGGCGTGAAATGACGCTTCCCCTTTTGAGGGGAGAAGCATTCCTTTCATCCGCCTGCGGCGGGTTTTACTCCGCCGCCTCGAACTCGACCAACAGGTCGCCTTCCTTCACCTGATCGCCCGGTGAGAACCGGTAGGCTTTGAGGACCCCGGCGGCGGGCGCCTTGATCGAGTGCTCCATTTTCATCGCCTCCATGACGAGGAGAGAGGCGCCTGCGGCGATCTCATCGCCCGGCTTGGCGTTCAACAGGGTGACGATGCCAGGCATGGGCGCGGTGAGGGAGCCTTCGGCAGAGCCTTCGCTCTGTGCGCCCGTCAGGGGATCAACAAGGCGGATATCGAACTGCTCCGCCCCCAGCCAGATCCGCACGCCCTTGCCGTGCCGGGCCGCTTTCGCCGTCAGGCGTCGGCCATTCACCGTCAGGCTGATCTCGCCATTCGCGGCGCGGCTGCCGGTGAAGGTAAAGCTTTGCGCCGGTTTGGCCTCGCGTCCCTCGCGGCGTGCGGCGGCGGAAGCATCAGGCTCCAGCACCGCGCGATAGCCGTCTTCCTCTTGGTAGAGATGAAACAGCGCGGGCTCGCCGTCGTGCTCCAGCCAGAGGACTTCATGTGCCGCGCGATTGAGCCGGAAGGCAGGCGCTGCCGGGGCATCGGGTACATGACGGAGGAATAGGGCAGCCGCGGCCCAAACCGGTGCATCGGGCGCGGGCTCGTCAAAAAGCTCACTGCCGTGATGCTCGATAAACCGGGTGCTGACCTCACCGCGCGCGAATTTCGGATGCTGGGCCAGCCGGTGCAGGAAGGGGGCATTGGTCTCAAGCCCCGCGACGCGGGTTTCCTCCAGCGCCATGACAAGGCGGTTGAGGGCAATGCTGCGCCGCGCGCCATGGGTGATGATCTTCGCGATCATCGGATCATAATGCGGTGTGATCGTCTGGCCTTCTTCGACCCCTGAATCGATGCGCGCGCGGCCGCCCGGTAAATGCAGGGTCGTGAGCGTGCCGATGGAGGGCGCGAAGTTCTGGCTTGCATCTTCCGCATAAAGACGGGCTTCGAAGGCGTGGCCCAGCTCGACAATATCTTCCTGCCGGTAGGGCAGGCCATCTCCGCTCGCAATGCGGAGCTGCCATTCAACGAAATCGAGGCCCGTGATCATTTCAGATACAGGGTGCTCGACCTGCAGACGCGTATTCATCTCCATGAAATAGACCTGACCGCCATCCTGGCCGCCCGTGTCATAGAGAAACTCGACCGTGCCCGCGCCGCGATAATTGACGGCCTTGCCCGCATTGACGCCCGCTTCGAGCAGCTTTGCGCGTACGGCGGGCGGCAGGTCCGGGGCTGGAGCCTCCTCGATGATCTTCTGGTGCCGTCTCTGCACGGAGCAGTCACGCTCGAACATGTGAACGACATTGCCCTTGCCGTCGCCGAAGATCTGGACTTCGAGGTGACGGGCATGGGGGACATATTTCTCGATCAGGAAGCGCTCATCGCCAAAGGCGGATTTCGCCTCACGCCGCGCGGAATCGAGCGTGTCGGCAAGGTCTGCTGCATTCTCCACCATCCGCATGCCTTTGCCGCCGCCACCGGCGGTCGCCTTGAGAAGGACGGGATAGCCGATGCGCTCCGCCGCATCGCGGAAGGTCCGCAGGGATTGATCCTCACCCTGATAGCCGGGCGTGACGGGCACGCCCGCTTCTTCCATCAGGTCTTTCGCGGCGGATTTGGAGCCCATGGCGCGGATCGTCTCGGCCGTCGGGCCGACAAAGATGATGCCTGCGTCTTCCACGGCCTCGGCGAAATCGGCGTTCTCGGAGAGAAAACCATAGCCCGGATGAATGGCATCAGCGCCGGTTCGCTTGGCCGCGGCGATGATCTTCTCGGCGATGAGATAGCTCTCGGCGGCGGGGGCGGGGCCCAGATGGATTGCCTCGTCACAGAGCCGCACATGCGGCGCGTTGCAGTCGGCATCGGAGAAGACGGCAACCGTCCGTACCCCCATGCGGTGGGCAGTGCGGGCGATGCGGCAGGCGATCTCGCCTCTGTTGGCAATGAGCAGTTTGGTGATCATGATTTTACTTGTGCATGGAAGTTAACTTCATGCCCTATCAACTTGGATAAATCAGTACTGTAACTAAAGTCGAGAACTATATCTCTAAGGCTTTCTCGAGGCTTCTCTGTGAGCCTTAGACGAGCTTCGCCCTTCACCTTGAAAGTTTGGCTATTGATCTCAATCAGGTCGCCAGGCGAAACTTGGCCGTGCCATCCGTGAACTGTAAATACAGTTCCAAGTTTATCCAGTGGATGTATGGCAACTAGGTGAACCGGATTTTCCATTTTCTAGTTATCCTCACATCCTGAACAGGCCGAATTTGGTCTCTTCGACCGGGGCGCTCATCGAGGCTGAAAGACACAGGCCCAAGACATCACGCGTCTGGGCGGGGTCGATGATCCCGTCATCCCAGAGCCGGGCCGATGAATAATAGGGCGAGCCCTGACGGTCATAGCCTTCGCGGATTTCGTCCTTGAACTTCTCTTCGTCCTCGGCACTCCATTCCTCGCCTTCCTTCAGACCGCCGCGGCGGACCTGTGCGAGGACGGAAGCTGCCTGCTCGCCGCCCATGACGGAGATGCGGGCATTGGGCCACATGAACATGAAGCGGGGCCCATAGGCGCGCCCGCACATGCCGTAATTGCCTGCGCCATAGGAGCCACCCACGACGACGGTGAATTTCGGCACCCGCGCCGTCGAGACGGCGGTGACAAGTTTGGCGCCGTCCTTGGCGATGCCGCCATGTTCCGCCCCCTTGCCGACCATGAAGCCGGTAATGTTCTGTAGAAAGAGCAGCGGGATTTTCCGCTGACAGCACAGCTCAATGAAATGGGCGCCTTTCTTGGCGCTTTCGGAGAACAGGATGCCATTATTGGCGATGATGCCGACTGGATAGCCCCAGAGATGGGCAAAACCCGTCACCAGTGTTGAGCCGTAAAGCGGCTTGAACTCGTCAAAAACGGAGCCATCAACCAGCCGCGCGATGATCTCACGCGCGTCATAGGGCTTGCGCGCATCGGTCTCGACAACGCCGTAAAGCTCCTCAGCAGGATAAAGGGGCGGGGTGGGTTCGGCCATGACGACCTCGCCCTGTTTCACCCAGTTGAGGCGGGAGACGATCTGGCGGGCAAGGCCCAGCGCATGGTCATCATCCTCGGCGAGATAGTCGGCGACGCCGGAAATCCGCGTATGGGTATCGCCGCCGCCAAGGTCTTCGGCGGTGACGTCCTCACCCGTTGCGGCCTTGACCAGCGGCGGGCCGCCGAGAAAGATGGTGCCCTGCTTTTTGACGATGACGGCTTCGTCCGCCATGGCAGGGACATAGGCGCCGCCGGCGGTGCAGGAGCCATGCACGATGGCGATCTGCGGAATGCCTTGCGCGGACATATTCGCCTGATTGAAGAAGATGCGCCCGAAATCGTCCTTATCGGGAAAGACTTCATCCTGCATCGGCAGGAAGGCGCCGCCTGATTCGACGAGATAGATGCAGGGCAGGCGGTTTTCGGCAGCGATCTCCTGCGCACGCAGGTGCTTTTTCACCGTCATCGGATGATAGGTGCCGCCCTTCACCGTCGGGTCATTGGCGACGATCATGCATTCGGTGCCCTCGATGCGCCCGATCCCGGCGACGACACCGGCGCTCATCACGTCCTTTGAGTACATCTCCCAGGCGGCGAACTGGCCGATCTCAAGGAAGGGCGCGCCGGGGTCGAGCAGTCGCGTGATCCGCTCGCGAGCGAGCAGCTTGCCGCGCGATTTGTGGCGCTCGGAATAGCGCTCCCCGCCGCCCCCTGCGACCTCTTGCGCCCGGGCCTTCAGCTCCTCGACCAGCGCCTTCATGGCGGCACTGTTGCGGGCATAACTTTCGCTTCTGGTGTCGATGCCGCTGGTCAGGACCGGCATAGGCTTCCCCTTGTTCTAATCTTTTCCAGCGCCCCTATCACCGGCAGGCGGGGGCGGCAACGAGGGGGGCGAGCGGCGCCTGATACGTTTCGGGACAGAACGGAACGCTTTCAGACTTGCTCTGGCTGCGCGGGCGGAGGACACTTCAGCAACCCGGGACAAGGGAGTGGGGAGGATCACGTGACCTCAAAAGACGCATTCATTGCCGCGCACCGCTTCGGGCTTGGCCCCCGGCCGGGCGATCTGGCGCGGCTGCAGCGGGACCCCAAGGCCTGGGTGATGGCCCAGATCCGCCGCGAGCAGGAAATTCCCGCCGCGCTTCGGCAATTCACCGGCAGCCGCGAGCGGCTGGAGGCCATTACCGGCGCCGCCGATGCCGAGAAGGGCGCCCAGAAGATGAGCGGGCGCATCGCGCGCGAGGTTGCGGTGCCCGAGCTGACCGAGCAGTTCTCCGAACGCATCCGCAGCGAGCAGCCCTTTACCGAGCGCATGGTTGCCTTCTGGGGCAATCATTTCTCCGTAGGCCGCCAAAAGGGCTATAACCGCTCGATTGCCTCGGCCTATGCGACCGAAGCGATCCGTCCCCATATTTTCGGGAAATTCTCGGACCTGTTGTTTGCCGCCGAGACGCATCCCGCGATGCTGATCTATCTCGACAATATCCTCTCGGTGGGGCCGAATTCGCCCTTTGGGAAAAGACGGAAACGGGACATCAACGAGAACCTCGCCCGTGAGATCCTTGAGCTGCATACGCTCGGGGTCGATGGGGGGTATACGCAAAAAGATGTCGAGGCGCTGGCCGCGATCCTGACCGGCTGGGCGATCCCGAACCAGCGCTATGCGCGGCAATCCGCGCGGCTGGAGAAGAACCTCAACCGTGAGGTCGAGGAGCGTTTCGGGCCGGGCTCCTTCTTCTTCCTGCTGCATGAGCCGGGGGCGAAGACCTTGCTCGGCAAGATCTATCAGGAGGGCGGATCGGCCGAGTTCCGGCAGGTCGCGCTTGACCTCACGCGGAATCCTTCGACGGCGCATTTCATTGCGACAAAGCTCGTCCGGCATTTCGTTGCCGACAATCCGCCTGAGGATGATGTTGCCCGTATCGCAAAAGTCTTCCGCGACACCGAGGGTGATCTTGCGGAAGTTACCAAGGCTGTCGTCGGCCTCGATAGTGTCTGGGCCGACCCGCTGCCCAAGGCGAAATCCCCGCAAGATTTCGTGGTTGCCTGCCTGCGGGCGCTGGCGCGGGAAGAGATTACGACCATGGCGCTGAACGGTGTCCTGATGCAGATGGGGCAACAGCCATTGGCTGCGCCGTCACCGCAGGGCTGGCCTGATACGGCGGAGGCCTGGGTTGCGCCCGGCTCACTGATGCGGCGGATCGAATTTGCGCGCGAGCTGGCGACCAAGGTCGGCAACCGTTTGGCCCCGGATGTTTTCCTTAACTGGACGCTCGGCGATGTCGCGTCAGATGAGACAAGAGGCCTCGTCCGCGGGGCGCCTTCCGGGGAGGAGGCGATCGCCTTCATCCTTGCGTCACGTGAATTCCAGAGGAGATAAGCGATGAGCTATGACAGACGCGATCTTCTGAAACTGATGGGGGCGGCGAGCCTTCTGCCGGGGGCGTCACTGGCGCTGGGCCGGGCACCAACCGACCGCAGGCTGATCATCATCTTCCAGCGCGGGGCGCAGGACGGTCTTCAGGCGCTCGTCCCCCATAGCGATCCTCTCTACTACCGCTACCGGCCGGGCATCGCGATCCCGAAACCAGGCACGGCGAATGGCGCGCTCGATCTGGATGGCCGCTTCGGCCTCCACCCGGCGCTGACAGAGTTCCATAAGCTGTGGCAGGCGGGCGACCTTGCGCCGATCCCGGCGATTGCCAGCCGCTATCGTGAGCGGTCGCATTTTGACGGCCAGAACCTGATCGAGAATGGCTCGGGCACGCCCTTCGGCGCTAATGACGGTTTTCTGAACCGCGCGCTGCAGGGTTTTGATGATGCCGACGCTCGGCTCGGCATGGCGTTTGGCTACACGGTTCCGCTGGCCTTGCGTGGTGAGGCCGGGGTGCGGAGCTGGTCGCCCAGCACCTTCCCCGAAGCCGATGGCGATTTCCTGATGCGCCTTGCCGACAGCTACCGGGACGATCCGGTGTTTGCCCAAGCCATCGAGGAAGGCATCGCGCCGATGGAGGGGATGGCCGATCTCTCCCAGCGCGAGAAACGACAGGCTGTCCGGGCACAGACAATGGCGCCCGCCGCGCAAGCTGCTGCCGATGCACTGTCCACCGCCGATGGCCCGCGCATCGCGCTGATCGAATCGAATGGCTGGGACACCCATAATGCGATCACGGGCCGTCTCGACCGGCTGTTTGCCGATCTTGATCAGGCCATGGGCATCCTGCGCACCGGCATGGCCGATGTCTGGGACGACACGCTGATCATCACCATGTCGGAATTCGGCCGCACAGCGAGGGAGAATGGCTCCGCCGGAACCGATCACGGCACGGGCGGCGTCAGCTTTGTCGCTGGCGGTGCGGTCGAGGGCGGGAAGATCCATGGCGGCTGGCCGGGCCTTGGCGAAGGCGCGCTTTACGAGGACCGCGATGTCGCGCCGGTCAATTCGCTTGAAAGCCTGCTGAAAGCGGCGCTCGGCCCGCATATGGGCCTGCCCATGACCTATCTCGACATGATCGTCCTGCCGGACAGCGACGCCATCGGCCCGATGAAGGGGCTGTTGGGATAGGCTGCGCGGCAGCCCGTCCCCTTGCATCGCGGGCCGCCCCGTTCCAAAGCCTCCCTCAATAAACAGGAGGTGTAGCGCCATGGGACACGGGCCTTTTCTGAATTTCGGTCTCGACGAGACGGTCGAGGAAATGCGCGAGATGGTGCGCCGCTGGACGGCCGACCGGCTGGCTCCCCGCGCCGAAGAAATCGACGCGAAGAATGAATTTCCGCGCGAGCTGTGGCCGGAGCTGGGCGAGCTGGGCCTTCTCGGTATCACCGCGTCAGAGGAATATGGCGGCACGGGGCTCGGTTATGTCGCTCATGTCGTCGCGATGGAGGAAATCTCGCGCGGCTCGGGCTCGGTGGGGCTTTCTTACGGCGCACATTCGAACCTCTGCGTAAACCAGATCAATCTGAACGGCAGCGAAGAGCAGAAGAAGAAATATCTGCCCAAGCTCTGCTCTGGCGAGCACTTAGGTGCGCTCGCCATGTCCGAACCCGGTGCGGGCTCCGATGTCGTCTCGATGCGCCTGCGCGCGGAGAAGCGCGGCGAGCATTATGTCCTCACCGGCAACAAGATGTGGATCACGAATGGTCCGGGGGCGGACACTCTGGTCGTCTATGCCAAGACCGAACCAGAGGCGAAATCCAAAGGCATCACCGCCTTCATCATCGAAAAGGGGATGAAGGGCTTCACGACCGCCCAGAAACTCGACAAGCTCGGCATGCGGGGGTCAGACACCTGCGAGCTCGTGTTCGAAGAATGCGAAGTGCATGAGAGCCAGATCCTCGGCGGTGAAGGGCAGGGCGCCCGTGTGCTGATGAGCGGGCTAGATTACGAGCGCACGGTGCTCGCCGGTGGGCCGCTCGGCCTGATGCAAGCCGCGATGGATGTCGTCATGCCTTACGTCCATGAGCGCCAGCAATTCGGCACGCCGATCGGTCAGTTCCAGCTGGTGCAGGGCAAAATCGCCGACATGTATTCGACGATGAATGCCTGCAAAGCATATGTGTATGCAGTGGCGGCGGCCTGTGACCGGGGCGAGACAACCCGGCAGGATGCAGCGGGCTGTATTCTTTATGCGGCGGAAAAGGCAACGCAGGTCGCGCTCGATGCGATCCAGCTTCTTGGCGGCAATGGCTATATCAATGAATATCCGACTGGCCGGTTGCTGCGAGATGCCAAGCTCTATGAGATTGGCGCGGGCACATCCGAGATCCGCCGTATGCTGATCGGCAGGGAGCTGTTCAACGCGACGTAAGGCATTTTCACGCCTCCTCTTGCAAATACTAATTTATTAGTTTATGTGAGTTCTGCCCGGTAAGTGAGCAGAGCAGGGGGCTTTATGTCTGTGAAACGTCTTTTGCTGGGCGGCCTTGTGGCCGTGCTCGCACTCGTCCTCTGGATCGCCTGGCCCATCTATGGGTTCTTTTCGATCGGCAACGAGGCATGGCGTCTGCCCTTTGGCTGGATGGAGGTGCCTGATGAGGCACCGCAATTCTCAACTGCGCTCGACCCTCGTTACGAGGAAGCCGGAGAGGCGGCTCTGGCCGCGTTTGAAGCGCGCCGGGATACGCTCAATCTGCCGAGCTATTCGGCAGCTATTGCCGTGCACGGAGAGATCGTCTGGCTCGGCGGAACCGGATGGAGCGATATCCGCAAAGACAAAGCCGTAACGCCCGATACCCAATACCGGATAGGCTCAACATCAAAGCCGGTCTCAGCGACGCTGCTGGCACGACTGGTCGCGGATGGGACGGTCGATCTCGACACGCCAATCGGCAGCTATGCTGAACTTCCCAATCCGGCATGGGAGGCGATGACCCTGCGCCAGCTTTCTTCCCATACGGCGGGTCTGCCGGGTTATGCCGAGAACACGGATGCAATTGGCGCCTATCGCTCGGCCCGTCTTGGTCGTGGTGTGCCGACGCTGGACAAGGCGATCACGATTTTTGATAGCTCGGATCTTCTCTTTGAGCCGGGGACGGATTTTTCCTATTCGAGCTTCGATGTCCTTCTTGCGGCTTATGTTCTCACGCAAGTGACGGGCGTGCCCTATCGCGAGCTGATCAAACGTGAACTGATCGACGAGCTGGGCCTCAAATCTCTCATCGCGGATGACGTCAAAAGCGAGACCAAGGCGGTTGCCTATCAGGCCCGGCGCGGGCTCCCGACAGAAGTGCGCGACGAGCCTGTGATTGAGCAGGTCAAACCGTGGCGGCGGGTGGATCTCAGCCAGAAACTCCCCGGGGGCGGCTGGGTCGCAACGCCGTCCGCTCTGGTGCTGATCGGCAGTGCATGGCTCGATGAAGGCTACCTGCCAGCGGCGGTTCGCGAGGATTTCTTCACGCCTGTTCGGATCGCCTCAGGAGAGGTGAATGAGCAGGACTATGCGGTCGGTTGGCGCCGCCGGGTCTGGGATGTGCCGGGCGTGGGAGAGGTTCTGAACCTCAATCATGGCGGCGTCTCGAAAGGCTCACAGGCATGGCTGATGGTCCTGCCAGAGCATGACATGGCGATTGCCTTCACAACAAATACGATCACGCATGAATTCGGCGCCTTCTCCAGCGTGCTGACGGATATTCAGGCGGCCTTCATCCCGGTGGCGATGGGGGCGGAGTAACTACCCCTCCGGGTGTTCGGCGCGGAACGCCTCATAGGCCTGCGCGAGGCCATCACGCAGGGAGATAGACGGTGACCAGCCCATACTGCGGAGCTTGTCGGCACTCATCAGCTTGCGCGGTGTGCCGTCCGGCTTTGTCCGGTCATGGGTCAGCTCGCCCTCGAACCCGACGACGCCCATGACCATCTCGGCAAGCTCTTTGATCGGCAGATCTTCGCCTGAGCCGACATTGACATGCTCGTCGTCGGAATAGTGCTTCATCAGGAAGACGCAGGCGTCGGCGCAGTCATCGGCATGGAGGAATTCGCGGCGCGGCGTGCCCGTGCCCCAGATTTCCATGCCGCCCGCGCCATCGGCTTTGGCGCGGTGCGCCTTGCGCAGGAGCGCCGGGATCACATGGCTGGTCTCGAGATTGTAATTGTCGCCGGGGCCGTAAAGGTTCGTCGGCATGGCGGAGATAAAATCATCCCCATGCTGACGGCGATAGGCCTGGCAGAGCTTGATCCCGGCAATCTTGGCAATCGCATACCATTCATTGGTCGGCTCCAGCGCGCCGGTGAGGAGCGAGTCCTCGCGGATCGGCTGGTCTGCGAATTTCGGATAGATACAGGAGGAGCCGAGGAACATCAGCTTGCCGACGCCCACCTCATGCGCGCCATGGATGAGGTTCGCCTCGATCATCAGATTGTCGTAGAGAAAATCCGCCGGGTAGATATCATTGGCATGAATGCCGCCGACCTTCGCCGCCGCGACGAACATGGCGTCGGGCTTTGTCTGTTCGAGAAAGGCACGGGTCGCCGCCTGATCAATCAGGTTCACCTCAGCGCGCGTCGCGGTGATGATCTCGGCGCAGCCTTCAAGCTCCAGCCGCCGCACAAGGGCGCTGCCGACCATGCCGCGATGCCCCGCGACATAGACTTTTTTGCCAGCCAGATCGTAGAGCTGCTCGGTCATCAGTCCTCGCCGTAAACGCGGGTCTCATGCTCGCGGGCGACGACCTTGAGGTCTTCGCGCACC
Organism: Parvularcula marina; assembly: GCF_003399445.1. Taxonomy (NCBI): domain Bacteria; kingdom Pseudomonadati; phylum Pseudomonadota; class Alphaproteobacteria; order Parvularculales; family Parvularculaceae; genus Parvularcula; species Parvularcula marina. The sequence continues at coordinate 822,238 of NZ_QUQO01000001.1, read as the reverse complement.
ATTTCCTCGACCAGTTCGGAGAAGGAGACCTTGTGCTCCCAGCCGAGCTTGGCTTTTGCCTTGGAGGGATCGCCAAGGAGCTGGTCGACTTCCGCGGGCCGGAAATATTTCGGATCGATGCGCACGATGATGTTGCCGGTCTCAGCGTCCTTGCCGACTTCGTCCGTGCCCGTGCCTTCCCAGGCAATCGTGGTGCCGACATGGTGAAACGCCAGCTCGACGAACTCGCGGACCTTATGCATCTCGCCGGTGGCAAGGACGTAATCGTCAGGCTCGTCCTGCTGCAGCATCCGCCACATGCCTTCGACATAGTCTTTTGCATGACCCCAGTCGCGTAGCGCATCGAGATTGCCGAGATAGAGACAGTCCTGCCTCCCCAGCTTGATCGCGGCAACGGCGCGGGTGATCTTCCGTGTCACGAAGGTTTCACCGCGCAGCGGGCTTTCATGGTTGAAGAGAATGCCGTTCGAGGCATGCATGCCATAGCTCTCGCGGTAGTTCACCGTGATCCAGTAGCCATAGAGCTTAGCTGCGCCATAGGGCGAGCGCGGATAAAAAGGCGTCGTCTCTTTTTGCGGGACTTCCTGCACCTTGCCGTAAAGCTCGGAGGTCGAGGCCTGATAGAATTTGGTCTTCTTCTCCATGCCGAGAATGCGGATGGCCTCAAGCAGGCGCAGCGTGCCGATGGCATCTGAGTTCGCGGTATATTCAGGTGTCTCGAACGAGACCTGCACGTGGCTCTGGGCGCCCAGATTGTAGATCTCGGTCGGCTGGGTCGACTGGATCAGGCGGATGAGGTTCGTCGAATCGGTGAGGTCGCCATAATGCAGGAAGAACTTCGTCCCCGGCAGATGCGGGTCCTGATAGATCGGGTCGATCCGCTCAGTGTTGAACGAAGACGACCGGCGCTTGATCCCGTGAACTGTATAGCCCTTCTCCAGAAGGAGGCGGCTGAGATAGGCGCCATCCTGACCTGTGACCCCGGTGAGAAGCGCAACTTTATCCGACATATCAATCTGCTCCCGCGAACGTGCATTCCCCCTGCTGCTAGCGCGCCTTGCGGGAAATGCCACCCCGAAAGGGCCCTTGCTGTTCAAATGAGGCGGTTTTTTGCCTTGCTGCGGGAAGCTCATTACGTTCCGGGCGGGCTTCCGTAAGAGGAGCCGGTTTCGGGTGAGGGGCATGAGGCATGTCGGAAACGCAGATTGATGTGCGCACATTGCGGCAGCGGATCGGCATCGTCTTGGGACCGGTGCTGGCGCTGGCGATCCTGATCATCGGCCCGCCGGACAGCCTTGCCGCGATTGATGGCGTGGGCAGTGCCTGGGCGGCGTGGACTGTGCTGTCGCTCCTCAGCCTCATGGCCGTCTGGTGGGTGACCGAGGCCATTCCGATTCCTGTCACCTCGCTCCTGCCCATGGTGGTGCTGCCGGTCGCGGGCGTCCTGTCGATCCGAGATGCCGCTGTGCAGTATATGCACCCGGTTGTCGTCCTTCTGATGGGCGGTTTCATCGTCGCCAAAGCGATTGAGAAATGGCGCCTTCATGAGCGGATCGCGCTCAACATTGTCTTGCGGGCAGGGGACCACCCGAACAGGCTTGTCGCCGGGTTCATGCTGGCCGCCGCGGTACTGTCGATGTGGATCTCGAACACCGCGACCTCGATAATGATGATGCCGATTGCGCTCTCGGTCGCACGCGAGATGCTGGGTGAGGGACGCGAGAATGCGCCGCTGACCTGGGCGCTTCTGCTCGGCATCGCCTGGTCCTGCTCCATCGGGGGCTTGGGCACGCCCATCGGCACCCCGACCAATCTGATAGTGATTTCCTATCTCAACCAGAATGCCGGTTTTTCGATCGGTTTCCTGCAATGGATGATGGTCGGTATTCCGGTCGTCCTGCTGATGGTGCCGGCGGCGTGGTTCGTCCTCACGCGCTGGGCCTTCCGGCTTCGCTCCGGCGGAGGTGCGGCCGCGCGGGAGGTGATCGAGGAGCACCTTGCGGCGCTGGGCAAGATGACGACGCCGGAGAAACGTGTCCTCGGTATGTTTGCGGTCATTGCCGGTTTGTGGATTTTCCGCCGTCCGCTCAGTGAGCTGACGATTGGCAGCGTGTCGCTCTCAGGTTTGTCCGATGCCGGGATTGCCATTTTCGGGGTCATCCTCGCCTTTCTCATTCCTGCCGGGGGCGAAGGGAATAAGGGAAGGGCGCTACTCGACTGGCCCACGGCGGAGCGGATCCCCTGGGGCGTTATCCTCCTTTTTGGGGGCGGGCTGTCGCTCGCCTCGGCGATCTCCGCAACGGGGCTGGGCTTGTGGATCGGCTCGGCCATGTCGGGGCTCGCAAGCCTTCACATCCTCCTCGTCATGGCGATCCTCACGGCGTTCGTGATTTTCGCGACCGAGGTGACCAGCAATGTCGCGACCGCCTCGGCGCTGATGCCGGTGATCGGCGCGATTGCGCTCACCACGGGGCTGGAGATTGAGCTGCTCGCTGCGCCCCTTGCCATGGCGGCGTCTTGTGCCTTTATGCTGCCGCTCGCGACGGGCCCCAATGCGGTAGCTTACGCAACAGGGCAGCTCACCATCCCGACCATGGCGGCGGCGGGCTTCCGGCTCAACCTGCTCGGCATTGTGCTGATCACGCTTGCCGTCTACTTCATTGCGCCAACAGTTCTTGGGAGTGGATCATGACGGAAGAGCAGCATTTTCCGCTGACGGATTACACGGAGTATCCGCCCGAGGAGATGGCCGCGCGGGCGGGGGACTTCCTTGCCCGGATGAAGCGGCGTCACACGATCCGCGACTTCTCGGACCGGCAAGTTGATCGCTCCCTCATCGAAATCGCGATTGCCGCAGCCGCGACCGCGCCCTCAGGCGCCAACCACCAGCCCTGGCATTTCGTCGCCATCGGCAGTGCCGAGACGAAAAAGAAAATCCGTGAGGCGGCAGAAGCCGAGGAGCGGGAATTCTATGCGGGCCGCGCGGGCGAGGAATGGCTCGATGCGCTCGAGCCGCTCGGCACCGATGCGCACAAACCCTTTCTTGAGACAGCGCCCTGGCTGATTGCGATTTTCGCGCAGAAGCGCGGCGGCGTGGCGGCGGGCGATGACCGCAAGAACTACTATGTCACCGAAAGCGTCGGGATTGCGACGGGGTTCCTGATTGCGGCTCTCCATGATGCGGGGCTCGCAACCCTGACCCACACCCCGGCGCCGATGGGGTTCCTGACCGAGATCTGCGGTCGTCCGAAGACGGAGAAACCCTTCCTCCTTCTCGTCACCGGATATCCGGCGGAAGGCGCGACCATCCCCGCCCATGCGCTGAAGAAAAAGCCGCTGAGCGACATTCTGACGGTGGTGTGAGGGGGCGCTGCACAATTGATCTATTTCAGTTTGTCGCACAGCTGGAGGTCTCTGAAGGCTATTTCGCGCATTAGCTAAACTGATGGCGGAGTTCTTGCTGGTCTATTTTTATTCTCGTCATCAGGCGGATGAATTCTTCATCTTCCCGAAGCAACGCTAAGCTCGGGTCTATTTCAGTCATAAACGTCCAGTTCCTGAATCCGCGATCCGCCGCGAGTGACAGCCATTCGAGCGCAGCATCTTTGTTTCCGCTCAACCCGTGGGCCTGCGCCATCAGTCGGGGGAACATATCAACGGTCGTCGCCTTCATTGCCATGTCGATACGGGGCGCTGATCGGATCTCTTCAGATCGGACGCCACTGGCGAAAGCATGTAGCAGGCGATCTATCGGTGTTGTGTCGAAACTTGCCGCGACCTCGTTGACCTTCTTCAGGACGGCTTGTTTTTCTCCTGAGATAGACATGGCCATGACGTGAAAGAGATGAGCCATTTTGTTCGAGGGGTCGAGGTTGCACATATAGGCATATGACTCGACCGCGGCGTCGAAACGTCCGGCGAAAAGCTCCTTGCACGCAGCGAGGCTATGGTTGAGGGGCGTCAGCGGATCAATAGCGATCAGCTGATCCACAATCGGATGGGCAAGATCGTCAAGGCCAGACAGGAGATAGCTGTAGGAAAGCAGGGCCAGCGTGTCTGGGTCATCCGCATCCGCTATATAAGCCGCCCGGAGGGAATGCATCGCCGCTGGTATGTCGCCGCGTTGATAGGCGATCCAGCCCGCCAATTGATGGGTCGCGGGCTCATCAGGTACGCTCCTTCTCAGCAATGTCAGGCATTCCTCTGCTGCGTCCAGAGGCTGGTTGCTCATATTCGAACCGATCTCACGGAGGAACAGGTGACATCGCCCGAGGGCGGAGACGAGGGCCGGGTCGTCGCCATAGCGCTCAATGCTGGCCTCCAGCAGCCCGGCGGCATTTCGGATCGCAGCGGGCGTCCAGCGAAGTGACTCTATCCGAGCACGAACCAATGCTTCCCAGATGTTCCGGTCGCGGCTGCGCTGAACGGTTTGCGGGTCACCGGTCACATTCGACATGCTGTGGCTGAGGGTTTTTGAAATGGCATCGACCAGTTCGGCCTGGGCGTCGAAGATACCGTCCAGATCGCATGTGGTCGTTTGGGACCAGGAGGATTGATCAGTTCGGCAATTGATCATCTGCACCGAGATTTTGAGGTTCTCTCCGGTCTGACGGATCGACCCCTCAATCAGGATATCGGCATTCACGAGCTTTCTGATCTCGGCTGTGGAGAGCGATCGCGCGGACAAAGCGTGCGATGAGGTGCGGGAGATGACCCGCAATCCGTCCAGCCTCGAGAGGCCGGAGATCAACTCGTCGGTAAATCCCACGGCAAGAAAATCTTGCGCGGCATTCGTGCCGAGAAATTGTAATGGCATGACGATCAGCGATGTCGTCTCAGCCCTGTCGTCCCTGAGCGGCTGGGCATTGCTCACCTCGCTCCGGGATTTCTGCCAAGCTGCGAGGTCGCTTTCCATCGCGAACACGCTGCCCTGTGACCGGTGCATATGCCGTTGCACCGGGAGACCTTCCTCCGCCTCCCAGCGCCGGACTGTCCGCTCACTCTTGCCGAAGTAACGCGCAATCGACTTCCAGGAAGTTAGGCGGGTGTCTCCGCTCGTCATCGTCATCCCTATGGCCAAAGCCGGTCAAAGCCGGACATGGCCTGCTCCGTTCGTTGCGGCCTCATGTGTCTTACTGCCAATCATCGGTAATCAAAACCTAGCATACGGAGTTTTCCTGATGTCCAATAATAATCCGTTGGCCCTTATGGCCACAACTCTTCTGGCTTGTGCGATGACGGTTGCCTGCAGTGTTTCCACGGCCAGTGCTGGCCCCGGAATTGCGAAACGCGGGATCGAGCAGGTTTCTGTCTCTGGTAACGGTGTGCATCGCTTCAGTGAAAGCATCGAACATTCCACGACGGTGACCGAAACTGGTATTACTATCCTCAGTACCGAAGTCATCGACCTTTTCGGAGACCTGAACGGGCAGATCCTTTACCACCCCGTGACAGAGATCGATTTCGGCAATCAGGTTCTTGTGAATACGGGGCACCAGGTCTTTTCCGGGACGGTTGCAGGATCGGCGCCGGTTCTGATCTATGACGATAAATTTCGCTTCGACGTCGATCTCGCAAAAGGGCAGGTGCGCGGTGAGGTCTATCTTGATCGTTCTCTGGCAGGGCCTCGGATGTTCTGTGAGCTGAAGGTGGAGGGCCCCGTCGCGCCTCCCGGCCAGAACTCCGAATTCACCTATGAGGGAACTTGCTGGGGCCTTGGGTTGAAGAAGGACGGCGGCATTTCAAGCCCCGCCGGAAACCTGCCGAAGAACTGATAGGATAGTCAGCCTTTGGGGAGAGAGCATGGCGCTGGGGCGATGAGTTTCACCCCAGCGCCATCAGGAGGGCGATGACGGCGCCTGTGACGGCGCCGCCCAGATGCGCTTCATGGCCGATGCGGCCAGGGCCTCCCATGGCGAGCGCCGAATAGGCGACATAGCCGATCCCGACGACCAGCGCGGGCAGGGGGACGACGAAAAAGAGATAGATATCCGTCATCGGCCGGACGACGCAAAAGGCAAGGACGATGCCTGACAGCGCCCCAGACATGCCGAGCGCGCGATAGCTCATATCCGTCCGCTTACGGTAATAGGTGAAGGCCATCGCCCCGAGCTGTGAGCCCATCGCGATGATGAAGAACCGCTCCGTACCGAAGAGATACTCGACCGCCGGGGCAAAGAAATAAAAGGTCAGCCCATTGATGATCAGATGGCCAAGATCGGCATGAAGGAAAGCCGAGGTCACAAACCGCCACCATTGCCCGCCCTTGCGGATCGCGCCCATATCGAAGAGGCCCGTCATCACAAAGCTCTGGTCGGCCATCAGCCCGTAAAGGCTGGCCCCCAGCATCATGACCAGCAGCGCATAGGCGAGTGGTGCGTCGGCGAACTCTATCCCCATTAGGCGATTATCCCCCGGTGCGGAAGTGCATCACATCGCCGTCCTGCACGACATATTCCTTGCCTTCGACGCGCTGCTTACCGGCTTCTTTCGCGCCGACCTCGCCATTGAAGGTAACATAGTCGTCAAAGGAGATGGTCTCGGCCCGGATGAATTTCTTCTCGAAATCGGTGTGGATGACACCGGCAGCTTCGGGCGCTTTGTCTCCCTTGTGGATGGTCCAGGCGCGGGCCTCTTTCGGCCCGGCGGTGAAATAGGTCTGAAGCCCGAGCAGCTCATGGCCCGTCCGGATGAGGCGGTTCAGACCCGGCTCTTCAAGGCCCAGCTCGGCGAGGAATTCGGCAGCCTCGTCATCATCGAGGGTGGCGACCTCCGATTCGATACGGGCACTGATGACGACAAAGGCGGCATGTTCCTTCTCGGCGCAGGCCTTCACCCGTTCAGAGAAATCATTGCCCGTCGCGGCGGAGCCTTCATCGACATTGGCGACGAACAGGACCGGCTTTTGCGTGAGGAGCTGGAGGCCCTTCCAAGCTTTCTCATGTCCCTGCGGTACATCGGCGGCGCGGGCAGGGCGCCCCTCGCGCAGCTCGGCGAGCGCCAGATCCACCAGCGGCAGGAGTTCCTTTGCTGCCTTGTCCTGACCGGTCGCTTTCTTGGCGAGGTTGTCGCGGCGCTTCTCAAGGCTTTCAAGGTCGGCGAGCATCAGCTCGGTCTCGACCGTTTCGAAATCCGCCACCGGATCGACCCGGCCCTCGACATGGGTGATGTCGCCATCTTCAAAACAGCGCAGCACGTAAACGACGACATCGACCTCGCGGATATTGGCGAGGAACTGGTTGCCGAGGCCCTCGCCCTTGGAGGCGCCTTTGACGAGGCCCGCAATGTCGACGAACTGGATGCGCGAGGGGATGATCTCGGCGGAGCCTGCGATCTCGGCCAGCTTCTTCAGCCGCGGCTCGGGGATCGCGACATCGCCGACATTCGGCTCGATCGTGCAGAATGGATAGTTCTCGGCCTGCGCCGCCGCCGTCTTGGTCAGCGCGTTGAAAAGAGTTGACTTGCCTACATTGGGCAGGCCGACAATGCCGCATTTGAAACCCATAATCGGTCTTTCCTGGCGAGCGTCAGGCGGGGCTCGCCGTATATCTTGAGATGAATCGAATTCGGGGGGCTTTAGCGGGCACGAGGACGGGATCAAAGGGGTAAGTTCGGACAAAAGGAGAAGCCGACATGAGAGAGTTTCAGGGGATGAATATAAGGCGCGGGGCCGCTGCGCTGCTGGCGGGCGCGGCGATGCTGGCCGGCGTGAGCGCGATGGCGGAGCCCGCGGCGATGGCGCCGGTCGTGATCGGGGAGAGCATGACCCTGCCCGAGGCGGACGGCTACCCTGCGCGCGTGATCTCGGTCCATCTGCCGCCGAGCTATGCCGAGGGCGAGGAGGCCTATCCGGTCGTCTATATGCTCGATGGCGGGCCGGAACAGGATTTCCCGCATATTGCCGGGATCGCGCAGTCCAACGACATCAATTACACGATGTCGCCCTTCATCCTGGTCGGGGTGCAAAGCATCAACCGGCGGCATGAGCTGTCGCCCGTCGCCTCCGATCCTGATACGTATGAGGAATATTTTGGCGCCCGCCCGGGCGGCTCGGCAGAGTTTCGCCGGGAGCTCGAAGAGCGGATCAAGCCGTGGGTCGAGGAGACCTACCGCACATCCGGTCATGATGTTCTGATCGGCGAGTCACTTGCGGCGCTTTTCATCATTGAGACGGTGATGAAGACGCCGGATCTCTTCGATGACTATGCGGCGATCTCGCCCTCCCTGTGGTGGGATGAGGCGCGGCTCGGTCATGAGGCGAGGGCGGTATTCGCCGATTATCCCGCAGGCGAACGGCGGCTTTATCTCACCATGGGCAATGAGGGCTATCTGATGCAGGAGGGGCTCGACATGGTGATCGCGGCGCTGGAGGCCGAGGCACCGGCGGGGCTTCACTGGTCCTATACGGATCGGCGGAATACGGAGCATCACGGCTCGATCTATCATCCGGCGGCGCTTGATGCGCTCCGCGCATTCTTCACCGTGCCGGGGCGGACGGGCTCGCCCCTGCCTGCGCTTTATAAGGATGGTGTGGTGCCGGAAATGACAGCGGAGGCGCGGGCTTCGCTTGATGAGCCTTGCGATGCTGAACATGCCGAAGAGGTGAGTTTCGCAAAGGTCAATGCGGATCCTGACTTCTGGCAGGCCCGCTGTATCCTGACGAAACCCGGGCCTGAACCTGACAAGGGCAAGCTGCCATACGGCCTGCCTGCCGGGGAGTAGTGTAGCGACACTCAGTCCTTCTTCAGGGCCTTGAGGATGTCGAATGGAGAGCTTTTCTTCTGCGCCGGCTCTTTAGTGGCCAGTGCAGAAGAAGGGGCGGGGGCGTCCTTTTTATCGGCAGGCTTCTTCTCAGTTGCGGCCGCACCCGGTTGGGCGATGCCGGACATGAACCGCCCGGCGCCGGTGTCATCAAGCGAGAGAAGCGCGGGGATGGCGCTGCCCATCCGGTCGATCACCTCGTCATAATAGGCTTCGTGTTCGGCCTTGGAGAAATCCCCCAGCACCCAGTTGGTGACGGCTTCCTTGCGACCGGGATGGCCAATACCGATCCGTACCCGCCAGAAATCAGGGCCCATATGGGCGTTGATTGATTTGAGGCCGTTATTCCCGGCGAGCCCGCCGCCCTTCTTGACCCGCACCTTGCCGGGCGCGAGGTCGATCTCGTCATGGAAGACGACAATGTCATCGACCGGGATCTTGTAGAATTTGGCTGCCGCGCCGACGGCATTGCCCGCCTCATTGTAAAAGGTGCCCGGGCGCAGAGTGATGACCTTTTGCCCCTTGATTGTCCCTTCACGGAGGAACCCCTGGAATTTCTTGCGCTCAGGGGAGAAGCCATGCGCGTCGGCAATCGCCTCCACCGCGTGAAACCCCGCATTGTGACGGTTGCGGGCATATTTGCTGCCCGGATTGCCAAGGCCGACAAGAAGAATCATGGGCGGGGGATAGCCAAATCGTCCGGGGCTTGAAAGCCCTGTTGCGCCTGTCGTCGCTCAGGCGTTCTGGGCCTGACGGCGGGCCGCTTCGCTGCGGATGCGTTCGCCCAGCGACGGATTGCGTTCAATCAGACGCTGGAAGTCTTTCTTTGAGAGCTTCAGAAGTGTCGAGAAGCCTTCCGAATAGACATCCGCAACGCGCGGCGCGTCATTGATCAGGGCCAGCTCACCGATGAAGTCACCAGTGCCCAGCTCGACGATGGTGCCGTCCGGCAGGTCAATTTCGACGACGCCATCAGCGATGAAATACATTGCATCGCCGGGATCGCCCGCGGCCATGATCTGTTCACCGGGCAGGACAAAGACGGTCGAGAGCTGTTTGGCGATCTTGCGGCGCTCTGAGGCGGTCGTGCCTTCGAACAGGGGCACATTGCCAATCAACTCCAGCGGATCATATTTGATGACCAGCTTGGGCAGTTTGGACAGCCCCGCGCGGCCGCCAAGAGAGGCGAGGAGGGCGCCATGAACTTCCTGGCCGATCATGCCGTTGTCTTTGAGGCGGTCATAGGCCTGCACCTCAAGGCGCTGGCCGGTCCGCGCAACATTACGGCGGTCAATGGCGGCAGCGAATTCAGGATATTGCAGCCACAGCGCCTTATGCGCGCGTTCGATCAGCTCGACGCGGTAATCATACAGCTCACGGAACTTCTCGCTGGCACTAGGGGGCAGGAGGGCCGCGATCTCGCCGAGGCCCTCATTGGCCTGCCGGTTGAGAGCTGAGCGGGCCGCCGACATCACGCCGAAGCGCAGAGAGATGGCATCGGCGAGCAGGCTGACAAGGCCGGTCCGGCGCTGCACGGCAATGGCGCGTTTGAGGTTCGAAGAATGCTGCGAGAACCGCCCCAACGCCTCGCGCAGGCCCTCTACATCATTGTCATCATTGATCGTCGCACTACGGACGGCTTCGATCGACTCCTCGATCCGGGCGAGAAGCTCGCGTAGCCGCGCACCGGAGACCGCGCCATCGCCATAGGCTTCGAGATAGAATTGCCGTTCCTGCCCGAGGGCGAGGTTGAGGCCAGCCTGCACCCACTCGGCGGTCGAGGTCTGAGCCCCGATGCCGGCGCTGCTGGCATTCCCGTCGGCGGGCTCATATTGCGCGAGGATGTCTTCGAACGTCGCGGGCTCTGAGCCTTGCGCTGCGACGACATGTTCCAGCTCATCACGCACACTGGCCTTGGCCCAGACGAGAGAGCGGTCACGCAAGGTTTCATCGAATGCGGACAACTTGCCGAGGCCGAGGATCTTCATCAGGGTCGAAATAGTTGTCGCTTGCAGGATTAGGGTCGCGAAGACGAAGACCGTGACGAGAACGGCGACGAAATGCGCCGTGTCATAATCAATGCCCGGATAGTCGAGGACGACGAGGGCGAGGGCGAGCGAGACAGCGCCGCGAAGCCCGCCCCAGACCATGATCGCCTGGAAGGCACGGCTGACCGGCGCCACCAGCTTGAACCGCACGAGCAGCGGTATGAAGCCAAAGATGATGATTGCCCGGGCAATGGTCGCGACGACAAAGAGCAGGACGGCGTCATCGAAATACTCACCGAAGCTCTCGCCCAGCATGCTGGGCACGCCGATGCCGACGAGAATGAAGATCAGCGCCGTCGCCCAGAAGGCGATCTGGTGCCAGCTATGCTCGATCTCGGCAAAGATCTGCGGCGGGATGATCTTGCGGCCATGGCTGCCCATGGCGAGCCCGCCGACGACGGCGGCCATGACGCCAGAGACATGCAGGAAATGCTCGGCAATGACGAAGGCCACGAAGGGCAGGACCAGCGACAGCGAAACGACCGAGATCGCATGGTTTCGGAACGGCTCCATGATGGCGATCATCAGCCGCGCGATGACCATACCGACCAGAATGCCGCCGCCAAAGACGATGAAGAAATCCATGGTCGCGGCGGTGAGGCTGGGCTCGGCGCTGGCGGTCAGAAGGCCAAGGAAGATGGTCGCAACCACGATGGCGGTCGCGTCATTGAAAAGGCTCTCGCCCTCAACAAGGATGGTCAGCCTTTTGGGCGCTCCCAGATCCTTGAAAAGCGCGATGACCGCGACAGGGTCCGTCGCCGAGACGATGGCGCCGACCAGAAGACAGGTGACAATTGCGGCGCCGGAGAATTGCTGAAGCGAGAAGCCTGCAATCGTCGCCGAGATCAGGACGCCGAAAACGGCAAGGAAAAGGATCGCGCCCAGCTCCTTACGCAACTTGCGCAGATCGAGGCTGAGCGAGCTCTCGAAAACAAGAGCGGGCAGGAAGATGAAGAGTATGACGTCCGCAGTGACGTTCAGGCTGGTTAGAGAGAGCAGGGCCTGTTGCCAGATCGGCCCGCCGTGATGGCCGCCGCTTTCCTCGTGGCCACCTGCGGCGACAGGCTCATGCCCGTCTCCCACCAGATTGGGATCGAGTGCACCGGGTTCCACGGCGCTGCCGTGACCGGCCTCCAAACCTAAAGAGGAAATGATCCAGGCGATCCCGACACCGACGAGTGCGAGCAGCACCGTATGCGGCAGCCGCAGCGTCTTGGCGACGGGTTGCAGGAGCACTGCCAGTGCGAGAAGCACGGACAGCCCGAAGACTATGGCCCAAATCTCGTTCATTTATGCCCGTCTTTCGACAGGAACCCCACGTTCCCCACGAGTTCAATGCCTAGCACACTGCAATTCCCGTGACGACCGCCTAAGCGGGGTTTTCAGGGGACAGTCGGGCACAAAAAAAGCGGCCGGAAGGGCCGCTTTTCTTAGGATTTTTACCGAAAACAGAGGCTTATTCTTCGCCTTCGTCGTCATCACTTTTCTCGTTGATGACCTCGGTTTCGGGGGTTTCTTCTTCACCCTCTTCGGATTCGCTGGAGCGCATGGCCGACGGCGCGGCAATGGTTGCAACAGTGAAGTCACGGTCGGTGATGGTCAGCTCAACGCCCTTGGGCAGGGTGACAGCCGAAATGTGGATCGTGTCGCCAACTTCCGAGCTGCTGAGGTCTGCTTCAAGCGCTTCGGGGATGGCGGTCGCCGAGGCAATGACCTCGACTTCGTGACGGACAATGTTGAGCACGCCGCCAGCCTTGAGGCCAGGGCAGGTTTCCTGGTTGAGGAAGTGCATCGGCACGTTAACGGTCACGCGCGTTTTCGCATCGACGCGCATCAGATCGACATGCATCGGCAGGTCTTTAACCGGGTCGACCTGAATGTCGCGACCGATCACCTGCTGCTCTTCGTTGGTGTCCTTCACGTTGATGATGGACAGAACGTCGATCAGGCGGTTGGTCTGATAGGCCTTGAGGACCTGATTGTAGCGCAGCTTGATATTCACCGGCTCTTTGTCGCCGCCATAAAGGACAGCAGGGACCCAGCCATCACGGCGCACAGCACGGCTACCGCCGGTGCCTGCCCGTTTGCGCAGTTCACAATCGAATTTAAAAGCGTCTGACATCGCCCTTCTCCTTTCATTCATCCCGCAAACCCTGTCTCCCGGCATGGGATGGGGGTCCTCGGAAGAAGGCGTGACGGGCCAAAGAGCGTAAGGCCGGTCACACCGGGTTTCCTGAAGGCGCGGCGGATAAGGGAAAAAGCGGGAAAGAGCAAGGGGAAAGCGCGCAAGGCGTCAATCTATCCCCAGAGAGGAAGGGACACAGGCGCGAATCAGCCTGTGGAAAACGGGCTGATGGTTAAGGAGGAGTTAAATACCCTCAGCCGGTGGTGCCGCCGCCGCCAATGCAGGTGCCACCACCGCGTAGGCAGGTTCCCCCACCTTGTATGCAGGTACCGCCGCCATGCACGCAGGTTCCGCCACCGACCGAGCAGCTAAATTGCTCTGAAACGGTTGCAGTCGTCAGCTGACGGATGAAGTGCGAAATAATGTCATTATAGAGATTTTTTTGAGCGTGTCCGTTGGTCATGTTCTTGCCGCGTGTTCTGTAGCTCAGAAACTTGATGCGTGAGCGCTTAAATGGTTTCTGCCAAGTGGTGCAACGAGTTTCTGCAATCCCTGAGTGATCATTTGTCGCAGCGTCGTCTTAAGCGTGTGTGGTTAAATATTTGTAAAGTATGGATTTTCATGCATTAAACTCCCTCTGAGGAATTCTTGTTGTCGTGTGCTGAAAGCTGGGTTTTCGCCGTTGAATGGCGAGCCGAGGTAACCGAGCAATCCTCTGTGGAGAGGAGAAAACAAAACGGAAACGCTCGCCAGCTTGGACTTGCTTATATGTCCCAACGACGATTGGTTTGTTGTACCGCAAAATTTTGCGTTTGAAGCCTTCCTTGGTCCAAAATCCATTACTGGTAGGATGGTCGAGTGAAAATGGGATTTCCAATCCGCTTTGTTCACCACCGCAGTCATGACGTACACTTATTGTCACATTTTCTGTAAAGCGGAGAAGGTCAAAAGAAAGTGGTACACTGATTTTTGACCAATGCCAGAACGAGCAGGTGTAATACACACTCTCGTCTGCATCGACCATTATGCGTCCGTTTGCTGAGCAATGATTATTGTCCTCAGTGTGCGATTTGACCGGAAGTTTCTCGGAAAGAGGTTCGGGAGCTGTTCTGGTGTCTGATGGCTTGGGGCGGCAAATTTCGAATTGGGTGATTTCCCCGCACAACCCGTCCGATGGGGCAATTCCGTCCGTCGTCAAATCTACGCTAATAATCTCGTCATATTGTTCATTCTTCAGAAGATTGCAGAAGACAGTATTGATTGTGATGGTAATCTTGAATGCATCCAGATCCGGATCGTAGGCCGATATGTAAATTTCTGCATGAGCCTCTTTATTGAATGCTGAATTTTCTCTCACGAGGTTCGTGAGGTGATCCTCAACTGCTACTGTTTTGTGTCTGCCAGCGAACAGCCAGCCAAGGCGTGCATGAAAATGCTCATTAGCCGGATTTATGGAAAATAACCAAGCTGCCGGTGCGCCTATAAGGATAAAGAATATCCAGTCTTGCCACCAAGATGCTAGGAACGATTTGAACGAGTCCCGCTCAAATTCGAACCCCCAGTTTTCTATCAGATCGACTGGACCTTCCGGATGTGTGTAGAGGTGATAACTGAATATGGCTCCGGCAATACCAGTAATTAGTGCTGCAACTAAAACATACAAAAGTGGCTTGGGGCGTTTTACACCCAACCGTTTCAATATGCTCAGTAGCAAGCGCAATCCCGTTCTCCCCCGTATGGCGCCACCCCGAGGCGTCAAGCGGGAATCATTAATTGCCCACAACTTAAGCGTCAACAAGGGCTGAATGACTTTCTTTTTGCGTGTGTGATTCTGCTTTGGATTTCAGTCCGTTCGGAGCTGTATTTTAAGTTCTGGCAAGCTGCTCACTAACGTGCAGGACTCGCACTTCCGCTCGGTTATGGTTAATAAGGCCGTCCAAATGGGAAGGGAGAGCCCAATGCGAGTTTTCATCGCCTTTATTTCCGTCATTCTGTCGGCCGTTCTGGCCATTGCCATGCCTGCCGCTGCGCAGGATACGAGCGAGGATCGGACAATCCTCATTCTTGATGGCTCGGGCTCTATGTGGGGCCAGATCGAAGGCGAGGCGAAGATCACTATCGCCAAGAGCGTGCTCGCAGAACTCCTTGCCGAGCTGCCAGAAGAACGCCAGCTGGGGCTGATGGCCTATGGCCACCGCCGCGAAGGCGACTGCACGGATATCGAACAGCTCGCCGAGATCGGGAGCGCGCACGAGGCAATCGCTGCGCAAGTCCAGAAGCTCAGCCCCAAGGGCAAGACGCCGATGGCGGAATCGATCCGTCAGGCAGCAGATATCCTCGAATATAAAGAGCGCAAGGCGACGGTCATCCTCGTCAGTGACGGGATTGAAACCTGCGATCCGGACCCATGCGGCGCTGCGGCTGAACTCGAGCAGAGCGGCTATGATTTCACCGTCAATGTCATCGGCTTTGACGTCACCGAAGAGAATGACCAGGCCCAGCTTAAATGTCTGGCTGAGAATACAGGCGGCACTTTCTATAGCGCCGCCGATGCGGGCGAGCTTGGGGAGGCGCTTGAAGAGGCGGTCGTCACGGAGCCCGAAGTGGTCACCGTCACCAAGGTACGCCTGCGCGCAACCGAACTTGAAGGAGGGCTTGTGATCGAGGAGGGGCTCAGCTGGTCCGTGACCGACGCCGACGGCAATGAGGTTTACTCATCCGAAGGCGAGGGCGTCGTCGATATCGAAATCGATCCGGGTACCTATGATGTTGTGGTCGAGCGTCCCTCTGATGGCCTCAAGGGCGAACAGAAAGGCGTCAAGATCGCCCAGAATACTGGCAAGACCGTGACGATTGCGCTGAATTTCGAGGTCACGGCGAGTGTCCGTGCCGAGCCCGCCGCAGAGGGCATGGCGGGGACCAATGTTCTGGTTCACTGGACTGGACCTGATCGTCGCGGCGATTACATCAACATTTCACAGAAAGGGGCGGATAATGGCCGCTACCTTTCTTATCGGTACGCGTCGCAAGGCAATCCGTCAGAGCTTCGCCTGCCGGTCGAACCGGGCGATTACGAAATCCGCTATACGCTCGGTCGTCCGATCCGGACGCTGGCCAGTATCGATTACAAGGTTCTGCCTGCAGAGGCGACGATCGAAGCGGTGAGCGAAGCGATCGCAGGCGAAGACGTCTCCGTCGCCTTTACGGGCCCAGAGGCAGGGTCCGGCGACTGGATCACCATCGCCAAACCTGACGCACCAGCCGGGAAATATCTCGGCTACGCCTATGTCAGCAAAGGCAGCCCGGTTTTGCTCCGTATGCCGCTGGAAGCAGGCGAGTATGAGCTGCGCTATATTCAGGGCGGTAAAAAGGTTTTGGCGCGCCAGCCGATCACGGTCGTGGTCGCTGAAGCGACGATCGAAGCCGTAAGCGAGGCAATCGCCGGTGAAGACGTATCTGTCGCCTTTACCGGCCCCGAGGCGGGATCCGGCGATTATATCACGGTGGCAGAACCTGATGCGCCCGCCGGGAAATATCTTGGCTATGCGTATGTGAGCAAAGGCAGCCCTGTGCTGCTCCGTATGCCGCTGGAAGCTGGCGAGTATGAGCTGCGCTATATTCAGGGCGGTAAAAAGGTTCTGGCGCGTCAGCCGATCACGGTCGGGCTCGCGGATGCCACACTCGTTGCGGCAAGTGAGGCGATATCGGGTGAGGATGTCTCCGTCACCTTCACCGGCCCCGAAGCGGGATCCGGTGATTACATCACCGTTGCGGAACCTGGCTCACCGGCCGGGAAATATCTCGGCTATGCTTATGTCAGCAAAGGCAGCCCGGTGTTGCTCCGTATGCCGCTAGATGCAGGCGAGTATGAGCTGCGCTATGTTCAGGGCGGTAAGAAAGTGATTGCGAGCCAGCCGATCACAGTCGTTGCTGCGACAGCAACGCTGACTGCCGTCGAAGAGGCAATCGCTGGTGAAAATGTGTCGATCACGTTCACTGGCCCCAAGGCGGGGTCTGGCGATTACATCACGATTGCAGAACCAGGTTCGCCCGCTCGAGATTATGTCGGCTATGCCTATGTCAGCAAAGGCAGTCCGCTTTTGCTCCGTATGCCGTTCGAAGAGGGCGATTATGAGCTGCGCTATCTGCAGGGGAACAAGAAAGTCCTGACAAGCCAGCCGATGAAGGTTTTGGCGGCAAGTGCGACAGTCACGCCACCGGAAAGGGCCGTCGCGGGTGAAGTCTCATCAGTGGTGTTTACCGGCCCGCAGCCAAGCCCCGGCAGCTATGTTGTCGTTGCGGAACCCGGTTCGCCTGTCAAAAAATATGTCGCTTATGGCAATATCACGAGTGGCAGTCCCACGAATATCCGTATGCCGAAAGATCCCGGCGAGTATGAGCTGCGCTACCTGCATGGCGGGGTGAAAATACTCGCCTCGGCACCGATGACCGTTTATCCGAAGGAATAGGGCCACGCGCTGGGTGGCATTGAACTCAGTTCCTTCCACCCGCTCATCCCCGCGCAGGCGGGGATCTGCCTTGAAGGTGCTGTACTCTCATACTCGTCGGAGTTTGGAGACAGGCCCAACTCTCGTCTCCCAAGACCAGATGCCCGCCTGCGCGGGCATGAGCGGATAGAGGGGCGCGAACTTTTCAAGAGAGACTTTCCTCCCCCTGTGGGGGAGGTGCCCGAAGGGCGGAGGGGGCAATCCGTCCCGGGATGATCAGGGGATGACGTGCCCCCATCCCCTCGCGATGCTCGGGACTTCCCCCACGGGGGAAGAAACCTCACCCGGACGAATCCTCAGATTTTTTCTGACAGGCGGATGGCGATGCGGCAGCCCGTGCCGATCAGGCCTTTGAGCACCGAATAGCCGAAGGCCTCTTCGGCGCCTTCCTCGATCGCGGTATCGTGATGCTCGATCTCTTCGGCGCGGAACTGGGTGATCGTCGCCTTGATCTCAGGCTCCTCATCGCCGAGTTCCTCGATCTGCTCCGCATAGTGCTTTTCGATCACGTCCTCGACAGCGCTGGTGCAGGCCATGGCGGCCTTCTCGCCGAGGAGGGCTGTGCCGGCGCCGAGCGCAAAGCCCGCCGCATTCCAGATCGGCGAGAAAAGTGTCGGACGGATATTCCGTTCGGTGAGCAGTTTGTCGAAGGTCTCAAGATGGTGCTGCTCACCATCCTCCATCTCTTCAAGAAGAGCAGAGAGCCGTTCCTTGCCGCGCAGTTTCTCAAACACCGCCCGCTGGCCGCGATAGATATTCACCGCGCCATATTCGCCCGCATGATCAACGCGCAGCATCTCTTCGAGGCGGCTGACGCGCGGGCCGGGGGCATCGGGGAATGATCTGGCGGTATCGCTCAACTGACGGCTCCTTCTTCTTCTACCTTGGCAGGCAAGACATCTTTCACAAGGCGCCACGCCGCCGCACCCGTAAAGGCGGCAAGGGCGAGCGAGATGAGGGCGTTATAGCCGGCCATGGAAATCCCCAGCATCCGCCAAGCGGCAACTTCGCAAGGGGGGCCAGCGAGCCCAGAGGATTGAAGCGAGTCGAGCGAGATATTGCCCGGATCGACGGTTGGTGTGCCGCCCGCACAGGCCATCGGCCCGTCCCAGAAATCCCATTCGACCCCGGCATGAAAGCCAGCCCGGATTGTCGACCAGAGGAAGACCGCGGTGAGCACCGCGAGTACCGCAGCAATGATCCGCTTGTCGGATACGAAAAAGCTCGCGCCGGTGCCAAGAAAGGCAATCGTGAGCGCGGTCCAGTGGATCTCACGTTGCTCAAGGCAAAGAAGACAGGGTTCAAGCCCGCCGAAATTCTCAAAGGCATGCGCACCGCCGAGCAGGGCGGCGCTCACCCCGCCCGCGATCATGAACGCCCAGCGCGGCGTGAAATAACTTTCTAGCTTTGAAAGCATGTGACCCTCGTTCTGCCTCTTGCGCCCGTCTTAACCGGCCTCGCCGCGTCCGAGGATGAAGTCTTTGATAATGTCGAGGGCCTCGTTGCCGAGGAAAATGAAGCCGATGACGAGCAGTGCCACCCAGGCAAGCCCAAAGAGAAGCCCGGCAATTACAAGTAGACCATCGCGTTCGAGAAGCCCGACACTGGCGATCGCAACCCCGATACCGGGAGCTGTGTTGGTACTGGGCAAGGGAACGAGGATCGACGCACACGGAATGAGAAGCAGGAGCCCGACGATTTGGGCACCGCGTTTATCGGTCAGAACGGACAGGCGCGGATGGGCAAGTTTTTCGACCCAGCCGAGATACCGAGAGGCCCGCCTGACGATATTGCGCATACCCTCAATCTCGAAAGAGCGAGAGCGTAGACCTTTCGGCAGCCACGGCGCTTCGCGACCAAAGGCCAGCTGGGCAGCGATAGCAATCATCGGGACGGCGACGATCTGCGGAATGCCGTAAAGAAAAGGCAGGCAGCAGGGCAGGGCAAGGATTAGGAGAAGGAGGCCGTAAGCACGCTCATCCATGGCATCGATCAACGCGCCGAGTGTCGATTTGGTGGCCGTCTCCGGGTCGGTTTTCTCACCGCTTGCTGCTTCGCCCAGAACCTCTTTCTCGGTATGCGGCTGCTCTCCATGGGCAAGCCGGTCGAGGGTTTTCATCAGGAGGCTCGTCACCGAGCCATAATGGGGCTGTCCGGCGGTCTCGTCCTGCATGGGGGTCCTTTCGGGGCGGCGGTGGGAAACTCTCCGCTAGAGCTATGGACAGAACCGCGCAACCGGGTAAACCCATGCCTTCACCTTTGCCGGTGTGGCGGAATTGGTAGACGCGCCGGATTCAAAATCCGGTTCCGCAAGGAGTGTCGGTTCGAGTCCGACCACCGGTACCAGCCTTCGCTGCCGATCGAGCGTAGCGAGAGTGGCAGCAAGGCTGTCACGCCGGATTTCCAGCAGAACGTAGGCGGACCTTCTGCAGCGACGGCATTGCAAGCCATCCGCCAGGCGCTTGGTCAGGCGCTTGCTACTCGCGGACAGATTTCTTTCTCAAACCAGCCGCCCAGCCCCCGTTCCTCGGTCCAATCCTTTCCTCACCCTGCCGGGTGTTCGAGCGTGCAGGATCGTGTCAAAAGCCTCGGCTAAAATGAACGATAATGAGGGAGGCTCCCATGGCAGGGAATAAGCCGCAGCTGACAAAGGATCAGGCTAAAGCCTATTGGCGCGCGACGATCCGGCTCACCATCACGCTGCTCGTGATCTGGTTTGCCGTTTCATACGGCGCCGGCGTCCTCTTAAGGGATATCCTCGACAAGGTCTCAATCGGCGGTGCGCCGCTCGGCTTCTGGTTCGCCCAGCAGGGAGCGATCTATGTCTTCCTCATTCTCATCGCCTATTACTGCTTTGCCATGACCCGGCTCGAAAAGCGTTTCGGGCTCGGAGAGTAGATCATGGATCAGGCATTCTGGAGCTATCTCTTCGTCGGGCTGTCTTTCTCGGCCTATATCGGCATTGCCCTCTGGTCGCGGGCGGGCAGTACGGATGAATTCTATGTAGCGGGCCATGACGTCCATCCGGCCGTCAATGGCATGGCGACCGCTGCCGACTGGATGAGTGCGGCATCCTTCCTCTCCATGGCAGGGTTGATTGCTTTCCTCGGCTATGGCGGGTCGGTCTACCTGATGGGCTGGACCGGCGGCTATGTGCTGCTGGCGCTACTGCTCGCGCCTTATCTGCGCGAATTCGGTAAGTTCACCGTGCCGGACTTTGTGGGGGACAGATATTATTCGACCTTCGCGCGGATCGTCGCGGTCATCTGTGCGCTGTTCGTCTCCTTCACCTATATCGCCGGGCAGATGAAAGGGGTGGGCGTTGCCTTCTCCGGTTTCTTGGGCATCCCGTTCGAGTGGGGCATCATCATCGGCATGGTGATCGTTTTCTTCTACGCGACGCTCGGCGGCATGAAAGGCGTCACCTATACGCAGGTCGTCCAGTATTGCGTGATGATCTTTGCCTATACGGTCCCGGCGATCTTCATCTCCTTCATCATCACCGGGAATGTCTTCCCGCAGCTCGGCTTCATCTCGAATGTGCGGGGTGAGGATGTGGCGATGCTCGAGAAGCTTAACACCACGCTGACCGATCTTGGCTTTGCCGAATATACGAGCACGAACAAATCCATGTTCGATGTCTTTGCGATCACCGGTGCTCTGATGTTCGGGACGGCAGGCCTGCCGCATGTCATCATCCGTTTCTTCACGGTCAGGAATGCGCGGGCGGCGCGCGTCTCGGCTGGCTGGGCGCTGCTCTTTATTGCGCTTCTTTATACGACCGCGCCCGCCATCGGTGCCTTTGCCCGGCTCAATTTCATCAGCACCGTTAATGAGGCGACCTATATCGAGGGCAATATCGACGAGATCGATTACGAGGCGGAAGCCGAAAAGATCCGTGAGGCGGGCGGGACGCCCGTGCCCCACTGGTACAAGGACTGGGAGAAGACGGGGCTTCTTTCCTATGAGGACAAAAATGGCGACGGGGTGATGCAGTATCGCGGGCCCAATTCGCCGGACGGTCTGGCGAATGAGGTCGACCCCAATCGCGATATTTTCGTCCTCGCCAATCCGCAGATTGCCGGGCTGCCGGCCTGGGTCATCGGGCTCGTGGTTGCGGGCGGGCTCGCGGCAGCGCTCTCAACCGCTGCGGGGCTCCTGATGGTGATCTCATCGGCGGTCAGTCATGATATCTGCCGAAGGACTCTTTTCCCGCAGATGAATGACAAGACCGAGCTTCGGGTCGCGCGGGCCTCCGCCGCAGGGGCAGTGGTGGCCGCGGGCCTCCTTGGGCTTTTTGCCTCCCAGCTTGGGTTCGTGGCGCAGGTTGTCGCTTTCGCTTTCGGGCTCGCCGCGGCGTCGCTCTTCCCGATCATCTTCCTTGGCATCTTCTGGACCCGCATGAACAAGGAAGGGGCGATTGCAGCCATGCTGACGGGCCTCATCACCACCTTCGCCTACATCTTCTGGTTCAAATTCGGGGGCGGCACGCCCGAGCAATATCTCTTCGGCGTCTCACCTGAAGGGATCGGCTTTGTCTTCATGTTCCTGGCGCTGGGGGTGGGGATCGTCACAGCGCTCCTGACTTCGCCGCCGCCGCAGGACATTGTCGAGCTGGTCGAGGACATCCGTGTGCCGGGGACAAGGCAGCCGCATGGCATCGCCGATCAGGGCATGGAGCCGATGAAGGATGCAAGCGACGGCCCCCCGGCAGCATCAGCCGGATAGGGGGGCAAAGAAGGTGCTTTGAAGGCAAGGCATTGCTGCCCCTTGCGCCCGCGCGCCCACAGCGCTATCGGGCGTCCTTCGTTTTTCCGGAAACTCTAGACTCTTCCGGGCCCTCGACCGGCCCGGCACCGAAAGACCGACATGCAAGTCACAGAAAAATCTGCCGAAGGCCTTAGCCGCGAATTCCGCGTCGTGATCCCGCAATCGCATCTCTCCACTCGCCTCGATGCGAAGCTGGAAGAGGTGAAGGGTCAGGTGCATCTCAAAGGCTTCCGGCCGGGCAAGGCGCCGCTCTCCTTCCTCAAGAAAATGTACGGCAAGGGCATGATGTCCGAGCTGATCCAGGAAGAGATGGCCGCTGCCCAGCAAAAGGCGCTGAACGATGCGAAGGTCCAGCCGGCCATGCCGCCGCACCCGCATCTCGACGAGGGCCTGATCGAAAAGGTCATCGATGGCGATGCCGACCTTGAATATGACATCCATGTCGAGGTCCTGCCGGACTTCGAACCGGCTGAGGTCGAAGGCCTCGCGCTGACCCGCCTCACGGCTGACATCTCTGATGAGGAAGTCGACGAGGAAGTCGCAAAGATCGCTGAAGAGAATGTCCAGTATGCGGATCGTGATGTCGATGCGGCTGCCGAAGACGGCGACCAGCTGAGCATCGATTTTGTCGGCAAGATCGACGGCGAGGAATTCCAGGGCGGCAAAGGCGAGGGCGTGCCGCTCGTGCTTGGCTCGGGCTCGTTCATTCCGGGCTTCGAAGAGCAGCTCATGGGCGTCAAAGCCGGTGACGAGAAACTCATCACCGTGACCTTCCCCGAAGAGTATGGCGCCGACCAGCTCGCCGGCAAGGAAGCGACCTTCGATGTCACCGTTCAGGCCGTCAAAGCGCCGAAAGAGACGACCATCGATGACGAATTCGCCAAAGCCATGGGTCTTGAGGATCTCGCACAGCTTAAAGAGCGTGTGAAAGAGCAGATCCAGCGCCGTTATGACGGCCAGTCGCGCCTGCACCTCAAGCGCGACATCCTCGACCTTCTCGACGAGAAGCACGATTTCGACCTGCCGCCGGGCATGGTCGACGCCGAGTTCCGCCAGATCTGGGCACAGGTCGAAGGCGCAGAGCGTGACGAGGAAGACAAGGACAAGTCCGAGGACGAACTCAAAGAGGACTATCGCAAGATTGCCGAACGCCGCGTTCGCCTCGGTCTCGTCCTCGCAGAAATGGGCAAGGCGGCGAAAGTCACCGTTCCTGATCAGGACATGCAGCGTCAGATCCAGATCCAGGCGATGCAAGCCGGTGTGCCGGTTGAGCAGGTCGTCCAGTATCTACAGCAGAATCCGGGCGCCTATGCCCAGCTTCGTGCGCCGCTCTTCGAAGATCGCGTGATCGATCACATCATCGAAAAGGCCGAAGTGACCGACAAGACGGTCTCCAAGGAAGAGCTGATGAAAGATCCGGGCGAAGACGATCTTGTCGAATAAGCCCGGCGGCTCATGCCGATCGATCTGAAAAATTTCGAGGCGCGTCTTCTGGAAGAGAAGGCGCGCCTTTTTTCTCAGTCAGAGGCCGCGGCCGATGCGCGCAAGGCGCCCCAGCTCGATCAGCAATCGGTTGGGCGCCTCTCCCGGCAGGATGCCTTGCAACAGCAGGCGATGGCCAATGCGCAGGAACAGCTTCGGCGCCGTGACCTTGGGCGTATCGAGCGCGCGCTCGTGCGAATCGAAGCGGGCGGATATGGCGAATGCCTTGAATGCGGCGAAGAGATCGCCGAAGCCCGGCTCGAAATTGATCCGATGGCCGAGCTTTGCCGCGACTGCCGGCGCTAGTCTCGAGCCTGACTTATTCAGGAGGTAGCCACCATGTCCGCATCATTTGATCCCAAGGATCTCGAAGCCGCCGGCCAGTCACATCTGCCGGGCCTGCTGGGCCTCAAATTCCTCTCCGTTGAGCATGGCCGGGCGCTGGCTGAATTGCCGGTCCGACAGGATGTGCTGGCCCATAATGGCTATCTTCATGCAGGTTCTGTGGTGACGCTGGCGGACAGTACATGCGGCTTTGGCTGCATGGCGAGCCTGCCTGAAGGGGCAGTCGGCTTCACGACGATTGAGCTCAAATCGAATTTCCTTGGCACAGCCCGTGACGGGGTTGTCCGCGCGGAAGCAAAAGCGGTGCATCTGGGCCGCAACACTCAGCTCTGGGATGCGGAAGTTACCCGCGCCGATGACGGCAAGACCATTGCGCTGTTCCGCTGTACCCAGATGGTCCTCTGGCCAAAACCTTAACGCTGGCCGTTCAATTTATCACGATTGGCTGGGCGGGATTTAACGTAAACCTGCCATTCTCCGAGGGGGAGACCCTGGGAGAGTGGCATGTTTTCGGGTCAGGAAAGCACGCATTTCATTGATGATGAGGACGGCGAGCGCGTTTATCTCGTCGCGCGCCTCAACGCGCCGATCCAGCCGATCAATCTGGGGGAGCAGTTTGAGGATCCGCTTGAGATCCTGATGAAAGCCGACGGATTGGGGGAATTCATCGGCGGCAGCTCACTTCTCGCAAGGGATGGCAGCATCGCGGCCTGTGATCTCGAACTCGAAGTCCGGCAGGCCGATGACGCGACCATCGCGCGCGTCATCGCTGCATTAGAGGATATCGGCGCGCCCAAAGGCTCCATGCTGATTATCGAGGGGGAGAGTGAGGCGGAGGATCGCCGAATCCCGTTCGGCACGCAGGAAGGCATGGCGATCCGGCTTTGCCGGGATGAGCTGCCGAAGGGGATCACGGAAAGTGACATTCTCGAAGAAGTCATCGCCGAAATCGGCGGGCTGCTGGGAGAGGCGGGGGCCTATCGCAGCTACCGGCGGCTCAGCACCGATACGGTCCTCTTTTTCTACGGGTACAGCTTTGAGGCCATGAGTGCCCGGATCGCGGGCTATCTGGCGCGGCATCCGCTTTTTGCCCATGCGGGGATCGAGCGTATGGCCGAGGACACCCCCTCCGCTTGACCCTGTCCGGGACCGGGCCTACCTCCCTCGCGAATATCCAACGCTAGTTTTTCGCGAGCTCTTCCATGTCCCAATCCTTCGATGTCGTCGTCATTGGCGGCGGCCCCGGCGGCTATAATGCCGCGATCCGTGCAGCCCAGCTTGGCCTTTCCACCGCCTGTATCGAGAAACGCGAGACCGGCCGGTTCGGCGGCACGTGCCTCAATGTCGGCTGCATCCCGTCCAAGGCGCTGCTGCATGCCTCAGAAGCCTATGAAGGCGCGGATAAACATTTCGCGGACCTTGGGGTGAAGATCAAAGGGCTCGAGCTCGATCTCAATGCCATGCTCAAGCAAAAGGATGATGCGGTTACCGGCCTGACGGACGGTATCCAGTTCCTCTTCAAGAAGAACAAGATCACCCCGATCAATGGCTGGGGCCAGATCTCCGCTCCCGGCAAGGTCAGTGTGAAGAAGGATGATGGCTCAACGGAGGAAATCTCGGCGAAGAACATCATCATCGCGACCGGTTCGGAAGTCATGCCGCTGCCCGGTGTCGAGATTGACGAGAAGCTCGTTGTCTCTTCGACCGGCGCACTTTCCTTACCCAAAGTGCCAGAGCACATGGTCGTTGTCGGTGGCGGGATCATCGGGCTCGAGCTTGGCTCGGTCTGGCGCCGTCTTGGCGCGAAAGTCACCGTGGTCGAATTCCTCGACCGCATCACCCCGGGCATGGATGGCGAGCTTTCCAAACAGTTCATGCGTATCCTGAAGAAACAGGGCATGGACTTCATGCTCTCGACCAAGGTCACGGGCGTTGAGAAATCCGGCAAGGGCGCGAAGGTCACGGTCGAGCCCGCCAAAGGCGGCGAAGCGACTGTGCTCGAGGCCGATGCCGTGCTGGTCGCCATTGGCCGGCGGCCTTTCACCGAGAACCTTGGCCTCGAAAAAGTTGGCATCAAGACCAATAATCGCGGCTTCATTGAGGTCAACGACCATTATGAAACCGGCGTCAAAGGCATCTACGCCATTGGCGATGTGACGCCGGGCCCGATGCTCGCGCACAAGGCAGAGGATGAGGCCGTTGCGGTTGCTGAGATCATTGCCGGCAAGCCGGGCCATGTGAATTACAACGTCATTCCGGGCGTCGTTTATACCGATCCGGAAGTCGCAACCGTCGGCAAGACCGAAGAAGAGCTCAAAGAGGAAGGCCGCAAATACAAGGTCGGCAAATTCCCCTTCATGGCCAACAGCCGGGCGAAAACAAATCACCAGACGGACGGTTTCGTCAAAGTCCTCGCTGATGCGGTGACCGACGAAGTACTCGGGGTTCACATGATCGGCACCGGCGTTGGCGAGATGATCGCCGAAGCCTGCCTCGTCATGGAATTCGGCGGCTCGTCTGAAGACATCGCCCGCACCTGTCACCCGCACCCGACCCGCACCGAGGCCCTGCGCCAGGCGGCGATGGGCGTTGAAGGCTGGACGATGCAGGCCTGACGGCCAGATGACCGGCTGGACTCCCTCATGGCCTGACGCCGTCGGTTTCGTCGGCGTCGCGCTTCTTATCGGGGCCTATGCGGCACTTCAGACGGGCAAGCTCTCGTCTGACGCGCCAGCCTATTCGGCGGCCAATGCGCTGGCCGCCGTCCTTATCGCGTTCTCGCTTCTCTTCACCTTCAATGCGGCGAGCATGGTGATCGAGGTCTTCTGGTTCGCGATCAGCCTGATCGGGCTCTACCGTTCGCTCAAATTGAGGCACGCCAATAAATCCGCCCAGAAGGATGGCGCGGAGGAATAGGGCTCGGGCGTAGCCCAGCCGACTGCGCTGCCGGGCCAGGCAGGGTCTTCCGGCGACCGCGCCACAATATGGATATGAAGCTGCGGGACCATATTGCCGAAAGCGGCGATATTGATCTTGGCCGCGCCCGTGACGGCTTTCAGTGCTGCGGCCACAGCATCGACTTCGCCCCAGAGAAGGGCGCGGTCCGGGTCATTCAGATCAAAACTCTCCGACAAATTTGCCCGCCGGGGAACCAGCACGACCCACGGGAAACGATGCTCATCCCGGAGCAGAATCCTGCAAAGCTCGAGTTCCGCTGCGCTCTTCGCTTCCGCAGCAAGGCGCGCATCTAGCTGCCAATCACTTAAGTCAGTCATTTCTCGGTTCATTTTTCTGTCACACGAGCTAAGGTCGATGGCTGAAACTGGGCAAACAGGGCCGCGGGCACGAGGATCGGGATGCATTCTGCTATCCCGATTTGAACTTTAGCGGTCCCTTTTTACGAAGGACGTCAGCTTTCCATGTCTCCACTAACAATAATGCTGTTGGTCACGCTTGCGGGCGGCATCGGGATGGCGATTGCGCTGTTCCAGATACGTAACCACCCCAAGGGCCTCTACATCCTCTTCTTCGCCGAAATGTGGGAGCGCTTTTCCTATTACGGGATGCGGGCGCTGCTGGTCCTCTATCTGACCAAGCATTTCCTATTCACACAGGACGCCGCCTATGGGCTCTATGGCGCCTATACGACCCTTGTTTACATCCTGCCGGTCATCGGCGGCTATCTGGCTGACAAATATATGGGTCAGCGCAAGGCCGTTGCGATTGGTGCCGCGCTGCTGGTGGTCGGTCACGGCCTGATGGCGGTCGAAGGTGAAGCGGTACAGTTCGGGGAATCTCCCGACATGGCTGTTCTCAACATTTTCTATCTGGCTCTCGCCTTCATCATCCTCGGGGTCGGCTTCCTGAAAGCCAACATCTCGGCCATGGTCGGCCAGCTTTATCCCAAGACGGACCTTCGCCGGGACGGGGCGTTCACGCTCTTTTATGTCGGCATCAATTCGGGCTCGTTCCTTGGTGCTCTCTGGGCTGGCTACCTTGGCGAGACCTATGGCTGGAAATACGGCTTCGGTCTTGCCGGTGTCGGCATGTTGCTCGGTCTGATCGTCTTCCTGCTCGGCAAGCCGCTCCTTAAAGGCGCCGGTGAGCTCAAAAACGCAGCCGAGGTTCAAGCCAAACGGTTCATGGGTCTTTCGCCTGACATGCTGATCTATATCGGCACGGCCGGGATGCTGGGGCTCGTCTGGTGGCTTGTCCGGGATCAGGGCAAGGTTGCTGCGATCCTCTGGCCGGTGATGTTTATCGTCTACGCCTACATCGTCTTCCGGGCGGTCGTGAAACTCACCCCGCATGAACGTGATCGGATCTTTGCCGCGCTGATCCTGATTTCGACACAGGTCCTCTTCTGGGCGCTGTTTGAACAGGCAGGCTCGTCGCTGAACATCTACACGGATGAAGCCGTCGATCGGACGATGTTCGGTTGGGAAGTGCCAGCATCGGTCTTCCAGTCGCTCAACGCGTTCTACATCATCTATCTGGGACCGCTCTTCGCGGGTCTTTGGATTTTCCTCGCCAAGCGGAACATGGAGCCGACGGCGCCGCAGAAATTCGGTCTCGGGATCGTCCAGCTGGGTCTCGGCTTCCTCGTTCTCGTCTGGGGCGCAGGGTCGGGCGTGGATATGACGCCGGTCATCTTCATCTTCCTGATCTATCTACTGCACACGACAGGGGAACTTTTCCTCTCGCCGGTCGGTCTCTCTGCGATGACGCGGCTTTCGCCGGCAAACATGGTCGGCCTGATCATGGGCGCATGGTTCCTCGCCTCTGGCGCCGGGAACATGGTGGCTTCGCAGATCGCGCAGGCGACGGGGTCGGATGCTCTTGAGGAAGAGTACAATGTCGAACTCGTCATGGAGGTCTACTCCAGGATCGGGTGGATTGCGGTTGCGGTCGGATTCGGCCTTGTCCTGATCTCGCCGCTGATCAACTACCTGATGCACACCAAGACGCTGAAGGACGACGAACCGCTCGTCGGCAGTGGCGAAGAGCATCCGGCAGAAGTTCCGGTCGACCGGATCAACTGATCCCAACAAAGAAAGCCCCGGGCAGCGTCCCGGGGCTTTTTCGTTATGGGAATTTTCAAAAAACCGATCAGGGTAGGGGCACATCTCGAAGCTGCGCGACCGCTGCATCGGCGAGTTCCTGAGAAGCGGCAAGGATCACCCGCCCACGGACAAAATCTTGCGTGATCGGCGCACCATCCCAGCTACAGGCAATGCCGCCCGCGCCTTCGATGACGGGGATGACGGCGGCGATATCATGCCAGTTGAGCGCGGCCTCAACCACGATATCCATATGTCCCGAGGCGACGAGCCCGAAGCCATATGAATCAAGCCCTGTCCGGCAAAGGCGGCAGGCTTTGGTCAGTGCGGTGACCGCGCGGGCTTCGTCTTCGGTGAAATACTCCCCGGTCCGCAGGTCTGTCACCATGATCGTGGCATCGCCAAGATCTGTCTGGCCTGAGACCCGGGCAGGGATGAGGCTCGTTCCTTTGCGGTAAAGCGTCGCCTCCCCCGGCAGGCGCAGCCAATGCTCATCAAGGAAAGGCTGTGAGATGATCCCGCCGACGGGCGTCGCGTCATCCTCAAACCCGATCAGGGTCGTCCAGAAAGGCACGCCGCAGACAAAGGCGCGGGTACCGTCGACCGGATCGATGACCCAGCGCCAGTCCTCCGTGCCCGGCTTTTCGTCATGCTCTTCGCCGAGGATCCCGTGCCCCGGATAGGCCGCCTCAATAGCGATACGGAGCATCCGTTCTGCCTCTTGGTCGGCTTCGGTCACAGGATCATAAGCGAGCCCCTTCGCGCCGCCCTTGTCGGTGATCGCTGTCCCCATCCGGAAACGGGGCAGGGTTTCGCCAGCGGCAATAGTGATCAGCCGGTCAAAGAGCGGGCCAAGCTCGGGCAGGGATCCAGTCATGTCTTCCCTCTGCCCCAAGACGGCGCGGAAGACAAAAAAAAGCGGCGCCCGGAGTGATCCGAAGCGCCGCAATTGAGTTGGGAACAGGAGACTAAGAGTTGATCAGCGCCTTAGGCGGCGCCGGCGAGGGTCTTTGCGAGGTCGAGGAGACGACGGCGCGGACCTTCTTTGAGGTTGTAGTAGGCGCGGACGAGATCGATGGTCTCTTTCGAGGAAAAGACCTCCGGTGCAATTGACGGACGATCGCCTTCAGGCACTTCATATTCGCCCTGGAAATGATCCGCCTTGTCGTCTTTTGACAGCCCTTCGAAGAAATGGCTCACCGGCACTTCAAGCGCTTCGGCAAGAGCCCAGAGGCGGGAAGCGGAAACCCGGTTGGCACCGCTTTCGTATTTCTGGATCTGCTGGAACTTGATGCCGACGCTTTCGGCCAGTTTCTGCTGAGTCATGCCCAAAAGGCAGCGGCGCTGGCGCAGACGCTGGCCCACATGAAGATCAATCGGATGTACCATAGCGACACTCCTTCCGTGTTACGTGTGATTTCGCTCGGAAGGAGAAGTTCAAGATACGTGCCGGTTGTGCGGTTGTGCGCGATTTTCCCGACCGCGATTCCCGTCAAAGGCAGGTAGGACTTGGGCTAGAAGCCGATCACGTCGACATTGAAAGTGAGGCTTTCATTGTCCTCAAGACCATCCGCGAGACGGTTATCCCGGCGATAATCGAGACTGAAAATGGTACAGTCGTCCGAATATTGGATTGTCCATTGCTGGGTCGTGGTCCGGCCCTCGTCGAGATCCTCACGCCAGATGCCGCCAGTCGTCCACCGGTCGGTGATCTTGTAGAAGGCGCTGACGGTCAGGTTTTCGTCCCGCTGGTCGTTGATTTCCTCGAAGGCTTCGGTGCGCACATAGCGGACACCGGTCGAGAAGGGGCCGGCCCGGCCACGCAGCGCGGTTTCAAGACGCCGCAGCGTGCCGTCCTCATCATCAATGCGGAACCGGTTGGTCATCGAGAAGACCCGGCCGTAACCGGCATTGATCTCACCGACATAATCCGAATTGGTATCGCCGAGGCCTGTGTCCTCATCAAACTGCAGGCTGTCTTCGGTGCGAAGCTGCTGGCCGAAGGCGCCGGAGATGTTCAGGCCGTTCGTGTAATTGGCACTCGCGGCGATGCCCATATTCATGCGCTGGCCATCTTCCCACTGATCGAAACCGGTGGACTTGTTCCAGTCAAAGAGGGTGATCGCATCGAACTCGAAGAAGGCCGAGTCCTCATTGAAGATGTCGTCGGTGAAATCTTCCTGCGGGCTTGCGACCAGCTGGATGCGCGGCTCGATAATATAGCTGGCATTGCCGGTGAATTTGGCAAGCGGGAAAGACCATTCAAGACCGGCGGTCGGCAAGAAGCGGGTGACGCTATAGCCATCATCCGTGCCGTCCCGCGGCAGGAATTCCCGACACAGATCATAATTGTCAACGATCATGCCATTGACGTTCGATGTCCGGCCGTCATTGCGGCAGGCCTGAACGCCCAGGTCTGAATCCCGGTAGCGATAGGCGTCCCCACGAAGTTCGGCAAAGCCGCGAAGGCGGTGGCCATGCTTTGTCGTATGTACCTTGTCATAGGTCGCTTTGGCGATGGCCCGCATACTGTCGAGGCCTTCTTCCCGGTTCAGCATCAGGAAGTTGCCGCCGAAGGTCACATCACCACCCAGCACCGGCATCTCGTAACGGCGCTCATGGCGGATGCGGGGCAAGGCATGGGCGTTGAAGTCATTATCGTCCGCGCCGCGCAGCGACTGGAACATAATGGTTGAGATATCCGTATAGGTATCATCGGTCAGCTTGGTGAAGCTGACAACGTTCTCAAGGCGGTCAGGCTGGAGGATGTCGATGGCTTCGCGCAGCTCATCCTCGGGCTCGATGTCATAGGTCCGCAGATAGGTCTTGTCAGAGACATGATCGATATCGAAGCGGGCCGTCCAGCCGCCATCAAATTCCCGATACCCCTTGGCAAAGACATGAAAGCGTGGGCCGACATCGCCGTAAGCGTTATTCATGTAGCTATTGAGCTGGGACTGGCTCTGCTCGGAGACGACGACGATCTGGCCGGAATTGTTCCGTACCACGCCTTCAGGGTCGATGATCCCGGCCTGAACGATCAGCCCGCCATCATGCGTGTTGATCCGGTACTCGCCCTTCCACAGCGTGCCGAGTTCTTCGGTGTAGCGCGGCGAGAAGGTGACATCCTGATAGTCAGAGATCGCCCAGTAATAGGGCAGTTCGATCTCAAACCCGGCGCGGGATGAGTTCCCGATGCTTGGCGCAAGGAAACCCGATTTGCGTTTCACGCTGGGGTCGGGGAATTCGAAATAGGGGGTATAGAAGACCGGAACCCCGAACGCCTTGATGGTGGCGTGGTGGAACCGGATCATCTGCTCATTCTTGTCCTGCGTGACGCGGACAGCTTTGACTTCCCATGTCGGGATCTTGTCAGAGCCATCTTCGCGGCAGACCTTGCAGGCGGTGAAGGCGCCATCCTCGATCGTGTTCACACCGGTTGAGCGGCGCACGACGGAAGAGCCGACAAGACGGTTTTCTTCAGCAATGAGGGCACCGAAATTGGTGGCGATCCCGTCGCGGAGATCCCCAGTCAGCTCGACAGCTTCGGCAAAATAGATCTGACCATCCGCGTCATAGATAACGACATTGCCGGTGGCAGTGACGATATCGGTAACTGGATTATAGGTGACCTGATCGGCCATCAGGGACTGCTCGCCGAAAAAGGCGCGAACATTACCTTTGGCTTCGACGGGTGAAGTCTCATCCAGACGGCTGATCGTATCGGCGGTGAAGAGGACGCTGTCCTTGTCTTCGCGGTCGGTGACGACAATATCCTGAACAGCAACCGTCGCGGCCGCGGCACTTCCCGCACCGAGCAGACAGAATGCAATTACTCCGCGCGATGCGGCCATCAGGACACGCCCCTTGCCCCACCGGCACGCATTGGCGCCCCGATTCGGCTCCTTCCGCCACTCCCCAGCAGGGCGAAAGACCATAGAACTGTCTCCCAGGAACAAAATTACTAACCGTCTTCGCGATACAACAGAAGGGTTACTGCGAAGACAACCGCAAGAAGACTTGGGGCCCAAGAGGCGATAATTATGGGCACAATATTCGCGCGGGCGATCGCAGTGGATAACTCGGAGAGGATAAAGAGGGCAAATCCGGTGGCAATGCCCACTCCCATCAAGGCGGCTGTCCCCCCAGCGCGGGCATTCATCCCTAATGCAAAGGCGCAAGCGATCAATGCCATGGCGGCAAGCCGGATCGGCAGGGACCACAGGTCCTGATATCGCAATTTATACTCGATCGTGGACATGCCGGCATTCGACATGACTCGAATAAATTCGGGCAAAGCCCAGATCGACAGGGCCTCTTCCTTGGCGACGTCTTCTCTCAAGGTCCGAAGGTCGATGGAGATCGGCAGGGTCTCGACCGGGCGGATCGGCTCTTTTTCCTGATGTTGGGTCGTGCGTCGGACATTCCGCAAGACAAAATTCGTGGCCTGAACCTCGCCCGTTGGCGCATCCCAACGGTCGATGAAGACCCCATCTTCTGTGTGACGCCAGACGGTGACATTCGACAGCATCTGAGTGTCGGTATCGTATCCGCTCGCATGAACGATCGCGGCATAGCGGCCATTATCCTGACGCAACCAGATCCCATCGCGTAGCGGTTCGACCATGTTGGATTTTTTGCCGCGGATTTCATTCTTGATGGTCTGTGCGCGCCCGGCGAGGTCCGCTGCCACCGGATCAAAGACGAGGATCGTCGTAATCCCGGCAAAGATTGAAAGAGCAACGGGTGCGGCGACCAGCCGCCAGACTGACAATCCTGCGGCGCGCATCACGGCGACCTCGGAGGATTTGGCCATCTGCCCGAAGGCCCAGAGGGTGCCAAACAGGAAGACGAAGGGCGACAGTGTCAGGATCAGCTGCGGCGTCCTGAACAATGTCATGCGGATGGCTTCGGAAAAGCCTGCATCCTCGACCTTGCCAACTTCGCGCATCGCTTCGACGAGATCGACCGAGACGACGAGCAGCCAGATCACCGCAAAGAGGCCGATGACGCCGAACAACGTACGCTGAACAAGATAGGTGAAATAAAGGCGGATCGGATTTCTCATGCCGTCGCCTCCTTGAGGTCACCCGACAGCTCTTCGGGGTGCTCAAGCACGGCGCTGAGATCAGGGGCAGGGCGGCGTTTGATCATCCAGAACTTGCCCGAAAGATGGACAAGGCTTGCGAGGATCGCACTCAAGGGCAGGAGATATTGCAGCATGTTGATTACAGGCCGCGTATCGCCCGCGCTCTGCAGAATGTAGCCGCCGGTCCGCAACGCAACGGCAATCGCAATCGCATAGATAAGCTGTCGACCATGGCCTCGTCTCGAAACAGGCGCGGTCAACAGGAACGAAAGCGCGATAAAGGCAAAGGCAGGCGCATAAAGAGGCGTTGCCAATCGTGAATGCCCTTCGGCGATAAACCGTCCGGCGCGAGTGGCGTCATATTCGCTCGACATGTCCGGGTTTAGCAGCTCGCCGACATAGCGCTCTGTGCCGTCGAGATGACGCTCTTCGCCTTCCGTACGGAAAGAGGCGAGGTCGACAGCCGTTTCGGAAAAGCGAACCATGTCGATCTGGCCGGTCGCGGGAATGTAATATTGTGCCGTACTGCGCACGAGGAGAAGCTTGGGGCCGGAGGTCGTCATCTGGAAGACGCCGCGCTCGGCCGTATAGGTCTTGATCTCGTTGGGGTCGGTCTCATCATGGATGAAGAGGCCGATATACTGATCGCCCGGACGGACCTCCTCGGCATAAACGGTGATACCGTCCGTCACTTCGGCAAAGACCCCGGCGCGGATGAAGCTGCGCGCAATATCAGAGCGCACCAACTCAATCGTGTCCTTCATCACCCGGTAGCTGCGCGGCTGCAGATCAAGATTGATCCAGAGGACAGCAAGACCTGCGAGCATGGAAAGAAAGATCATCGGGCGGGCAAGGCGCAGTCGGCTGGCCCCGGCAGCCTTCATCACTGGCAACTCATTGTCAGAGGAGAACTGGTTGAGCGCATAAAGCACCGCCGCCAGCAGCGCGAAGGGCAGGATGACCCCGACAAGGCTTGGCAACAGCAGCACCGTGACTTTCAAAAAGGAGGTCAGCGAGCCACCATCATCGACCATCAGGTCCACGCGCTGAAGGATCTGCGTGAGCCAGATGACAGCTGTGGTGCACAGGAGAATAAGCAGGAATGGCTGTGCGCCCTGCTTGAAGATATATCGGTCGAGACGGTTCAATTCGGTGGCAACTGACTTTGAAACGATGACGCTCTTCACGTGAGCGCCCCCGGCGACTAGCAAATGGTGTCAACCACGCCTAGCGCATGGAAGTATTCACTTTGGAAAGGCAAAGCACGTTTTTATGAATATCAGCTTCTCCGCGGACCTGCCCGACACCGGATTTATCCTCATTCCGGTCCTGAAAGACCATCTCGACAGCAAAATCCTGAAGGATGTGGATGCGCGAACCGACGGGGCGGTCATGCGGGCCGCGCGCGTCGCTGAGTTCACGGGCAAGCCCGGCGAGGCACTGACGGTCCCGGCGCCGCAAGGCCTTGCCGATGCGATCATCGTCCTTCTCGGCCTCGGCGATGCGAGTGATCTCACCGCAAAAGACGCGCATGGGCTGGGGGGGAAAGCCGCCGCCCAGGTGATCGGCAAAACGACAACCGCCGCACTTCTGATCGATGGGCTCGAAATTGGCGGGCTGAAGGGTGAGGCCCTCGCCGTTGCCGCGGGCACCGGCGCGCTCCTGCGCAATTACGATTTCGATCTCTATCGCAAGAAGACCGCGAAGAAGGACAAGAAGGTTCTTTCGTCTTTTGCGATCATCGGGTCGGGCCTTGAGAAGGCATCTGAGAAAATGGACGCCGAGAAGGCGGTTGTTGAAGGCGTATTCTTTGCCCGCGACCTCGTCACCGAGCCGCCAAATGTGCTGCACCCGGAAAGTTATGCCGAGCGCTGCCGCGAGCTTGAAAAGCTCGGCGTGAAGGTCACGATCCTTGATGAAGCTGACATGGCCAAGCTCGGCATGAACACGCTGCTTGGCGTCGGGCAGGGCTCGACTAAAGGCTCGCGCCTTGCCGTCATGGAATGGAAGGGCGGCGGTGATGAAGCCCCGCTCGCCTTTATCGGCAAGGGCGTTACCTTCGATACGGGCGGGATTTCCCTCAAACCCGGTGACGGCATGTGGGACATGAAATTCGACATGGGCGGCTCTGCGGCTGTTGTCGGCGCAATGATGGCGCTGGCGGGCCGCAAGGCGAAGGCCAATGTCGTTGGCCTTGTCGGCCTTGTTGAGAACATGCCTGACGGCGATGCTCAGCGTCCGGCGGATGTCGTGACCTCGATGTCCGGCCAGACGGTTGAGGTCCTCAACACCGATGCGGAAGGCCGACTGGTCCTTGCTGATGTGCTGACCTATGCGCAGAAATTCCACAAGCCGCGTGCCATGGTCGATCTTGCGACCCTGACCGGCGCCATCATCATCAGCCTTGCGCATGAATATGGCGGGCTCTTCACCAAGGATGATGCGTTTGCGGAAAGCCTTCTGTCCTCCGCGAAGACGGCGGGCGAAGAGCTGTGGCGGATGCCGCTTGGCAAGGCGCATGACGAGATGATCAAATCCGACATCGCCGACATGAAGAATATCGGCGGCCGGGAAGGGGGCTCGTCTTCTGCGGCTGCTTTCCTTGCGCGGTTTGTCGAGGACGATATTCCGTGGGCGCACCTTGATATCGCGGGCACCGCATGGGCGACCAAAGACGCCGATGTCTGGCCGAAGGGGGCAACCGGTTACGGTGTGCGCCTGCTCGATCAGTTCGTGCGCGACGGCTACGAAGGGTGAAGTCACTCGGCGCAGCGTTGCTCTCTTTGAGCCTTGTTGCGGCCTGCGCCAGCCTGCCGGAGGTAACTCCGGCAGGGGAGCTTGATCTCACCTTGCGTGAAGTCGTTGCTTCGCGCGCCTATGCCATCAATCCGGAGACGACGGAGGTCTCCTTTGTGGCGGGGCCGAGCCCTGCGGGGCTCGTCCACGGCCGCTTTGCCGCCTTTGATGGGGAGCTCACTGTCAATGATGCACTGACCGGAGACGCTGTTCTTGGCACCGTTCTCGATGTGAAGAGCGCCGAGATGCAGAACGAGATCTTTCGCGATCTGCTGCTCGGGCCCGGCTGGTTCGAGGCTGATGTGTGGCCGCAAGCGCGCTTTGAAGGCCGGCTCGCCGGATGGGCCGAAGACGGCTCAGGGATCGTCAAAGGCACGATGACAATCCGGAATATCGCACGAGAGCAGGCATTTCGTCTCATTCTCACTTGCGAGAGGGTCGAAACCTGTCCAGAACGCGCCGTCGGTTTTGAGGGCCATATGGTCCTTGACCGCACGGAATTTGGCATGACGCGAATGCCCGGCCTCATTGGACGCGACGTTCAGATCACGGTCACAGGGCAACTGATCATGGAGTGAGTGGATGGAACCGGCCAAAAAGCAGGACCCGCTGGTCCTTGTCGCTGATATTGGCGGCACCAATGCCCGGTTCGCCCTCATGGATGAGCGAGGCGATGTCGTCCGCACAGAAACACGTCAGGTCGCGGAATATCCAACATTCCTGGATGCGCTCGATGCTTTCCTCGAGCATGGCGGCGAGCACCCGACGCGGGCGAGTTTTGCGGTCGCGGGGCCGGTCACCGATGGCCATGCCGCTTTTACGAATTCCCCCTGGACGATCGACCGGGCACAGCTTCGGGACCGCAAGGGGTTTGATGAGTGCCTTGTCATCAATGATTTCCGTGCGCTGAGCGCTTATGCGCTCTCACCGCCGCTGGGTGATCTTTTGCAGATCAAACCGGGCCAACCGATTGCCGATGCACCGGTTCTCGTCATTGGCCCAGGAACGGGGCTTGGTCAGAGCCTTGCTGTCCCTGATGTCGACAATATCGTCACGGTGCCGACGGAAGGCGGGCATGTCGTGCTTGCAGCTTCGACGGATGAAGAAGACCGGCTGATCGAGTTGATGGAAGATGAGCTGGGCCGCGCCGTCACGGGCGAGGATGTCGTCTCCGGCTCCGGTCTCGAGCGCCTCCACCGCGCCATGCTGACGGCGAAGGGGCAGGAGATCGGCAAGTTCTCTGCGCCCGATATCACCCAAGGGGCCCTTGCCGGTGATCCGATGGCGCTCGCCACCGTCAACCAGTTCCTTTTGTTCCTCGGCACGCTGGCGAGTAACGCCGCGCTCTCGACCGGCGCGCGCCGCGGCGTCCTTCTTGCCGGCGGTATTCTGCCGCGCGTCCGGGAGATTCTGGTCAAGAGCGGTTTCACCGAGCGCTTCATCGGCGAAAGTCCGATGGCGGATTACCTTCGCCGCATTCCGGTCCATCTGATCATTGCGGGCGATGCCGCGCTGCGCGGCGCCTATGTTGCGCTTCGCCGCGCCGAGCAGGGCACCTGCGCCACCCCGATGTAAGGGGCGCCGCCCCTAAACCTCGTCCGCTGCGATCAGGAAGCTGGCGATCACTTTCTTCTGCCCGGCTTTCTCAAAGGCGACATCGAGCTTGTTGCCATCCGCGCCCTTGACCTCGCCATAACCGAATTTCTGGTGAAAGACGCGCTCGCCCGTCTTGAAGGGGCTGGTCCCGCCGACAGAACTTGCAATCAGCCGGGATGAGCCGTCAATCGCGGGCGCCGGATTGCGCGGGCGGGAGCTGCGCGCGCGTTTCCAGCCCGGCGTGTCATAGCCGCCATCGCTTGCCGCCACTTGATCAAAGCGCGAATAGGCCGGCATTTCCTTTGCCTTCACGCCATATAGTCCGGGTTCGGACATCACCTCGACATGCTCCTCGGGCAGCTCGTCGATAAAGCGCGAGGGCAGGGCGGATTGCCAGCGGCCATAAACCTGCCGGTTGGCCGCAAAGCTGATCCGGCAATCCTCCCGCGCGCGGGTGATCCCGACATAAGCGAGCCGCCGTTCCTCCTCGAGCCCGTCCTGCCCGTTCTCATTCACCGAGCGACCGGAGGGGAAGATTTCCTCCTCCCAGCCGGGCAGGAAGACGACCGGATATTCAAGCCCCTTCGCCGCATGAAGGGTCATCAACCAGACCTCGCCGTCGCTGCTTTCCGCAGGGCGTTCGGCAACTAGGCTGACATGATCGAGATAACCCTCAAGCGTATCGAACTCACCCGCCGCGCGGGTCAGTTCCTTGAGGTTCTCAAGCTTGCCTGCGCTCTGGATCGTTTTCTGGTTGCGCCAGAAATCCGTATACCCCGACTCTTCGAGCACGGTCTCTGACAGCTCACTCGGTGGGGTCGTCTCGGCCATGGCCTGCCACTGGCGAAGCTGTTCAAGGAAGCGCGCAAGACTGGTTCTCGCCTTGCCGCGCATTTCATCGGTCTCAAGCAGGCGCCGGCCCGCTTCGGTCAGGCTGACCCGCATTTCCCGCGCGGCGATATTGAGCGTCTGGACCGCCTTGTCCCCGAAGCCCCGGCGCGGCTTGTTGATGATCCGTGTAAAGCTGAGATCATCATCCGGGTTCCTGACCAGCCGCAGGTAAGCGAGCGCGTCGCGCGTCTCCTCCCGCTCATAGAATCGTGGACCGCCAACGACGCGGTAGGGGATGCCCGCCGTGTTGAACCGTTCCTCGAATGACCGCATCTGGAAGGACGCGCGGACCAGCACCGCCATGTCGGAAAGCCTGCGTCCCTTGGTCTGCTCCGCCTCGATATCGTCCGTCACCTGACGGGCTTCCTCATCGGCGTCCCAGACCCCGCGCAGCTTGACCTTTGGGCCGTCGGGCACATCCGTCCACAAGGTTTTGCCCAGCCGGTTCGAATTATGATCGATGATCGCCGAAGCGGCGGCGAGGATCGACGGCGTCGAGCGGTAATTCTGCTCCAGCCGGATCACTTTCGCGCCGGGAAAATCCTTCTCGAACCGCAGAATGTTCGCAACCTCCGCGCCGCGCCAGCCATAGATCGACTGGTCGTCATCGCCGACGACACAGATATTCCCGCCGCTCTTGCCCTCCGCATCGCGCGCCAGCAGCCGCAGCCACAGATATTGCGCAATGTTCGTGTCCTGATATTCGTCAACCAGAATATAGCGGAACCGCCGGTGATAGCGCGCCAGCACATCCGGCGCCTTGCGGAAGATCGTCAGGTTATGGACGAGGAGGTCACCGAAATCGGCGGCATTGAGAGAAATCAGCCGCTCCTGATAGGCGCGGTAGAGCTTGATCGCCCGCCCGTCGCCGAATTTATGCGCCTCATCGGCGGGCACCTCGCCGGGGGTCAGCCCGCGGTTCTTCCAGTCATCGAGCAGCCCCGCAAACCCTCTGCCGGTCCAGCGTTTTTCATCGAGCCCCTCGGCGGCGATCACCTGCTTGCACAGCCGGATCTGGTCATCCGTGTCGATGATGGTGAAGGAGGATTTCAGCCCGACAATTTCTGCATGGATACGGAGGATCTGCGCGCCGATCGAGTGGAACGTGCCGAGCCAGCGCATCCCCTCGACCGCTTCGCCGATCAGCTCGCCGATGCGCTCCTTCATCTCGCGCGCCGCCTTGTTGGTGAAGGTCACAGCGAGGATGTCGCCGGGACCTGCGCGCCCGGTCGCGATCAGGTGGGCGAGACGGGTGGTCAGTGCGCGGGTCTTGCCCGTGCCGGCGCCGGCCAGCATCAGAACCGGCCCTTCGGTCGTCAGCACGGCCTCGCGCTGCGGCGGGTTCAGCGGCGCCAGATAGGGCGGATCATCCATGTCGGTGGCGGCGAGCCCGGCGCGGGCCCGCTCGGAAAGCGAGGGGGGTGTCATGACCTTCTCTTAGCGCTGCGTCGGGCCCGCCCGCCAGTGACGAGTGGGTGAGGCGGCTGGGGTAAGGGGATGAGAACAAATTTGGAACATCTATTGACCTTCTTCGGTAAATGGGATAGGAACATTTATCGAACATATAGAGGGTCGCTCGTCATGCAAACCGCAAAACAGACACTTCTTCAGGACATTTCCGGCCTCGCCGTGCTGCTTGGCCTCATCTTGGCCGCGAGCCAGCTCGGCGGCTGATCCGTCCCCGTTTGGGGAT
Source organism: Parvularcula marina (assembly GCF_003399445.1). NCBI lineage: Bacteria > Pseudomonadati > Pseudomonadota > Alphaproteobacteria > Parvularculales > Parvularculaceae > Parvularcula > Parvularcula marina. The sequence goes on along the minus strand of NZ_QUQO01000001.1, from coordinate 781,075 downwards.
AATTCTTAGGCCCGGACGGGGGCCAAGCTGACCTAAGGTAATGCTTATGACTGCGCCCTTCGTCCATCTGCACGCCCATTCCGCCTATTCACTGGCCGAGGGGGCGATCCACCTCTCCGCCATGGCAAAGCTCTGTCAGGCGCATCAGATGCCGGCGCTGGCCGTCACCGACACGAACAACCTCTATGGCGCGCTCGAAGCGGCGGAGGTGTTCCGTGGTGGCGGGGTCCAGCCGATTACCGGGATCGAGCTGAAAATCGTCACCGATCTGGAGAGCCCGGCGCGGACCCGCTTTGGCCAGCTCGCCTCCGTCGTCCTGCTCGCCCAGAATGAGGCGGGGTATAAGCGCCTGATGGATCTGGGGTCGCGGGCCTTTCTCAACCCGGCGGCGCAGGACGAGGTGTCGATCTCGGTCGAGGCGCTGATTGAGAATACCGAAGGGCTGATCTGCCTGACCGGCGGGCCGGAGGGGCCGGTTGACCGTCTTCATGCGGAGGATCACGCAAGCGAGGCCGCAAGTCTTCTGGCCCGGCTGGCAAGTGCCTTCCCCTCACGGCTTTATGTGGAGCTGCAACGCCACCCTTCGTCTGACGTGACCGACAGGGGCGGGCGCTATTCGTCCGAAGCCTGGCTCGCGGCGGAGGCCTACCGGCTCGGCCTGCCACTGGTGGCGACAAATAATCCCTACTTCCCCGCGCGCGGCGATCATGACGCCCATGACGCGCTCCTCTGTATCGCGGGCGGGCGCTATATTTCCGAGACTGACCGCCGTCAGGTCTCGGAGGATCATTATTTCAAGTCGGGCGATGAGATGGCGGCGCTCTTCCCTGATCTGCCCGAGGCGATCGAGGCGACCATCGAGATTGCCCAGCGCTGCGCCTTCCGTCCGACCATGCACCCGCCGATCCTGCCGAGCTTTGCTGGCGATCTCGAGGGCGAGAAGGCAGCCCTTCGTCAGATGGCGGAGGATGGTTTGCGCGAACGGCTCGCCGAGATTGAGCTGGCAAAGCCCGAAAGCGAATATTGGGAGCGGCTCGAAATTGAGCTGGGGATCATCAACAAGATGGGCTTCCCCGGCTACTTCCTGATCGTGGCCGACTTCATCCAGTGGTCGAAATCGCACGGCATTCCGGTCGGCCCGGGCCGGGGCTCGGGCGCAGGCTCGCTCGTGGCTTACGCCCTGACCATCACCGATCTCGATCCGCTTCGCTTCAACCTGCTCTTCGAACGGTTCCTGAACCCCGAACGGGTCTCGATGCCCGACTTCGATATCGACTTCTGTCAGGACCGGCGGGACGAAGTGATCGCCTATGTGCAGGACCGCTATGGTCATGACCGTGTGGCCCAGATCATCACCTTCGGTAAGCTGCAGGCGCGGGCCGTTCTGCGCGATGTCGGCCGTGTCCTTCAGATGCCGTTCGGGCAGGTCGACCGGCTCTGCAAAATGGTGCCTAACAACCCCGCCAATCCGTGTACGCTCGAAGAAGCGATCCGGGGAGAGCCGCGTTTCCGCGAGGAGCGCGAAAACGACTCCATGGTCGACACGCTCCTCAATACGGCGCTAAAACTCGAAGGGCTCTACCGGCACGCCTCAACCCATGCCGCGGGCGTCGTGATCGGCGACCGGCCATTGCATGAGATTGTCGCACTCTACCGTGATCCGCGCTCACCCATGCCTGCCACCCAGTTCAACATGAAATGGGTGGAGCCCGCGGGTCTCGTCAAATTCGACTTCCTTGGCCTCAAGACCCTCACTGTCATCCAGCGCGCGCTTGATTATCTCAAAGTCGCGGGCACCGATCTTGATATCAATCGGGTCTCGCTCAAAGACGAGCGAACCTACAAGATGCTCGAGCGCGGCGATGCGATCGGCGTGTTCCAGCTTGAATCGGCGGGCATGCGCGCGACACTCAAAGGTCTGCAGGCGGACTGTCTTGAGGACATCATCGCGCTTGTGTCGCTCTACCGGCCGGGTCCGATGGACAACATCCCGACCTATATCGACCGGAAAGCGGGGCGGGAGAAACCAGACTACCTGCACCCGCTGCTCGAGGATGTGCTCAAAGAAACCTACGGCGTCATCATCTATCAGGAACAGGTGATGCAGATTGCCCAGATCCTTGCGGGCTACTCGCTCGGCGAAGCCGACCTTCTGCGCCGCGCCATGGGTAAGAAGAAAAAGGAGGAGATGGATAAGCAGAAGATCCGTTTCCTCGACGGCGCCAAGGAGAAGAATGTCGACCTGAAGAAGGCCGACGGGATTTTCGAGCTGGTCGCGAAATTCGCCGGCTACGGCTTCAACAAATCGCACGCCGCCGCCTATGCTTGGGTCAGCTACCAGACAGCCTATCTCAAGGCGAACCATCCGGCCGAGTTCTTTGCCGGGTCGATGTCGCTCGATAAGGCGCTCACCGACAAGCTGTCCGTCTTCGTCTCCGATGCGCGCCGGTTCGGCGTTGAAGTCGCGCCGCCTTGCGTCAATCAGTCTGCGGCTGATTTTGCGACCTCGGGCCAGACCATCCGTTATGCGCTGGCCGCCATCAAGAATGTCGGCGGCGAGGCGATGGAACTGATTGCGGCGGAGCGTAGGCGAAACGGGCCGTTCAAGGACATCCACGATTTCTTCGAACGCATTGATGCGCGCCAGCTTGGCAAGCGCGCGATTGAGCAGCTCGCGCGGGCAGGGGCGTTCGATGACATTCATCCCGACCGGGCGAGCGTGCTTGCCAATGCCGAATTCCTGCTGCGCTATTCGGCGGCGGCGGCTGATGAGCGAACAAGTGCGCAGGGCGGGCTCTTTGGTGGTCCCGCCGAGACCACGCTTGCGCGGCCCGAAATGCGGTCCGCAGCTCCCTGGTCTGGTCCACAGCGGCTGGAAGAGGAGCGCACCGCACTCGGCTTTTATCTCTCCGGCCACCCGCTCGATGATTATGAGGAGGCGCTCAAAACCGCCAATGTCATCTCTGCTGATAAGGTGGGGGGACAAGTCTCCGAAGGCGAGCGCAAGATCATCTGCATGGCGGGTGTCGTCCGCGAGGTGACCCGCCGCCGGTCAAAATCCGGCAAGCCCTTTGGCTGGATCGGCATCTCCGACCGCAGCGGGGATTATGAAGTCACCGCCTTCTCGGAAGTCCTCGAAGCTTCCGAAGACCTTCTCCAGCCCGGCACGCGGATTTTCCTTTCCGTCACCGCAGAAGAGAATGAAGGCTCGCTTCGGATGACGGCTGAGAAGATCAAGAATCTCGATGACCTCTCACGCCAGCAGGGCGGGGAGTGCCTCAGGGTCACGGTCCAGAAGCCAGAGGCCCTGCCGGAGATCCGCCGCCAGCTTGAAGGGCTCTCTTCGGTCGATGGGCCCAAGGGCGATCTGATCCTGATCCTGCCGGCGGCTGAAACCGGCTGCGAAGTGGAGCTTGCCGCTGACATCAAGATTGCGGCCACGCCGTCGACTCGCGGGGCGCTCAAGACCATTGATGGGGTCGCCAAGGTGGTGCTGCACTGAACCGGGCGGGTTTTTCTCAAGATTTTCTGGGGGAAATTAGTCCCGGGCAGCGGGTTGAACTTGACTTTGACGCCACCGACTTTAAGGCACATGTCTTTCCCGACATTGAGATCCGAAAGACCCCGCCAGAAGGCAGGCCCGACGGCTCTCACTGAAAAATACGCCTTTGGACAAGGACCCGAACGATGCCGAAGTCGAAACACCGCCGTAAATCCAAGGGCAGCTCCCCGCAGGGCTCAAGCCGCCCGGAAACAGCCAAGATGGCTGCCGGTGACGGCGCGGCGATGATTGAAGGCGGCGCCGCCGAGCCTAAAGCAAAGCAGCGCAAGGTCGGCCCGGTTCAGTTCTTCCGCCAGGTCCGCGACGAGATGCAGAAGATCACCTGGACGTCACGCAATGAGACCATGATCTCGACGATCATGGTGCTGATCATGGTGACCATCGCCAGCATCTTCTTCTTCACCGTCGACCAGATCCTGCGCTGGCTGATGCCGATGCTGCTGTCGTTCAGTTTCTGAGTTCACAACGAATACCCTCCCGCGCGCCGGGAAGACAAAGGATAAGACGAGATGGAAGCCAAGTGGTACATCGTACACGCCTATTCCAACTTCGAGAAAAAAGTTGCGGACGCCATTCGCCAGGCTGCTGAAGAAAAAGGCCTTGAGGCTTTGTTCGAGGAAATCATGGTGCCGACGGAAGAAGTCGTCGAAGTGCGCCGTGGCCGGAAGATCAATACCGAGCGCCGCTTCTTTCCGGGCTATGTGCTGGTGAAGATGGTGATGAACGACAACACCTTCCACGTCGTCAATTCGACACCGAAGGTCACAGGCTTTCTGGGCTCGGGCAAGAAGCCCATTCCGGTCAGCCAAAAGGAAGTCGACCGCATCCTCGGCACGATCGACGAGAAAGAGCAGGCACCGGCCAAACCGGCGATCCTCTACGATATCGGCGAGACGGTGAAAGTCATCGACGGGCCGTTCGCGTCCTTCTCGGGCGTAGTCGAGGATATCGACGAAGAGAATGCCCGCCTGAAAGTCTCTGTCTCGATCTTTGGTCGCGCAACGCCGGTCGAGCTTGAATATAATCAGGTTGACAAAGAGGGCTGATCGATCCCGATCAGCCAATCGCCTACGCATCAAAAAAGCCCGCTCAGTTCTGAGCGGGCTTTTTTCTTGATCGGTGATCGAAAGAGAGCGCTTACGCAGCGGCTTCCTCAGCCGGATCGCGCAGGACATATCCGCGGCCCCAGACCGTTTCGATATAGTGCTCGCCGCTGGTCGCAGCAGCCAGTTTCTTTCTCAGCTTACAGATGAAGACGTCGATGATCTTCAGCTCGGGCTCGTCCATGCCGCCATAAAGGTGGTTGAGGAACATTTCCTTGGTGAGCGTCGTGCCTTTGCGTAGCGAGAGAAGCTCCAGCATCTGGTATTCCTTGCCCGTCAGGTGAACGCGCTGGCCTTCGACCTCGACCGTCTTGGCGTCGAGATTGACCGTCAGGGAACCGGTCGTGATAACCGACTGGCTATGACCTTTGGAGCGGCGCACAATGGCGTGGATACGGGCGACCAGTTCGTCCTTGTGGAACGGCTTGGTCATGTAATCGTCAGCACCGAAACCGAGGCCGCGCACTTTGTTCTCAGTGTCGCCAAGGCCGGTCAGGATCAGGATCGGCGTATTGACCTTCGAGACACGCAGGGACTTGAGGACGTCAAAGCCCGTCATGTCCGGCAGGTTCAGGTCCAGAAGGATGATGTCGTAGTCATACAGCTTGCCGAGGTCGATGCCTTCCTCGCCCAGATCTGTGGTGTAACAATTGAAGCCGTCAGACTTAAGCATCAGTTCGATGCTCTGTGCCGTAGCCCCATCGTCTTCGATCAGCAGTACACGCAAGGCGGGTGCCCTCCTCGAATTAATCTGGGCACAGTGGAAGCTCCGGCCCAATCCCTATCGTCACCCAACAATAACGGGAATTTACTTTCCTAAACCTTAACATTGGTAACAAAGCCGAATCGTGGACTCGCCAATTCGCCCCTGCCTTTACAATGGTTAACGGCGATTTCCTGATACAATCAAGAGTCCGGGGACGGAAATTTACTTTTTACGCAGGGATTGTGGTAAACGCCGGGGCCGAAAAAAAAGTAGGAAATGGTCAGGAGAGATAAATGCCTTCATTCGATATCGTGTCCGAAGTTGAACAATCGGAGATCGAGAACGCCTGTGCCAATGTGATGCGCGAGATCGGCACGCGGTATGATTTCAAGGGATCGAACTCATCGGTCGAGGCGGATGGGAACATCATCAAGATCGCTGCGGACGATGATCTGAAGCTCAAACAGATGCATGAAGTGCTGCAGGGGCATTTACAGCGCCGGGGGATCGAGCCGGGCCAGCTTGATTATGCCAAGGTCGAGCAGGCAGCCGGCCAGTCCGTGCGCCAGCGGGTGACGGTGATCGAGGGGATCGACCGGGAGCTTGCGGGCAAGATCGTCAAATCACTGAAAGGCTCAAAGCTGAAGATCCAGGTCGCGATCCAGGGCGACGAATTGCGTGTCACCGGCAAGAAACGCGACGACCTTCAGGACGCCATCGCCCATGTGAAGGGCATGGGGCTCGAGCAGCCCCTTCAGTATAAAAACTTCCGGGACTGAGCTCCGCGCTTATTTCTTCCGGAAACGGTCGATTGAGACGACATCGGCCGATCCGCCGGGGGCGGGGCCATCATCATCCGGGCCGTCATCATCATCCGTTTGGGCGGCAGGCTTGTGGCGGTGCGCATCGAGCGTCTCGACATCGCCGGCTGAGGTCGGGAAGGGCGGCGTCTGGTGGACGCTGTCATCGACAGGGAATTGCAGCGCGAAATTGACGCTGGGGTCGGCGAACTGCGTGACCGCGTCAAAGGGAATGACCAGCCGGTCGGGCACATTGTTGAAATGCAGCGTGACGGCAAAGCGGTCCTGAAAGACTTCGAGCTTTTCGAACTGGTGCTGCAGGACGATGGTCATGCGCTCGGGATATTGCGCGAGCAGAGAGCTGTCGATCTGCACGCCGGGCGCGGTGGTCGCGAATTCAATATAGAAATGATGCTCCCCCGGCGGATGGCCGAGCTCGGCCGTCGCAGAGAGAACATCCCGGACCACCCCGCGCAGCGCATGCTGAGCGAGATAGGCGTAATCGAATTCAACTTCATCACCTGACATTTCCGTCTCCTATCGGCGCTCGGCGAACCGGTCCAGTTCCGAAAGTGTCCTTGCGAGGGTTTCGAAGGGCGCCTGACCCGCTTCGGGACGTGCCCGGCCGATGGGCGCAGCCACCCCGCCATCAAGTGGGATCTGAGCCAAACGCTCCATCCCGGCACCTGCGAGATCCTCATCGCTCAGCGTGTCGCCGAAAGGCGAGGGCGAGCCATCCGGCAGGCAGGCCATGTTCTCAACCAGCCCGAGGATCGGCACTTCCATCTGGCGAAAGAGTGTCGCGCCGCGCTTCATGTCGGCCAGCGCCAGCGGGCTAGGCGTCGTCACAATGATCGCGCCATCGATCCGTGTGCGCTGGAGCAAAGTGAGGTGGGCGTCGCCGGTGCCGGGCGGAGTGTCGATGATCAGCCAGTCGAGCGGCCCCCATCGCACCTCATCAAGGAGCTGCTTTGACGCGCCCATGACCATCGGCCCGCGCCAGGCCAGCGCCTTTTCCTCCGACACCAGAAAGCCGATCGACATGAGGGAGAGGCCGGCGGCCTCAAGCGGGATCACCTGTCCTTCATCTACCTTCGGATTGACCCCTTCGAGATCGAACATGACGGGCAGGGACGGTCCGTAAATATCCAAATCGAGAAGGCCGACCCGACCTTTTGACTGGTTGGCGAGCGCAATGGCGAGCCGGGCTGCGATTGTGCTCTTGCCGACCCCGCCCTTGCCGCTGGCGACCGCGATAACGCGTTTGGCGCCGATCGGGCGCTGCTTGGCCGGCCGTGCCCGGACATTCTCATTGGCATTGGCGGGGCCGCCCTGTTGAGGCAGGGCGAGGGGATTATCATGGCCGCGCGCCACGCGCTCAGGCGCTGGGGCTTCGGATGCCGTGCCTGCCGCTTTGTGCAACGTGACGACGAGGGTGACCGGTATGCCGCCCGCCGCCTCGTTCAGCTCGGCCTCAAGGGCTTTTGCGCCAGCGCCATCAAGGTCGGGGCTTTCTGCGAGGACGATCGAGATCCGCTCCTCACCACCGATTTCGGATAGCCGCACCGATGCGCCTTTGTGGACGGATTTTGCGGCCAGTACCCGGCGCAGCTTCTGTTCCAGCGCCCCCCAACGGGCAGCATCCTTCATTTTGCCGAACATGGCTTACTTCCTTTCAACACCGTGCAGGCTAAGGCGTTTGCGTCCGGTGTGCACATGCACATATATGACTTCGACATTTGCGCCATGCCCTGGTCGTTCTGCCGGGGCGGCGGGCTCGCCTGCCAGCGCTCCCCAGATATTGAGAGGATACGCAAAAACATATGCCATGGACGGATAAGCCCGGGGGCTCGGGCAGTAATGGCGGTGACGGCCCGTGGGGCCGCCCGGAAGGTAATAATGGAGGCCAGCAAGGCGGCCGCCGACCGGGAGAGCGCCAGGCGCCTGACCTCGAAGAACTTCTCCGCTCCGGCCGGGAGCGCTTCCGGCGCCGTGGCGGCGGGCAGGGCGGTGGTGCTGGAGGCCCCGGTGCAGGGGACTTCCAGATGCCGCCTGCGCGGATTTTCTATATCGGGGCGATTGTCATCGTCCTTCTGTGGCTGGCCAGCGGCTTTTACTCGGTCTCGGCCGGTGCGCGCGGCGTCGTTACGACCTTTGGCAGCTATTCCTCGATCACTGGGCCGGGCCTCAATTGGCACATGCCCTGGCCGGCCCAGTCGGTCGATGTCGTCGAAGTGGCACAGAACCGCTCAGTCAGCATTGGTCGTGGCCAGCAGATCTCGATGCTCACCTCTGACCTCAACATCGTCGATGTCGAAATGACGGTGGACTACAAGGTCGCAGGCGATGGCGCGATCGCGCCGGGCGAGCTGCCGAATGTGGCTAAGTTCATCTACAATATCGAAGACCCCGAAGAGCTGGTCGAGGCGACGACCGAATCCGCGCTGCGGCAAGTCGTCGGTGAGAGCCAGTTCAGCCAGGTCATCGCCGAGAACCGGGTGTTCGTGAACAGCCAGACGCAGGAAATCCTGCAGGGTATTCTCAACGATTACGATAGCGGCATCGAAATCATCCGGGTGAACTTCGGTAAGGCCGACCCACCCGCCGAGGTGCTGCCCGCCCAGCGTGATGTGGTCGATGCTCGCTCCCAACGCGAGCAGCTGATCAACGAGGCAACCAAGCACGCCAACACTGTTGTGCCTGCGGCCCGTGGTGAAGCGCGCCAGATTATTCTGGGTGCAGAAGCCTATGGCCAGCGTGTCGTGCGCGAAGCTCAAGGTGCGGCCAGCCGATTCAATGATATCTATGCTGAATACATCCTGGCGCCAGAAGTCACGCGCAAGCGGATGTATCTTGAAACCATGGAAGGCGTGCTCGGCCGGATGAACAAGGTTGTCATCGACGAAGAGGCCGGCGGCGCCATTCCCTATCTCAACCTCAATGAAATCGTGCGTGACGGGCAGCAGAACCGCCGCTCGCCATCCGGCAACTCGACGACGGGAGGGCTCTAAGTCATGAACGGACCTACACGTGTTCTGGCCCTCATCATTGCGGGCTCCCTGCTGATCCTTGCCGGATTTGTCTTTTTCACCGTGCGTGAAGACAAGCAGGCGCTTGTCCTTCAATTCGGCGCGCCGGTCGGCGGCTCGATCAATGAGCCGGGGGCAGACGAAGCCGGGCTGAAGGTAAAACTTCCTTGGCAGAATGTCGTTTACTTCGACCGCAAGAACCTCGAGTTCGACCTGACGCGGCCGTTGGAAATCATTGTGCGGAACGAAGAACGGCTCCTGGTCGATGCCTTTGTGCGCTACCAGATCTCCGATCCTCTGCTCTACTATCAGACGCTGGGTGCAGGGGGCGGCAGCCCTGAGCTGATGCGCAGCAATCTGAACAGCCGTCTGACACAGATCCTCTCCGAGGCAATGCGTGAGCGTCTGGGGTCGCGCAGCATTCGTCAGATCATCGACGAGCAGCGGGCGGAAATCATGCGCCTGATTGCTCAGGATGTGACAGCGGAAGCCAGAAAGCTCGGTATCCGCACGATCGATGTGCGCATTCGTCAGGCTGACTTCCCCGATGCGAACGCCGGCCGGGTCCACGACCGGATGAGCACGGACTATAACCAGCAGGCCGAGCTGATCCGCGCACAGGGCCGCGAACGTGCACAGGAAATCCGGGCCGAAGCCGATAAGGAAGTCATCCGGATCCGGGCGACTGCCGAACAGCAGGCACAGATCATCCGGGGCCGGGCCGATGCGGTGAAGAACTGTATCCTTGCCAATGCCTATCAGGGCGTGGCGGCGGATATCACCGTGACGGCGTCGACAGACCCCGATGAGATGCGTGATACGGAAAGCACGGATGCGATCTCACAGGTGCTTGCTGATGAGGAAGCAGAGGCTGAGGCCGCTGTCGAAGAACCGGTCGATTTTGAGGCGGCTGTCGAGGAAATGCTCGGCGTCACCTGCCGGATCACGGGGGCGGCCAATGAAGGGGACCCGCGTCGGCGGGAGTTCTTCTCCTTCTACCGCTCGCTGACCGCTTACGAGCAAGCGCTCGGTCAGGATGACGGCACGACCATCATCCTCTCGCCGGACAGCGAGTTCTTCCAGTATTTCAACGGTCAGGCTGGCAATTGATCGGACCGATATACGAACGAAAAGGGGGCTTCGGCCCCCTTTTTTGTGGGCCAAACCCAAATCGAACAGGGTTAATCTCCTGCCTTTCCAGATCGGCGCTCATCGGCTAGCGTGAAATGGCTTATTTTGTGGGGCAGGAGGCGACATGCGGCGTATTTGTTTGGCACTCGGGCTGGCAGCAGCCATGATGGCGGTGCAGGCACCAGCGGTCACGGCATCCGCAACGCCTGAGACTTTCTCCTCGCTTGTGAAAAACGTGATGCCGGCGGTGGTCAATATTTCCGGCCGTCAGGCAGGCATTGGCGGAGCGCCGATGGGCGGCGGTGAGTCGCTCGGCTCCGGCTTCATCATCGACAGCTCAGGCATCGTCGTCACCAATAATCACGTCATTGATCGCTCTGACATCATCACTGTGACCCTCGAAGACGGGCGCGAATTCAAGGCAACCTTGCGCGGCACCGACCCGCTGACCGATCTTGCGGTCCTTCAGATGGAAGGTGGCGGGCGCTTCCCGGCGGTCAAATTCGGCAATTCAGACAAGATCGATGTCGGCGACTGGGTGGTCGCGATTGGCCAGCCTTTCGGGCTTGGCGGTTCGGTCTCAGCCGGGATCGTCTCGGCAAAAAGCCGCGATATCGACTCCGGCCTTTATGACGATTTCATCCAGACCGATGCCGCGATCAACCGCGGCAACTCTGGCGGCCCGCTCTTTGATATGTCGGGCCGTGTCGTCGGCGTGAACACGATCATCTATTCGCAGTCAGGCGGCTCAGTCGGGATCGGCTTTGCCATCCCCAGCAATCTTGCCGCCCGTGTTGTCCAGCAGCTTATCGAATTTGGCGAGACCCAGCGCGGCTATCTTGGCGTCCTTCTTGATGACGTGAATGAAGACACCCGCCTTCGTCTTGGCCTTGCCAATACCAAAGGCGCGCTGGTGACCGGTGTGCCGTCGAGCGGCGGCCCCGCAGCGCAGGCCGGGATCATGCAGGACGATGTCATCGTCCGTTTCAACAATCGTGATGTGGACGACCAGCGCGATCTGACCCGCGCGGTTGCAGATGCACCAATCGGGCAGGAAGTCCCTGTCATCGTTATCCGTAACGGAGAGCAGGTCCGCCTTGCGGTCGTGATTGCGCGTCGTGAGACCCTGACCGCCCAGACCGACGGTACGCTGCGCATGTCGGGCCTGACCCTGCAGTCGGCCAATCTTCAGACCAAGGCGCTTTATGGCCTGGCTGATGATGTCGAAGGGGTTGTTGTGACCCATGTCGACCCCTCAAGCCCGCTCGCCGGCTATCTCAAAGCCGGAGACGTGATCTCGGAAATTGGCTGGAATACGGTCAACAGCCCGGGTGCATTCGAGACCTATATGAGCCGTTATCAGGCCGCCAATTCCGGCCCGGTTAAAGTGCTCGTCCGCCGCGGCGACCGTCTCTTCAATGCGACGATCAACCCGCTGGGGCTGGGCCTCAACTAACTGGCTGTTTCAAAGGACGCCTCAGCGTCTATTGCGCACCGTGTACGGATAAAAGCGCGGCGATCTCTCTTGGCAGGTCCCGCGCGAACCCGTCCGCGACTTCTTCCAAGTGATAGGGCCGGGTCGAGGTCGTCAGCACGACATCGATCGCCTCATTCATCCTGACAAATCCCATGGCAAGATGCGCCGGCGGCCATCCATCAACCCGCCGGATCCAGCCAGATTTTTGTGCGGCGAGCAGGGTTTTGGGATCTCGGATCAGCGCGCGGGCCAGCCCCCAGACATCGCTCAGCCTCTTGGGGATAAATATGCCCCGGCGCCACATCCCTTGTGCCAAGGGTGCGATAGAGATGACCTTTTTGCCGTTGCGCTTTGCTGTGCGGAAAGCCTCCCGATGGGAGGTGTTCAGGAAATGGTAACGGGCCATGACTACGTCAATTCCGTCCGTACACACCGCCTCGGCGAGCCCCGGTCCGTCCTGGCATTCGCCAATTGCGCCGATCAGCCCGTCTGCTTTGAGGCGCTGCAGTAAGGGAAGACTGCCATGCCGCTCCTTTTCATCGGGTCCATGCAGGTAGACGATGTCCGGGCGATGCCCGCCAAAGAGCGTCGTGTGCCGCTCGACCGCATCGCGGATGGCGTGCTCGGAGAAATCCCGGACCAGGCGGCCATCTGGGCCGATCCGCTTGCCGATCTTGGTCGAGACCGTCAGCTGACGGCCATATACGGCACCACCGGGTGCGAGGCGCTGTAGAGCGCGCGCTAGCCGCTCATCCGCGCGGCCATCGGCATAGAAGCCCGCCGTGTCAAAATGCGTGATCCCGCGAGTGAGTGCAGTGCGGAGCACTTCTTCGGCGCGGCTCTCATCGAACCATCCCGCCGCCCACGCGCCGGTCGCGCCGAAGCCGAGTTCCATCCCCGGGCTCAGCTCTCCGTCGGCACGGTCTCAAGCGCGAGCGCGTGCAACACGCCGCCCATCTTGCCCTTGAGGGCCCGGTAGACGAGCTGGTGCTGCTGCACCCGGTTGAGCCCGTTAAAGGCCGCGGAGGTGATGCGCGCCTGCCAGTGATCATTGTCATCGGCGAGGGCGGTCAGCTCAACTTCTGCGTCGGGGAGGGCTTCCTTGATGAGGCTGCCTAGTTCTTCCTTGGCCATGGGCATGGGGTCTTCTCCCGTTTCGAATAGGTCGGGCAGGGTCCGTGCATGGAACTGCGCGAGGTCGTAAAGCGACAGCCGGTCGCGGCCATCGAGGATCAGCTCTTCACCGCCCAGGATACCAAGGCGGGTCGCCTGCACGCCAGCCATCGCGCATTTGAGGACGATGCGGTCGGCCTCGGCGGCGGGCAGGGTGAAGAGATAGCGGCCCTGGTCCTCACCGAACCAGTAGGCGGCACGGCGGTCCTTGACTGGCGTCGTCAGGGCAACGCCCTGGCCCGAGGCAAGGCAAAGCTCACCGATCGCTGTCAGGAGACCGCCATCAGAGATATCATGAACCGCCGTCACGGGCGCTTCGCTGATCAGCTTGCGGACCAGATCGCCTGCGGTTTTCTCCGCATCAAGATCAACCGGGGGCGGTGCGCCTTCGGTCATGCCGTAAAGCTCGCGGAGGTAAAGCGACTGACCAAGCCAGCCCTTGGTGATCCCCAGCGCGACGAGCGCATCGCCTTCCTGCGCGGTTGTCATGCGCACGGCGCCCGCAACATTGTCGAGAAGCCCAACCGCGCCGATCGCCGGGGTCGGCGGAATGGCGATGCCATTGGTCTCGTTATAAAGCGACACATTGCCGGAGACGACCGGCATGTCGAGCGCGACACAGGCCTCGGCCATGCCCTGAAGACAGCCAACAAACTGGCTCATGATTTCGGGCTTTTCAGGATTGCCGAAATTCAGACAATTGGTGATGGCCAGCGGCTTGGCGCCGGTCGCCGTCAGATTGCGGTAGCATTCGGCGACGGCCTGTTTGCCGCCCGTGACCGGATGCGCAAAGCAATAGCGCGGCGTCACATCGGTCGTAATGGCCAGTCCCTTTTCGGTGCCATGTACACGGACGACCCCGGCATCGGATCCCGGTGCAATGGCGGTATCGCCCATCACCGTGTGATCATATTGCGTCCAGATCCATTCGCGCGAGCATAGGTCCGGCGTCGCCATCAAACGCGCAAGGGTCGAGAGCATCGTCGCGCCGCCCGGCTGGTCGGCAAGCGAGACGGTCTCGCTGTGATCTTCGACAGTTGCGCTGGAAACGATGCCCGCTTCGGCAAGGTTCTGGGCTGCAGCCTCAACGGAAGCGAAAACATCCGCAGGCGCATCAGCGCTCGAACGGATGTAAAGAACCGCAACATTGCCCGCGAAGGTCGCGCCGAACGCATCGAAGGCGTCCTTGCCGGCGATGACTTCGCTGGTCAGCGCCTCGACCGTTTCTGGCAGCTCCGCCGACCCGCGATGCAGCTCCAGCCGAAGCTCACGCACCGTCACTTTCGGATCGGCAAGCGGTAGGGCATCAGCAATCGCATGATGCTCGCGGTCATAATTCGGGGCGGCATCAGCGAGCGGGCCGACATCAAGGTCCGCGACGATCTCGCCTTTATGACGGATGACCAGCTTGCCGGTATCGGTCGTCGTGCCGATGACGGCGAAATCAACGCCCCATTTCTCAAAGATCGCTCGCGCGTCATCTTCCTTGCCAGGCTTGAGAACCATCAGCATACGCTCCTGGCTCTCGGACAGCATCATTTCATATGCCGTCATGTTCTCTTCGCGCTGGGGCACATGGTCGAGGTCAAGGTCAAAGCCGCCTTCACCGGCCGCCGTCCCTTTGGCCGCCATTTCGACCGAAGAAGAGGTGAGGCCTGCGGCGCCCATATCCTGGATCGCGATCACGGCGTCTGTCGCCATCAGCTCAAGGCAGGCTTCGAGGAGAAGTTTCTCCGTGAACGGATCGCCGACCTGAACGGTGGGGCGTTTTTCCTCTGACTGGTCATCAAACTCAGCTGAGGCCATGGTCGCGCCATGAATACCGTCGCGGCCCGTCTTGGCGCCGACATAGACAACCGGATTGCCTGCGCCCTTGGCGGTTGAAAGGAAGATCTTCTCGGTCTCGGCAACCCCGACGCACATCGCATTGACGAGGATGTTGCCATTATAACCGGCATTGAAATTGGTCTCGCCGCCAATTGTCGGCACGCCCATGCAATTGCCATATCCGCCGATCCCGGCAACGACGCCCGAAAGCAGATGCTTCGTCTTCGGATGATCGATCTCGCCAAAGCGCAGCGCATTCATCATCGCTACGGGCCGGGCGCCCATGGTGAAGACATCGCGCATGATGCCGCCAACGCCGGTCGCCGCGCCCTGATAGGGCTCGATGAAGCTCGGGTGGTTGTGGCTTTCCATCTTGAAGACGCAAGCCTGTCCGTCGCCGATATCGACAACGCCCGCATTCTCGCCGGGCCCCAGGATCACCTGCGGGCCGGTCGTCGGCAGGTTCTTCAGGTGCCGCCGTGAGGACTTATAGGAGCAGTGCTCCGACCACATGACCGAAAAAATGCCGAGTTCCAGCAGGTTCGGCTCGCGGCCGAGATGCTGCTTGATGTCGTCATATTCTTGCGCGGAAAGGCCGTGTTCGGCCACGATTTCGGGGGAATGGCTCATGGCCCGCTAGGTGCCCCGGATCAGCGCCGCGCGCAAGTGGCTTCGTCAATCGCCTTGCTCAAGTCGATCGAGCGGAAAGCCAATGCGCCGCTCAGTAATTTCACGTTCGCGAGGGGACATCCCTGCAACCCAGTTCTTCCAGTCGTCCGGCTGAAACCCTTTCGCGCCCGGCGGGGGGATCTCGCCGATGGCTTCATAGGCCGGGGCCCACAGGCACTCATAATTGACCGTGGGCACAGGGAGTTTTGCAACGACTAGTCCCTTCTGCGCGCCCAGATATTGCCGAAATGCCCGGTCCGCGCCTTGCGAGATATATTTCGGCAGGGTGCCCCACCACGCCAGATAGTGGAACGCGCCTTCCAGCATCACATAGCAATTGGTGTCGACGAAACGGTTCGAGACTTCGTCGCTGATCGGCATTTGCGTGCCGTCGGGGCGCCAGAATTTCCGGCGGCCAAAGACCATATCGACCGGCCGGCCTGCGCCTGCGGCCGCGGCGATTGCCGTCTCCAGATGGTGCGGGTCGTACCAGTTATCGGCATCGAGCATGGCAATCATCTTGACGCCGGAATTGATCGCGAATGCCGCGCCAATGGCGCGCGGCGTGTTGCCCATATCCTCTTCGGCCCGGTCAAGCACGACATGGCGGAGGAGGGGGCCGGTCTCGATCTCCTGGGGGTGGCCATCAGAGATCATAAAATGGAGCGTCGGAACCGTCTGTGCCCGGACCGACGCCATGCACCGCTCCAGCACCTCGCGCGGCTCCTTGTAATAGGGCGTGATGACGGCGGCAAAGGGCGGTGTGGTCATGGCAAGAAAAAACCCCGGCTGCGATCAGCCGGGGTTTCCCTAACGTAAGTTGTGGTCAGCTTACCAGATGCTGACGCGTTCTTCTGGCGGCAGATAAAGGTCATCATCCTCTGTCACGCCAAAGGCGTTATACCAGGCGTCCATATTCCGTACCGGCCCGTTTGCCCGGAAATAGCCAGGCGAATGCGGGCCTGTCAGAAGATGGGTCCGCATGGCTTCATCACGGACTTTGGTCCGCCAGACCTGACCCCAGGCCATGAAGAAACGCTGATCGCCGGTAAAGCCGTCAATCACCGGCGCTTCCTCGCCATCAAGGCTGAGCTTATAGGCGCGATAGGCAAGTGAAAGCCCGCCAAGGTCACCAATGTTCTCGCCAAGGCTGAGCTTGCCGTTGACGCAAGGCTCACCTTCGCCAAGCGGGCAGAACTCATCATACTGGGCGGCAAGAGCACTTGTCAGGTCACGGAATGCCGCAAGGTCTTCCTCTGACCACCAGTTGCGCAGGACACCGTCGCCATCATATTTCGACCCCTGATCATCAAAGCCATGGCCCATTTCGTGGCCGATGACCCCGCCAATGGCGCCATAGTTCACGGCCGGGTCGGCGGAGATGTTGAAGAAGGGTGGTTGAAGGATCGCAGCCGGGAAGACGATTTCGTTGAAGGCCGGATTGTAGTAGGCATTTACCGTCTGGGGCGTCATGAACCATTCGTTCTTGTCGACATCCTTGCCGAGGCGCTCGATATTTTCCTTCCAGCCAAAGGCGGAAGCGGAAATCGCATTGCTCAGCGCGTCATCGGTCACCTTCATCGAGGCATAGGTCTCGAATTCGTCAGGGTAGCCGACTTTCGGATTAAACTTGTCGAGCTTGTCCTTTGCGAGAACTCGGGTTTCTTCGCCCATCCATTCGAGATCTTCGAGATTGGCGTGCATTGCTGTGCGCAGATTGGCAACGAGCTCGTCCATAGCGGCTTTGTTCTCGGGCGGGAAATACCGCTCGACATAGGCCGCGCCGATGGCTTCACCCAGTGCGTTCTCCGTCGCGGAAACCGCACGCTTCCAGCGCGGGCGCTGCTCCGGCGTACCGCGAAGGGCGGTGCCGAAGAACTCAAACACGGCCTCATCGATCTCGGAAGGCAGGACCGACGCATGATCGATCAGGAAATGCGCCTTCAGATAGGCTTTCCATGTGTCAAGATCGGTGTCCGCTGTGATCTGGAAGACTTCCGGATAGCCGCCGCCGAGTTTAGCGGCATCTTCGGCGGTAAGGCCTGCGGCGTCCAGTTCTTCATCCGTTGGCGGAATTTCCGTAACGAGCAAGTTTTTAACCTTGCCTGCACCGATTTCCTTGAGGAATGTTTTTACCGGGAAGTCATCCGCCATGTCCTCGAAGTCTTTGACCTCGAGTTTGTTATATGTGATTTCCGCATTGCGGGAGACGGCGCGGTCCCAGTCGGCCTTGGCGATCTTGGTTTCGAGCGCCATGACGTCGGCGGCCTTGGAGGCTGCGTCTTCTTCACCGGCCTGTTCAAGCATGAAGGTCAGCAGGCTGACATATTTCTCGCGCAACTCGACGGAAGTCTCATCGTCTTTTGTGTAGTATTCGCGATCCGGCAGGCCGAGCCCGCCAATGAACATCTGAAGAATATAGGTGTCGGGATCTTTGTCGTCGGTGAAGACAAAGGCCGTGAACGGGCTCGAATAACCCGGCTGACCGAAAACTTTCGCGAGGCTCTTCAGGTTACGGATGGAATCGATTTTCTTGAGGTAAGGCTCAGCCGGGGCCATGCCCTTCTCATTGATCGCATCGACATCCATGAAGGCGTTGTAGAAAGAAGCGACCTTGCCGGACGGCGTTTTGGCGTCGGGCATCTCGGCGGCGAGATCCTCGATGATGAATTTCGTCTGCTGCTGGGATTTCTCGCCGAGCAGGTGGAATGCGCCATAGCTCGACCGGTCTGACGGAATCTCGAATTCCTTGAACCAGGTGCCATTAGCGTAGAGGAAGAAATCGTCGCCCGGATCGACAGTTTTATCCATGGCGGTGAGGTCGATGCCCCAGTCACCCCAGTAATCCGGCGAGGCGGTTTCGATCACGCGCTCGTCCTGAGCCGAGGCCGAGGCGAGGGCGAGGCTGCCTGCCGCGCCCAAAAGAAGCAGTGATTTCAAGAAGTTGGATTTCATAGCCATATTCCTGTGTGGCGATCTTAATCGTTATTCGATATCGGTAGCGAATGCGGCACGCTTTGAAAAGGTGCCGCTTTTCGAGGCTGATGGGGCCTAGTTGCTCTTGCCAGTCACCCTTTGCACGACGCCTTTTGTCACATCTTACGAAGCAGTACGTCGTCTTAGCTCTTCGACGGCGCAGCAAAAGGACGAGAGCGGAGAAAAAAGCTCTCATTCAGGGGCGGTTTCGTCTGTGGGTGGGTCTTCAACGGGCGGCGCGTTCTCTTTCCAGAAGTCAACGGCTGTTCCGAGCATTTCCCAACCGGTGGGGCCAGCGCGTTCCCATGATTCGTAGATGAAGCCGTCCGTCCCATCACCTTGGGGGAGCATCATGAGCATGATCGAATGCCCGTTGCGTTGCCACATGAGAGGTTTTGGGATTGGCGTCCCGGCAGTCATGGAAGAGGCGACGCTTATACCCAAGGTCATGCCAACATCATAAGTTGGGCTTGAATGAGGAGCGTCATGGCTTTCTCGAATTCGGGCTTCGGCCTCGTGGAAATATTCCCGGCACAGATCGAGATCATTTGGGCAATACGTGTAGCTTGTCAGGGAGTGAATGCCGTCGTCACGCATCAAGAGATGAAGGCTTTGCCTTCTGTCCGCGGGAGCCGTCCGGGTCATGATGATTTTATCATCTTCGGCGTCGTAGAGTTTGAAATTCTCCAGATGCCGTACCTCGCTGGGGGTCATCGACCAGTCGAGGCCAAAAGGGCCGGGCTGGGCTTTCGCCATTCCTGCCGCACTGAAGAGGGCGGCGGCGAAGGCGAGGGCGCGATTCACGCAATCGCCTCTATCAGCCCACGGAAGAAGGTCGCGCCATCTTCCCCGCCAAGCAATGGCGAGATCACCCGCTCGGGGTGGGGCATCATCCCCAGTACATTGCCTTGCTTGTTCAGCACACCGGCAATGTTCCGGGCGGAGCCATTGACCTGCTCGACATAGCGGAAGGCCACGCGGCCTTCGCCTTCGAGCCGGTCGAGCGTCTCGTCATCGGCTTCGTAATTGCCATCATGATGGGCGACCGGGAATTTGAGGTACTGGCCATGTTTCAGCCCTTTGGTGAAGGGGCTGTCCGTGTTCTCGACCCGCAAGGTCCGCAGCCCGCAGACAAATTCGATCCCCGCATTACGCAGGAGTGCGCCGGGGAGAAGCCCCGCTTCGGTCAGGATCTGAAAGCCATTGCAGATGCCAAGGACAGGCGTGCCGGCCTCGGCGCGGGCAATCACTTCGCGGATGATCGGGGAGCGGGCGGCCATCGCACCGGCACGCAGATAATCGCCATAGGAAAAGCCACCTGGAATGACGACGAGATCAACAGGCGGCAGCTCGGTATCGGCATGCCACACCATATGCGGGTCGTTGCCCGTAACCTGTTTTAAGGCGACCTGGGCGTCGCGATCGCAATTGGAGGCGGGGGAGACGATGACGGCTGTTTGCATGGCCGGTTCCTAGACGCGTCTGGCAGGAATGCCAATCTTTCCGTTTCGCGCAAAAGCCTTTCCCTGAAAGCCCCGTTTCTGTGCGGCGGTAAAGTTTCTACGTCATTGGCCGAACAGGCATTTGTCCCGCGAAAGGAGCACTCCATGACCAAAGTCGCGATCATCTATCATTCAGGCTACGGACATACAAAACTCGTGGCCGAGGCCGTGGCGGAAGGCGCCGCAAGTGTTGACGGCGTCAGCGTCGATCTCGTGCCCGTAGAAGATGCCACAGACGATCTAGACCGCTTTGATGATGCCGATGCGATCATCTTCGGCTCGCCGACCTATATGGGCTCGGCCTCGGGCCCGATGACGACTTTCATGGATGCGACGTCCAAGGTCTGGGCCGAGGATCGCTGGAAGGACAAGGTCGCGGGCGGCTTTACCAATTCAGGTTCAATGGCCGGGGACAAATTCGTCACGCTTCAGCAATTCGCCGTGCTTGCCGCGCAGCAGGGCATGATCTGGGTGCCGCTCGCCATGAAGAACGAGACCAATGGCCCGGACATGCCGGCGGGCGATCCCAAAGGGCTTAACCGGACGGGCCATTATTTCGGGCCGGGCACGCAGTCTGACAATGCGCCAGCTGAGAAAGGCAATCCGCCCGAAGGCGATATCCGCACCGCGCGCGCCTATGGCGAGCGGGTGGCAAAGGCGGCGATCCGCTGGGGCACCGGCCCGCTCTGATCGGGTTAAAACGAACAACAAAAAAGCGCCCCACAAGAGGGCGCTTTTTTCGTCAGAGGGTAGGATCAAGCTTACTTGATCTTGCCTTCTTTGAATTCGACATGCTTGCGCGCAATCGGATCATATTTCCGCACGACCATTTTCTCGGTCATGTTGCGGGTGTTTTTCTTGGTCACGTAGAAATACCCGGTATTTGCGGTCGAGTTGAGACGAATCTTGATCGTGGTCGGCTTGGCCATGGGTCACTCTCGAAAAATAGAAATTCATTGGCGCCATAGGGCGCGAGCCGCGGGTGATGGCGACAAAGCAGTGCGAAGTCAAGCCAATTCCCGGCTGGTCAGGGCAGTTCCTGCCGCCATCTTCGCGCGACCAGCAGGACATAGAGAATCATGACGGCGATCAGGAAGAGTTCCAGCCCGAATTGCCCGCCCAGATCGCGGGCGAAGCCGGCACCTGCGGGCCCGATGATCGCGCCCAATCCATACATGAAGACAAAGCCGGTATTGGCCGCCTCGACCTCGGTTTTGGGGAAGCGGTCGGCCAGTAGGGTCAGCCCGATCGTATAGAGCCCGGCAATCGCCCCGCCCCAGAAGAAGAGGACGACGTAGAGAAGGATCAGGCTCTCATCGATCATGGCAAAGAGGGCCGCGCCGACCAGCGAGACGAGCGCGCAGGCAAGAAGACTACGGCCATAGCCAAAGCGGTCGGCTTCGCGCCCGATCAGATATTGGAGCGCCACAAGGCCGAGCCCGTAGACCGTGATGGCGCGGGTGCCGGTCTCCTCCGCCCAGCCTGATTCGAGCGCATAGATCGGCAGGAAGGTGAGGATCGCCGCTTCCGCCCCGGCAAAGACTGAGGATGACGCAAAGGTCGCCGGGGCCTTGGCGATCAGGCTGAAGAACCCGGTGACATGCCCTTTGGGGCTGGCGGGCGGGGGGCTCGCAATGGCGATTGGCAGGACAGCACTGGCAAAGATCAGCATCCCGACAAGAAAGGGCGTGAAGCCTGTCGTGCCGAAAATCTCGACCATGAACGGGCCCATCGCAAAGCCGAGCGCAAGGCAGGTCGAATAGATCCCGATGATCCGCCCGCGCGCGCCTTCGGGCGCCAGCGCATTGATCCAGATCTCCGAGCCGACAAAGAGCCCGGCGCCGGCAAAACCGAACACGAAGCGCAAGGGGAACCACAGCCAGACGCGCTCGCCTGCAAGGCCGATCAGGCCATAGATCGCGACCATGATCGCAAGGCAGGCAAGGATGAAGGGCTTGATGCCGACCCGTCCGATGATCTTGGGAAAGAAGGGCGTGGCGAGGATCGCGGCCAGTGCCATGGTCGCGGTGTTGAGCCCGATCAGCCGGTCGGAGGCGTCATAGCGCTCAAGCAGGATCGAGAAGAGCGGCAGCGTATGACCAAAGCCGACCGCGGCGACGCCGATCGCCGTGATGGCAGCGATCAGTCCCCGGATATTTGTGGAGCTCTTGCCCTCGATGCGGCTTGTTTCGGTCATGCCCCGCCTTTGCCGGTCGCCAGTCGGCACGGCAAGTGTGAAGCGTTGGGGCGGTGCGCTTTGCCGCGTCAGGCGCTGCCTGTCAGGGCGGCAAGGGCGGAATAGCTGAGGATCGCAAAGAGCGCTGCGGCGGGCAGGGTAATGATCCAGGCAAGCACCATGGCGCGCACGGTTTTCATGTTCACCCCGCGCTTGTTCACAAGGCCGAGCCCGATGATCGAGGACGAGGAGACATGGGTCGTCGAGACCGGCAGGCCGAGGCGGCTCGCGCCGAGAACGAGGACGGTCGAGATCAGGTTTGCCGCAAAGCCCTGTGCATGGCTCAGCTTTGTGACATCAAAGCCGAGCACTTTGGTGATCCGCCGTCCGGCAAGATAGCTGCCGGCACCCATGGCGGTGGCGGCCCACAGATAGGTCCAGACCGGCACCTCGCCGGGCGAGAGCATCAGGACTGGCAGGGTGATGGCGATCAGTTTGGGTGTGTCATTGAGCCCGCGCGAGAAGGAGAGAAGCCCGCTAGTCAGCCAGTGCAGATGGTCGACCGTCAGGCGCGGCTTGCGAGCGCCTTCCGTTAACGGATCATCATCACCATCCGCATGGAAGCGGTGCGCGACCCGCTCAAGCAGCGGGGTCAGGGAATAGGCAAGGACGATAGCCATGAGAGGGCTGGCAAGTAGCGGCAGGGCGATCTTCTTGCCGAGAGTCTCCCAGTCGATGGCATTTGCGCCGTAAGCAATCAGGCCAACCCCGACGAGACCGCCGACCACCGCATGGGTCGTTGAGACCGGCCATTTGCGCCAGGTCGCTAGTGCCACCCACAAAGCGGGCGCTAGGATCACAGAGACCGCGACCGCGAGGACGAAATCATGGCTTTCTACATAGATGCTGCTCGAAATATTCTTGATCAGCGCATGGCCCCAGACGAGGCCAAAGAGGCTGCCCGCCACGGTCCAGATCGTCCCCCACAGAACCGCTCTTTGTACGGTGGTGACACCTGCACCAGCTAGCGTCGCAATCGCCTTTGAGACATCATTCGCGCCATTCGTGAAGGTAAGTGCAAAGAGCAAAATTGCGGCGAGCGCGGGCAGGAAGAGTTCCATAATTCGACCTTACTGGAAAAGACGTTTACGAACTTATTTTCCCGTCCTTACGAAGGGAGGATGCAAAGAAGCAAGGGCTAAGGCGCAAAAAGTGCGCCTCTCGCGATGCATCCATGAGGATAACTAATCCGTATAAAGACATGATATGAGGACGCTGTGCGCGCAGGGATGCGCCCCAAATGCCGCGCGGCGTGCGGGCAGACAGGCCGCGTCAAACATGCCAGAATGCCGGAACGGCTTTCGGGGGAACGGCAATGCGCATGGCGAAAATCTGGGGGGTGGCGGGGCTCATCCTGCTCAGTGCAAGCTGCGCAAGCGCACCGCTGGCGACGGATACGGCCCCGGCCTTTGACCCCGTAGAGTTCTTCTCCGGCGACACGCAAGGGGAGGGCGTTCTCGCCTTTGCCTCGGGCGGGCTCGATGCGCGCTTCACGGTCAGGAGCCATGGCAGCCGCGAGGAAGATGGCCGCTTCATCTTGCGTCAGACCATCACCTGGTCTGACGGCAGGGAAGAAGAGCGGGCCTTTATTCTCACCCCGGACGGTAAAGGCGGACTTGAGGGATATTTCGAAGGGGAGCGCGGGCGCGTCACCCTGACTTCAGCGGGGAGCGTCGGGCATTTGCGTCACGGCCTGCCGGACACGCCAATGGCCCGGATGGAGCAGTTTCTCTATCTCCAGCCAGACGGGCGCACACTGATCAATGAGGGGACGGTTAGGGTGCTCGGTATTCCCTTCCGCCGGCTTCACGAGATCATCGTAAAACCGGCGGAGGTCCAGAGCGCTGATGGCTGAGGCTCTTGGGGAACTGGAACAGCCATCAACCGACAGTGGGCTGCCGGTTACTTGCTACGGGGTTTGGACGCCGGTTTCGCCGTGGTCGTGTTGGAACCGCTTTGCGGTTTGACGCTGGCGAGGTTTGGTTTTGCAGGTTTTGATTTGCCAGATTTCATCTGACCAGGACCTTAAAAATGCGCGCCTTAACCGGTGCGCGGGCGTCCGACGACATCGCCGGGCACCATAAAGTTGGTACGGAAACAAAGTTCCTGCAATCGGTATTTTCGAGGTTGCGTAAATGTAACCCTGCACCCGCGCCTGCCGGTCCCCTTGCGCCAAAGGGGGGCTCATGAAACTCTGCCGCAGATTTCGGGAGGCGGAACATGAAAAAAATATGGGGACTGTCCGTGGCTGCACTCGCCCTGATCGGGGCGGCATCGGCGGAAGATATTGAAATCATTCATGCGGGCACGCTGCTCGCGGTGCCGGGAGAGGCGCCGCTGACCGAGCAGACCATCGTTGTGAAGGGCCGCCAGATCGTCTCCGTCCTGCCCGGCTATCAAGGTGAGGACGCAGTTGAGGCGGGGGCGGAGGATAAAGTCACCCTCCATGACCTCTCGGGCTATACGGTCATGCCGGGCTTCATTGATGGGCATGTTCACCTAACCTTTGAGTTCAACAGCCAGCTCCGGCTCGAAGCGGTCCAGCTCTCTGATGCAGATGCCGCGATCAGGGGCGCCAAGCACGCAAAATCGACGCTCATGGCGGGCTTTACGACGGTGCGCGATGTTGGCGCGGGCAGCGGGGATGCAATCTTCGCTCTGCGTGACGGGATCGAAAAGGGATGGATAGACGGCCCACGGATCTTTGCCTCCGGCGCGACGGTCTCGGTCACCGGCGGGCATGGCGACGGCACGCAAGGTTATCGCGATGACATTGCGCATCTGATGACCTCATCGGCCGTCTGTGATGGCGCAGATGAATGCCGTCACGCGGTGCGCGAGCAGATTCGTCGAGGTGCGGATCACATCAAGCTGACCGCGACGGGCGGGGTGCTTTCTAACACCGCGACGGGCACGGAACAGCAATTCACCGAAGAAGAACTCGACGCCATCATGTCCTCCGCGCATGCGATGGGGCGGAAGGTGACGGCGCACGCGCACGGCAAGCAGGGCATCGAATCAGCCATCAAGGCCGGTGTCGATTCGATCGAGCACGGCACCTATCTCGATGACAGGACCATCCGCCTGATGAAGTCCAATGATGTCTTCCTCGTGCCAACCGCGCTTGCCGGCAAAACGGTCTCAGGCTGGGCAGCGGCGCCAGACAGTTTCCTGACACCGCCGCAAAAAGCAAAGGCGCTTCAGGTCGGCCCGCAGATGAAGGACATGGTGCGTCGCGCGCATGAGGGCGGGGTGAAAATCGCCTTCGGCACCGACAGCGGCGTCTCAGCGCACGGCATCAATGCGGAAGAATTCGCACTTTATGTTGAAGCCGGCATGACGCCGATGGATGCGATCCGCTCCGCGACCGTGGTGGGGGCCGCAAACCTTGGCAAATCGGACATGATTGGCACCATCGAGACTGGCAAACGGGCCGATATCGTGGCCGTTTCCGGTGACCCGCTGGCTGATATTCGTGAGCTGGAAGATATTGATTTCGTTATGAAAGACGGGGTCGTCCACAAATCGCAGTGAAATCGGGCTGGTGTGTCCTGCCGCCCCTTTCGCGGGAGTGTGAAAAAGGGTTAATATCGCCCCGTTGAGTGCTTAACTAACCAGGATACGCACGAACGGGGGACGCTATGGCGCGCATCAATTATGGTCATGAGGGAGGATCGCCCATCCGCTGGCTGGTCGGCATCTTCCTCGCCGTCATTCTTGCTGTTGTCGTGGTCGCGGGGGCCCGGATCGGCGCGGAGAATGTCTGCGGCGGCGCCTGCGAACCGCTCAGCGCGATTGCCGAATTCCTGCGCCAGCCTTTCCCCGTCCTCGGGGATACCCTGACCTGGTGCATGGGGCTCGCGATTGCCTGCGCCTTCCTTCTCTGGATCGCGCTGGGCAGCCGCCAGCATTTCCTCGCCGCGATTCTCATTCTCGCGCTCGCGCTCTTGGGCGCCTCGATGGCCGGGGTGGAGCGCAAGGACGCTGTATCGAATGAGCCCGAAGACATCCCCGATGTCGCAACCACGCTTGATACGGCGCCCAAGCCGCGTGAAACCGACACGATTGTGATCGGCTCGGTTGAGGCGATGGATCCCGTTGCGGACCTCCTGCCCGAGCCTGAACCGCTGCCCGATCCGGCATTGTCATGTCCTGCGGGCAATTTCTGGAATGGTGAGGGCTGCTCGACCTGTGAGGTCGCAACCAGCGTACCTGTCAGTGCGAAGATCAGTTTCATCCCTGCAACGCTGGAAGCGTCCTGGGATTATGCCGATGCCCGCCACGTCCGGCTCGGCACGGGCGCTGACATGTTGCCTGTTGCGGATGTGACCGTGAACGGCACGGCGCCCTGCGACCGCGATGCGATCCTTGTGATCGGCTCATCCTCAAGCGACGGCCCGCTGCCGCGCAACCTTGACCGCGCCCGCCGCCGAGCTGTCGGGCTTGCAGATCACATGCGTGCTTCATGCGAGACGGCGCCGCAGATCTTTGCCCTCTCGATTGGTCAGTCGACGGCCGAGCGCGATAATTTCAAGGATCGTGCCCTGACGGTCATCGGCCTTGATGCGGCGCCCGGCGAAGTCATCACGCAGGCGCTGGTCGAGGAGGAGCTGGGCTATATCCTCGGCAATGGCGAGGCGACGGCGCCGCTCCTCACGCGGATCGACTATTTCCCGAAGGAGAACTGGGTCTGGATCGAAGGCGGGGAGGGCAGCGTCAATGTCACCCCGGCCCCGCGGCCTTATGAGAAGATGATGACCCTTCGCGAAGGCGCGCCCGCAAGCTGCGGCGAGACAAGCTGATCCCCCTTGCGATGGCAGCATCCGGCTGACACGCTTGGGTCATGACCACACTTCCGCTTTCTTTTCTTCTCGCGCTTGCCGTCCCGCCGGGCGAGGGTGCGCCTGTGCTGTCGCTGCCGATTGATTGCGTGCCGGGGCAGACCTGCTTCCTTCAGCAATATGTCGATCGCGACCCCGGGACCGATGTCCTTGATTACCGCTGCGGGCGGCAGAGCTACAATGGCCATAAGGGTACGGATTTCCGCCTGCCTGATACGCGCGGCGTCGCCACTGGCGTTGCGGTCTATGCGGCGGCCCCCGGCCGGGTGAAGGGCGTGCGCGATGGGGAGCCCGATATCTTCTCGAATGAACGTCCGCAGACGGATATTGACGGGCGGGAATGCGGCAATGGCGTTGTCATCGATCACGGTCAGGGCTGGGAGACGCAATATTGCCACATGAAGGAAGGCTCGGTCCGTGTGCGTCCCGGTGATATCGTCACCAGCGGTGATACGCTTGGTCTTGTTGGCTATTCGGGGCGGGCGGAATTCCCCCACCTTCATCTCTCCGTGCGTCACGAGGGGCAGGTCGTCGATCCTTTCGCGATTGAGGCTGGGCTCGGCACCTGCGGTAAAGATGCGATGAGCATGTGGAGCGATGAGGCCGCCACAGCCTTGCGCTATGAAGATGCATTGATCCTCAATCTCGGCTTTGCATCAGGCGCTGTCGATAACCGCCAGATCGAGGGCGGCGTGGGCGATGGCTTCACCCTCAATGATGAAACCCCGGCGCTGGTCGTCTTTGCCCGGATGATTAATGCGAAAGAAGGCGACCGGCTGGCCCTGCGCATCGAAGGGCCGCAAGGCTTTGAGGTCTCGAGCCTTGCTGATCCCGCCCCGAACCATCAGGCCCAGCGCATGGGCTTTGCCGGGCGCAAGCGCCCAGCAGGCGGCTGGCCGAAGGGCGAGTATCGCGCGACGGTCAGCCTCCTGCGTGAGGGTGAAGTGATCGAGCGGCGGGATATCTCGTTGTCGATGGAGTAGGGGCGGAATTTAGCACGCTCACTCAACCCGCTCATCCCCGCGAAGGCGGGGATCTGCCTCAGAGGCGCTGCTCGCTCAATTTCTAAGAGTGACGAAACAGCCTTCATGCATCCCGCGAATGACCAGATGCCCGCGTGCGCGGGCATGAGCGGCGGAAGGGGAGAGCGTCCGCACCCCCTTTAATCACGCCGTCGCAAGGGCCTTTACAAATTGCGGTTTTTTCCCCATAGGCCCGGGCTCTACTGGCAGGAGAGATCCTGCCGCCCTGTCCAAGACCGCACGGCAACGGCCATCCGGCCAGATAAGTCCCGCGATAGATAAGGGTATCCGAGCTTTGATGCGGCATCAAAAGATGCCCGCTTGGATATGTTTGTTGATGGATCAGGGTCCTTCGCCGTCCGCGGCAGGGGCCTTTTTTGTTGGGTGCTCTACCCCGCACAGAAGACCTCAACGCCTGCGGACATTCTGTTTGACCTCGCCGGGCCACCCGCCCGGCACAGACTGAACTGGACCGGATATGCCGCTGACTAGGCAGAATAAATCGGCACAGGTCGAATGGATCTCGAATGTCCTGAATGACAACGAGGTCCTGGTGGTCATGGAGAACAAGGGCCTGACGGTCGCCGAAGTGTCCGACCTTCGCGTGAAAATGCGTGAAGCCGGGGGCGGGGTGAAGGTGGTCAAGAACCGCCTCGCCAAAATCGCTCTCAAGGACGTTGACGGTGGTGATCAGACGGCTGAGCTCTTCAAGGGCCCGACCTTTATCGCCTATTCCGAAGACCCCGTCACCGCGCCGAAAGTCGTGGTGGAATACGCGAAAACCAATGACAAGGTCGAGATTCTCGGCGGTCTGATGGCGGGTACCGCCATGAATGCCGCTGGTGTCACCAGCCTGTCGAAAATGCCGTCCCGCGAGGAAGTCATTGCCCAGATCGTGGGCTCGCTTACCGCGCCGGCGCAAAACATTGCGGGTGCCATCGGTGCCCCGGCCGCCAACATTGCTGGCTGCCTCAAATCCATGGCGGAAAAAGAAGACGCCTGACCTTCAACCTACTGACTAAAAGAACGGAACTAATATCATGGCAGATATCAAAGCCCTTGCTGAACAAATCGTTGGCCTGACGCTTCTCGAAGCGAAAGAGCTGCAGGACCTGCTCAAGGACGAGTACGGCATCGAACCGGCCGCTGGCGGCGCGGTGATGATGGCTGGCCCGGCCGGCGGCGGCGAAGGTGGCGCAGCTGCAGAAGAGAAAGACGAATTCGACGTCATCCTCGCTTCTGCAGGCGACAAGAAAATCAACGTCATCAAAGAAGTCCGCGGCATCACTGGCCTGGGCCTCAAAGAAGCCAAAGAGCTTGTCGAAGGCGCACCGAAGCCCGTCAAGGAAGGCGTTTCCAAGGACGAAGCTGAAGAGCTCAAGAAAAAGCTCGAAGAAGCCGGCGCTACCGTCGAGCTCAAGTAACCATTTCTGCCACACGGCAGTTTTTGGATGGAACCCCGCCGCGGCACCGCTCGGCGGGGTTTTTTCGTTTGTTTTTGGATGGTCAGGCGAGGGCTATTAACGAAGTATGCAAGGATCGTCTTGGCTCTGCAGCCTTCCTGTAACGTAATTTCAATGGGTCCACGTTAACTCTGCATCTTAGTAATGAGTTGGATTGGGGACGTGGGGCGTAAACTTCGCGATATTTATTGGCCGTGTTCCCGGCGTGACGATGCGTTGTTCGTTGCAGGGCGCCGCGCATTTTCGGCGTTTTGTGTGCCGGCGGGACTAGCCGGGCTTCTTCTTTCCATCCTCAATATTCCGTATTTTGCCGATTACCCGGCCTCGATCAGCTTCGGGTTTTTCACGTCCTTTTTCTGCCTGCTGGCGCCTGCGTTCGTGCCGCGTAAGTCTGAGAAAGCGTTCCAGCGTGGGGCTGTCGCGCTGTTCTGTGCGATCTTCCTGATGGTCAGTTTTGTCTACTGGACGTCGATCGGCCCCAATTCAGTTGCGAGCCTCTTCTACATCCCCTTTGTGATGTCTGTGACTCTGATGATCGGGCGCAGGCTTGCGCTCATCTTTGTCGTGGGGGCGATCGCTGTTTACCTCGCTCGAGCGGCTGTTCATCCAGCGGAAATCGAAACGATGGACGTCATCTGGCTTCGGAGCATCGCGCTCTCCTGTGTGGCGCTGCTGGTCTATTTTGTGTCCGGTTCTTACCGCAGCGTGCTGATCCAGGCGGCGATGCACCTGAAGGACGCGCGCGTCGAGGCCGATGCCGCAAACCGAGCTAAGTCCGAGTTTCTGGCCAATATGAGCCATGAAATCCGAACGCCGATGAACGGCGTGATCAGCATGGCGGACCTGCTTGTGCATTCCGACATGGCGCCCGCGCAAAAGCGCCAGGCCGAGACGATCTGCCGATCAGGGCAGGCTCTTCTTGAGATTATCAACGACATCCTCGATTTCTCGAAGATCGAGGCGGGCAAATTGACGCTCGAAAGCGTGCCGATGAACCCGGCCGAGATCACCGAAGAAGTCGGCGATCTTCTGGGGCTGGCAGCAAATCAGAAGAATATCTCCCTGACCGTGCAGCGTCAGGGCGAGATCGGGACGGTCAGCGGGGATCCGACCCGGCTTCGTCAGGTGCTCATCAATCTGATCGGCAATGCCGTGAAATTCACAGAAGAGGGCGGGGTGACTGTCTCTCTCATCGAGACGCCAAAGGGACGGATGACCGATCTGTCGATCATCGTGCGCGACACAGGCGTCGGCATTCCCGAAGACAAGCTCAATGCCATTTTCTCGCCCTTCGCGCAGGCCGAAACATCGACCACCAGGCGTTATGGCGGCACGGGACTTGGGCTTGCGATCACAAAAGAGCTGGTGACGGCGATGGGCGGGACGTTGTCGGTCAGCTCAGTGCTTGGCAAAGGGACTTGCTTCACGCTCGACATCTCGCTGCCGATTGTTATCGCTGAAACGCCTGAAATCTCGCAGGAGGCCGAAGTTCCGGCTGAAGAGACTGTGTCTGCGTGCTGTCCTGGCCAGTCACGCTGCGCCGTTCTTGTTGCCGAAGATAACGAAGTGAACCGGCTGGTCCTCGACACGCTTGTGGATAAATACCGGTTCGACGTGACTTTCGCGCATAATGGCCAGGAAGCGGTCGATCTCTTCAAAGCCGGTGATTTCACCGCGGTCCTCATGGATATCTCCATGCCTGTCCTCGACGGGATGGAGGCGATGCGGGAGATCAGGGCCTATCAGTCGGCCAAGGCCCTTGATCCAACACCTATTATCGCCCTGACGGCTCATGCGCTGGCGGGCGACAGGGAGAGGCTTTTATCGGCAGGGATGGATGATTATCTCTCAAAGCCACTGGTCAAGGCCGACCTCCTCGCTGTCCTTGAAAAATGGACAAATTGCAGGGCCGGAAGTGCGGCGAAAATTGCTGCACATTAAGCCCTTGCGTTGAGCAATGGTTACCGCTATTGCGCGCTTCCCCCGGGAGAGGCCCCCGAGGGACAGGCTTTGGCACGTGCGACGGACATTCGTAGTCAACAATTGAATTAGGGCGACGCGGCAGCGCGTCTTCGCTCGGGATAAACCCGTTTGCGAAGACGTGTTTTTGGCGTTTTTGGGCTTTATTTCGCGCGACCGCACGCGCGCGAGTGAAAAGCTCAGAAGGTCGAGCCGCCTCCCGCGAAAGGGTATTCTATGGCGCAGAGCTTTGTCGAAAAGAAGCGGATTCGCAAGCACTTCGGACGGATTGTCGATGCCGTCGAAATGCCCAACCTGATCCAGGTTCAGCGCGAAAGCTATGAGGCTTTCCTGCAGCGTTACGTGAAACCCGAGGAGCGCCGCCGCGACGGACTTGAGGCGGTCTTCAAATCGGTTTTCCCGATTGCCGACTTCACGGACACGGCCCGCCTGCAATACGTCTCCTACGAATTCGAAGAGCCGAAATTCGACACCGATGAGTGTATGCAGCGGGATATGACCTATTCCGCGCCGCTCAAGGTCAAGCTCCAGCTCGCCGTCTTTGAGGTCGATGAGGACACCGAGTCCAAGTCCCTCAAAGATATCAAAGAGCAGGAAGTCTATATGGGCGAACTGCCGCTCATGACGGACAATGGCACGTTCATCATCAACGGCACCGAGCGGGTGATCGTCTCCCAGATGCACCGGTCACCGGGCGTCTTCTTCGATCACGACAAGGGCAAGACCCACTCGTCAGGCAAGCTGCTCTTTGCGGCCCGGATCATTCCTTATCGTGGCTCGTGGCTCGATTTCGAATTCGATCCCAAAGACATCATCAATGTCCGTATCGACCGCCGCCGCAAACTGCCGGCAACGACGCTGCTCTACGCGCTCGGCTACGATCAGGAAGACATCCTCGGCTTGTTCTATAAAACCGTCACGCACGAGGCGATGGATGGCGGCTTTGCGACCTCGCTCGATCCTGAGCAGCTCAAGGGCACGAAAGCGACCCGCGACCTGATCGACGCCAAGACCGGCGAAGTTGCGATCGAAGCTGGCAAGAAAATCACTGCCCGCACGATCAAGCAGCTTGAAGAAGCTGGCGTTGAGAAGTTCCTTCTCGATGCGGATGCGATGATCGGCCGTTACATGGCGCGTGACCTCGTCAACACCGAGACCGGCGAGATCTACGCCGAGGCTGGCGATGAGCTGGACGAAGATCTGCTCGAGCAGCTCGCAGAGCTCGGGATCACGACCTTCGAGACGCTCGACATCGACCACATCAATACTGGCGCCTATCTGCGTAACACGCTGGCTGCGGACAAGAACCGCAACCGCGAGACCGCGCTGATCGACATCTACCGCGTCATGCGCCCCGGTGAGCCGCCAACGCTTGAGACGGCAGAGGCACTCTTTGCGGGCCTCTTCTTTGATGAAGAGCGCTACGACCTCTCGGCTGTCGGCCGGGTGAAGATGAACATGCGTCTTGGCTTCCAGGATGTCTCTGACGAGGAGCGCACACTCCGCCGTGAGGACATTATCGAAGTTCTGCGCACGCTGGCCGACCTGCGGGACGGCAAGGGCGAGATCGACGACATTGATAACCTCGGCAACCGCCGGGTCCGCTCTGTCGGCGAGCTGATGGAGAACCAGTACCGCATTGGTCTTCTGCGCATGGAACGCGCGATCAAGGAGCGCATGAGCTCTGTCGAAATCGACAACATCATGCCGAATGACCTGATCAACGCGAAACCGGCTGCTGCCGCCGTGCGGGAATTCTTTGGCTCCTCGCAGCTTTCGCAGTTCATGGACCAGACCAACCCGCTGTCGGAAATCACCCACAAGCGCCGCATGTCAGCGCTTGGGCCGGGCGGTCTGACCCGCGAGCGTGCAGGCTTTGAAGTCCGCGACGTTCACCCGACGCACTATGGCCGGATCTGCCCGATTGAGACGCCGGAAGGCCCGAATATCGGTCTGATCAACTCGCTGGCGACCCACGCACAGGTCAACAAATACGGTTTCATCGAAAGCCCGTACCGGAAAGTCGAAAACGGTAAGCTGACGGACGAAGTTGTCTATCTCTCGGCCGTTGAAGAAGCCCGCTACAATGTCGCGCAGGCGAATGCCGGCGTCGATGAGAACGGCATGCTGGCCAATGAATTCGTGAACTGCCGGGCAGGGGCCCTGCGGGACGCGATGCTCGTGCCGCGTGAAGAGGTCAACTATATCGACGTCTCGCCGAAACAGCTTGTTTCGGTTGCCGCCGCGCTGATCCCGTTCCTTGAGAATGACGACGCTAACCGCGCGCTCATGGGCTCGAACATGCAACGCCAGGCCGTGCCGCTTCTGCAGGCTGAAGCGCCTTATGTCGGTACAGGGATGGAAAACATCGTGGCGCGCGATTCTGGTGCTGCGATTGCCGCCCGCCGTCCGGGCTTTGTCGAACAGGTTGATGCCCAGCGGATCGTTATCCGCGCGACGGAGGAGACAGACTCCACCAAACCGGGCGTCGATATCTACAATCTGCGCAAATTCCAGCGCTCGAACCAGAACACCTGCATCAACCAGCGTCCGCTGGTGAAAATCGGTGATGTGGTCACCGCTGGCGACATCATCGCTGATGGTCCGTCAACGGATCTTGGTGAGCTGGCACTCGGCAAGAACGTGCTCGTCGCGTTCATGCCGTGGAACGGCTATAACTTCGAGGACTCGATCCTGATCTCCGAGCGCATCGTGCGCGACGACGTCTTCACCTCGATCCACCTCGAGGAATTCGAGATCGCCGCGCGTGATACGAAGCTGGGGCCGGAAGAGATCACACGAGACATCCCGAACGTCTCTGAAGAAGCCCTGCGCAATCTCGACGAAGCAGGCATTGTTGCTATCGGCGCCGAAGTGCACCCGGGCGACATCCTTGTCGGCAAGATCACGCCGAAGGGCGAAAGCCCGATGACGCCGGAGGAGAAACTCCTGCGCGCCATCTTCGGTGAGAAAGCCGCCGACGTTCGCGACACCTCTCTCAAACTGCCCCCCGGTGTTGCCGGGACGGTCGTTGAGGTTCGCGTCTTTAACCGCCACGGCGTTGAAAAAGACGAGCGCGCGATTGCCATCGAGCGTGAAGAGATCGACCGTCTTGCCAAAGACCGCGACGACGAACTCGCAATCCTTGAGCGGAACATTTATGGCCGTCTCGAAGACATGCTGGTCGGTGCAGAAGCTGCCTCAGGGCCGAAGGGCTTTGAGAAGGGCGGCAAGGTCACCAAAGACATCCTCAACGATCTGGGCCGCACCCTGTGGTGGAAGATCGGCCTCGCCAATGAAGCGGCGATGGGCGAGATCGAAGGTCTTCGTCAGCAATATGACGAAAGCCGCGCCCGCCTTGAGGCCCGCTTTGATGACAAGGTCGAGAAACTTCAGCGTGGGGACGAACTGCCCCCGGGCGTGATGAAGATGGTCAAGGTCTTCGTTGCCGTGAAGCGGAAGCTTCAGCCGGGCGACAAGATGGCCGGCCGTCACGGCAACAAGGGTGTCATCTCGAAGATTGCCCCGATGGAAGACATGCCGTTCCTCGAAGACGGCACACCTGTCGACATCGTGCTCAACCCGCTGGGCGTGCCCTCGCGGATGAATGTCGGGCAGATCCTTGAAACGCACCTTGGCTTTGCCTGCCGTGGCCTTGGCCGCGACATTGGCGATGCACTCGCTGAGTGGAACCGGGATGATTCCAAGAAGACGGAATATCTTGAGAAGCTCAAAGCCGTATACGGCGCGGATCAGGAACTTCCCGATGACGAGTATGACCTGAAAGAACTGGGTCAGAACCTCGTCCGTGGTGTGCCGATCGCAACGCCGGTCTTTGACGGCGCCCGGGAAGCTGAAATTGTCGAGATGCTGAAAAAGGCCGGTCTTTCGGAGACGGGTCAGGTGACGCTGCATGACGGACGGACGGGCGATAAATTCGCGCGGCCTGTCACGGTTGGGTACAAATACCTGCTCAAGCTGCATCACCTTGTCGACGACAAGATCCACGCTCGCTCGATTGGTCCGTACTCGCTCGTTACCCAGCAGCCGCTGGGCGGCAAGGCGCAGTTCGGTGGCCAGCGCTTCGGCGAGATGGAAGTCTGGGCCCTCGAAGCCTACGGCGCTGCCTATACGCTGCAGGAAATGCTGACCGTGAAGTCGGACGACGTGGCCGGCCGGACCAAGGTCTATGAGGCCATCGTTCGCGGCGATGACAGCTTCGAAGCCGGGATCCCGGAGAGCTTCAACGTGCTCGTCAAAGAGATGCGGTCACTCGGCCTGAACGTCGAGCTGCAGAACAAGTAACGGGGAAGGGCGGCTTTAAAGCCGCCCCTCACCGATTTTGAAATTTACGCGGGGAGATTTCTCCGCACCCGCCCGAAAGGACACTGATATATGTCTCAGGAACTAGCTAACGTCTTCAACCCGCTTGCGGCCCCGCAGACGTTCAACCAGATCCGTATCTCGCTCGCGTCACCGGAGAAAATCCTCTCCTGGTCGTTCGGTGAGATCAAGAAACCCGAGACCATCAACTACCGGACATTCAAGCCGGAACGTGACGGCCTGTTCTGTGCCCGGATCTTCGGGCCGGTAAAGGATTATGAGTGCCTGTGCGGCAAGTACAAGCGCATGAAGTACAAAGGCGTCGTCTGCGAGAAATGCGGCGTCGAAGTCACGCTGTCCAAAGTCCGCCGTGAGCGCATGGGCCATATTGAGCTTGCGTCACCGGTTGCTCACATCTGGTTCCTCAAATCGCTTCCGTCCCGGATTTCGACCTTCCTCGACATGACGCTCAAAGATGTCGAGCGCGTGCTCTATTTCGAGCATTACATCGTCATCGAACCGGGCCTCACCCCGCTCGAGCAGCACCAGCTCCTCACCGAAGAGGAGTATATGGAAGCGCAGGAGCAATATGGTGAGGACAGCTTCACCGCCGGTATCGGCGCCGAAGCCATCCGTGAGATCCTTGGCAATATGGACCTCGAAGCTGTCACCGAACAGCTCCGTGTCGAGATCAAGGAATCAACTTCCGAGCTGAAGCCGAAGAAACTCGCAAAACGCCTCAAGCTGATCGAAGCCTTCATGCAATCGGGCAACAAGCCAGAATGGATGATCATGACGGTCGTGCCGGTCATTCCGCCGGAACTGCGTCCGCTCGTGCCGCTCGATGGTGGCCGCTTTGCGACGTCCGACCTCAACGACCTCTATCGCCGCGTCATCAACCGGAACAACCGCCTGAAGCGCCTTATGGAGCTTCGTGCACCGGACATCATTGTGCGGAACGAAAAGCGGATGCTGCAGGAAGCTGTTGATGCGCTGTTTGACAATGGCCGTCGGGGCCGGGTCATCACGGGCACCAACAAGCGTCCGCTCAAATCGCTGTCAGACATGCTGAAAGGCAAGCAGGGCCGGTTCCGTCAGAACCTGCTCGGTAAGCGCGTCGACTATTCTGGCCGGTCGGTCATCGTGGTCGGCCCGGACCTGAAGCTGCATGAATGCGGCCTGCCGAAGAAAATGGCGCTCGAACTCTTCAAGCCGTTCATCTATTCGCGCCTCGACGCGAAGGGCCTCTCGGCCACGGTGAAACAGGCGAAAAAGCTCGTCGAGAAAGAGCGCCCGGAAGTCTGGGACATCCTCGATGAGGTCATCCGGGAGCACCCGGTCATGCTCAACCGCGCGCCGACGCTTCACCGTCTTGGCATTCAGGCGTTCGAGCCCAAGCTGATCGAAGGCAAGGCCATCAACCTGCACCCGCTCGTCTGTACGGCCTTCAACGCCGACTTTGACGGCGACCAGATGGCTGTTCACGTGCCGCTGTCGCTCGAAGCGCAGCTTGAAGCCCGTGTGCTGATGATGTCGTCGAACAACATCCTCTCACCGGCCAACGGTAAGCCGATCATCGTGCCGTCCCAGGATATCGTCCTTGGGCTCTACTACATCACGATCGAGAAAGAGAACGAGCCGGGCGAGGGCATGGTCTTTGGCGACATGGCCGAGATCGAGCACGCGCTCGAAGCCGGGGTCGTCTCTCTGCACGCCAAGATCAAGGCGCGCTGGGAAGGTCTTGATGCTGACGGCAATGAGATCGTGGAAATCGTTGAGACGACACCGGGCCGCATGAAGGTTGCCGCTGTCCTGCCGCGTAACGCCAATGTACCGTTCTCGGTCATCAACAAACTGCTGACCAAGAAAGCCATCGGTGGGCTGATCGATACGGTCTACCGTCACACTGGCCAGAAACAGACTGTCATCTTCGCTGACCACATCATGGAGCTGGGCTTCAAGGAAGCGTGCAAGGCGGGCATCTCGTTCGGCAAGGACGACATGGTCATCCCGGACACCAAGAAAGCCATCGTCGAAGAGACGCGGTCGCAGGCGTCTGAATATGAACAGCAATATGCGGACGGCCTCATCACCCGCGGTGAGAAGTACAACAAGGTTGTCGACGCCTGGGCGAAGTGTACGGACCGTATTGCCGAAGAGATGATGAAGGAAATCTCGACCACCAAGGTCGATCCTGAATCCGGCCGCACGTTGGAGCCGAACTCGGTCTATATGATGTCCCACTCCGGGGCCCGTGGTTCACCCACCCAGATGCGTCAGCTCGCCGCCATGCGCGGCCTGATGGCCAAGCCGTCGGGCGAGATCATCGAAACGCCGATTATCTCGAACTTTAAAGAAGGCCTGACCGTGCTCGAGTACTTCAACTCGACCCACGGCGCCCGGAAGGGTCTGGCCGACACCGCACTGAAAACGGCGAACTCGG
This sequence comes from Parvularcula marina, assembly GCF_003399445.1. Classification (NCBI taxonomy): domain Bacteria; kingdom Pseudomonadati; phylum Pseudomonadota; class Alphaproteobacteria; order Parvularculales; family Parvularculaceae; genus Parvularcula; species Parvularcula marina. The sequence goes on along the minus strand of NZ_QUQO01000001.1, from coordinate 742,812 downwards.
GTTATCTCACCCGTCGTCTCGTTGACGTTGCGCAGGACTGTATCGTCCGTGAGGTCGATTGCGGTACTGAGCGCGGCATCACGCATGAGGCGGTCGTTGATTCAGGTGAGATCGTCCTGCCGCTCAGCCAGCGTATCCTTGGCCGTACGGCGCTCCTCGACATCACTCATCCGGATACGGGTGAGGTGCTCATCGCTGCTGGTGAGCAGATCGACGAGGTGACTGCTGACACGATCGAGCAGGCCGGCATCCAGAAGGTCAAAGTCCGCTCGCCGCTGACTTGTGAGACGCCGGTCGGCGTCTGCGCCACCTGCTATGGCCGCGACCTTGCGCGCGGTGAGCCGGTCAACGTCGGTGAAGCCGTCGGGGTCATCGCGGCCCAGTCGATCGGTGAACCTGGCACGCAGCTCACCATGCGGACCTTCCACGTTGGCGGCACCGCGCAGGTTGGCGACGTCTCCTTCATCGAGGCGAGCCATGAAGGCACGGTCAAGCTTGAGAACCGGAATGTCGTTAAAGACTCCTCCGGCGACCACGTCGTCATGGGCCGGAACACGCTGATCAAGATCGTCGACCAGAACGACAATGATCTGGCGAGCTTCAAGGTCACCTACGGCACCAAGCTGCGGGTTGATGAAGGCGACAAGGTCGAGCGCGGCCAGCGTCTTGCCGACTGGGACCCCTATACCCAGCCGATCATCACCGAGGTTGCCGGTAAGGTCTCCTATGAGGATCTCGTTGAGAACGTCTCGTTCCAGAACGTGGCGGACGAGGCGACGGGCCTGTCCTCGAAGGTTGTCTCTGACTGGCGGTCGAACCCGCGTGGCGCTGACTTACGTCCGGCCATCTCCATCCGTGCCGGTGACGGCGATGTGATGAAGCTGCAGTCGACGGGCGGCGATGCTCGTTACCTGCTGCCGGTCTCGGCCATTCTGTCCGTGGACAATGGCACCGAGATCCAGCCGGGCGACGTGCTTGCGCGTATCCCGACCGAAGGCGCCAAGACCCGCGACATCACCGGTGGTCTGCCGCGCGTTGCGGAACTCTTCGAAGCCCGCCGGCCGAAAGATCACGCGATCATCGCGGAGATCGACGGTCGGGTCGAATTCGGCCGCGACTACAAGAACAAGCGCCGTATCTCGATCGTCCCGGTCGATGAGAATCAGGAGCCGCGCGAATATCTCGTCCCGAAAGGCAAGCACATTGCCGTTCAGGAAGGGGATTTCATTGCCAAAGGGGAATACCTCCTCGACGGTAATCCGGCCCCGCACGATATTCTCGACGTCATGGGCATCGAGGCACTGGCTGACTATCTCATCAATGAGATCCAGGAAGTCTATCGACTGCAGGGCGTGCCGATCAACGACAAGCACATCGAAGTGATTGTCCGCCAGATGCTGCAGAAGATCGAAGTGTCCGATCCGGGCGATTCGGGCTTCCTGAAAGACGAGCAGGTCGACAAGGTCGAGTTCGACGAGGCGAATGTCCGTCTCGAAGAGCAGGGCCTGAAACCCGCCGAAGGTCATCCGATCCTGCTCGGGATCACCAAGGCCTCGCTGCAGACCCGCTCCTTCATCTCGGCGGCATCCTTCCAGGAGACGACCCGCGTCCTCACCGAGGCGGCCGTCAACGGCAAGGTCGATACGCTCGAAGGCCTCAAGGAGAACGTCATTGTGGGCCGGCTTATCCCGGCTGGGACGGGCGGCCAGATGGCCAAGCACCAGCTCGAAGCCGACAAGCGCGATGCCATGCTCATTGCAGAGCGCGAGAAGCGCGAAGCGGCGGCCCTGCCTGCCCCCGACATGTCGGGCGGCGAGGGCGATGCCGATTCTTCAGAGGAAGTGGCCGCCGAATAAGCTGCCGCTCTCTTGCGAATATCAAAGCGCCGTCCGGGAAACCGGGCGGCGTTTTTGTTTCGAGCGAGATTATCTCACCCTGAGTCAGGGGACAGGCCGGCGCTTCCGAGGCGGGTGAGGGGGCAGTGCCGATTGTGATTCTCTCTGTGGTGACTGTGGCACGCTGAATCCGCGTTAAATAAGTCCTCCACAAGGACGCCGAAGGCCGGTTGAAGGGCCGTCCGCGGTGGTGAAAATGCCCTTGGGTGAAAAATCACTGCTTTCGCCGATAAGGGTTATTGACCAGACGGGGCCAACCTAGTACCAGCCCGCTTCACGCCAGATGGGGCGCTGTCGGCAAGGGTCTCTCCATGAGGGATTTTTTGCCCGAAACAACCCCGGCACGACAGAAAATCGAGTGGTGTTTTGCCGGCGTTTCCCGTTCGGAGGCGCCGTTTCGTCGATTTAAAGTCGTACTGGCTATCGGAAATTTACGAACGACGGAAACCAGATGCCGACGATTCAACAGCTGATCCGCAAGCCGCGCAAGCCGAAGCGGAAGATCAACAAGGTCCCTCATCTGCAGGGCAACCCGCAAAAACGCGGGGTGTGCACACGCGTCTATACGACGACCCCGAAAAAGCCGAACTCGGCTCTTCGGAAAGTCGCCAAGGTCCGGCTGACCAATGGCTTTGAAGTCATCAGCTACATCCCGGGTGAAGGCCATAACCTGCAGGAACACTCCGTGGTCCTCATTCGTGGTGGCCGGGTCAAAGACCTTCCGGGTGTCCGTTACCACGTGCTTCGCGGTGTTCTCGATACCCAAGGGGTCAAGGACCGTAAGCAACGTCGCTCGAAATACGGCGCCAAGCGGCCCAAGTAAGGATCGAATAGATGTCCCGTCGGAGAAAAGCAGAGAAACGTCCGGTCAACCCCGACCCCAAGTTTCACGACCAGACTGTTTCCAAATTCATGAATTACGTCATGCTCGACGGCAAGAAATCTGCCGCCGAGAAAATTGTTTATGGCGCTTTCGATCGCGTCGAAGAGAAGCTGAAGCGCCCGCCGCTCGAGCTCTTCCGCGAAGCCCTCGACAATGTGACGCCGTCCGTTGAGGTCCGTTCCCGCCGTGTTGGTGGTGCGACCTATCAGGTGCCGGTTGAAGTCCGTCCTGACCGCAAGCTGGCTCTTGCCATGCGCTGGCTGATCACGGCCGCCCGGAACCGCAACGAGCCGACCATGGTCGACCGTCTCTCCGGTGAGCTGATGGACGCAAGCCAGAACCGCGGTTCGGCTGTCAAGAAACGTGAAGACACGCACAAGATGGCTGATGCCAACCGGGCGTTCTCGCATTACCGCTGGTAGTTTGAATTTTAGGGGCGGAAGCCTCGGAAAGTACGTAAAATGTCTCGCGAATACGCTATCGAGGATTATCGTAACTTCGGCATCATGGCCCACATTGATGCCGGGAAAACGACGACCACTGAGCGCATCCTCTATTACACCGGCAAGTCCTACAAAATCGGCGAAGTCCATGACGGCGCTGCAACCATGGACTGGATGGAGCAGGAGCAGGAGCGGGGGATCACGATCACCTCAGCTGCGACCACGACTTTCTGGTCGGGCCGCGATGGCAAGAAACGCCGCCTGAACATCATCGACACGCCGGGCCACGTTGACTTCACAATTGAAGTTGAGCGTTCGCTGCGGGTTCTCGACGGCGCTGTTGCGCTGCTTGACGGCAATGCCGGTGTCGAGCCGCAGACCGAAACGGTCTGGCGCCAGGGCGACAAATACAACGTGCCCCGCATGTTCTTCATCAACAAGATGGATAAGCTGGGTGCGAACTTCTACACGTCTGTCGATTCGATTCATGATCGTCTCGGCTGTAAGACTGTCGTTCTTCAGCTGCCGATCGGCGAAGAGTCGGATTTCGCAGGTGTCGTCGATCTCATTGAGATGGACGCGATCATCTGGAATGACGAGTCGCTGGGCGCTTCTTTCGATCGTGTCGAAATTCCAGCCGACCTGAAAGAGAAAGCCGAAGAGTATCGCGAGAAGATGATCGAGACGGTTGTCGAGCTCGATGAGGCGGCCATGGAGGCGTACCTCGAAGGCGAGATGCCGGATAATGACAAGATCCGTGAACTCATCCGCATCGGCACGATCAATGTTGATTTCCACCCCGTCCTTCTTGGCACCGCGTTCAAGAACAAGGGTGTGCAGCCGCTGCTCGATGCGATCGTCGACTTCCTGCCGAGCCCGCTCGATGTGCCGGCGATTAAGGGCATCGTTCCTGACAGTGAAGAAGAAGTCCGCCGCAAGGCCGACGATGGTGAGCCGCTTTCCATGCTCGCCTTCAAGATCATGAACGACCCGTTCGTTGGTACGCTGACCTTCTGCCGGATCTACTCTGGTCACGTTGAGCAGGGCGATTCGCTCCTCAACACCGTGAAAGGCAAGAAAGAGCGTGTTGGCCGGATGCTGCTGATGCACTCGAACCAGCAGGAAGAGATCAAGAACGCTTACGCTGGTGACATCGTCGCTATCGCGGGCCTGAAAGACACGACGACGGGTGACACGCTCTGCGTTTCGACCAAGCCGGTCATTCTTGAGCGCATGGAATTTCCTGAGCCGGTTATCTCGCTGGCAGTCGAGCCGAAAACCAAGGCCGACCAGGAGAAAATGGGTATCGCCCTCAACCGTCTTGCGGCTGAGGATCCGTCCTTCCGCGTCCGTACGGATGAGGAAAGCGGTCAGACGATCATTGCGGGCATGGGCGAGCTTCACCTCGACATCCTCGTTGATCGCATGAAGCGCGAGTTCAAGGTCGAAGCGAATGTCGGCGCCCCACAGGTCGCCTACCGCGAAACCATCACCCGCGATGCGGACATCGATTACACCCACAAGAAACAGTCGGGTGGTTCGGGTCAGTTCGCGCGCGTCAAGTTCAAGGTCAAACCGGGCGAGCCGGGCACGGGCTTCGTGTTCAACAACTCGATCGTCGGTGGCGCTATTCCGAAGGAATTCATTCCGGGCGTCGAAAAAGGCCTCAAATCCATTCAGGAAGCGGGCCTTCTGGTTGGCTTCCCGATCCTCGACTTCGAGGTCGACCTCTATGATGGGGCCTTCCACGACGTCGACTCGTCGGTTCTCGCCTTCGAGATTGCTGCTCGCGGCGCAATGCGTGAGCACAAGAGCGATCTGGGCATGGCATTGCTCGAGCCGGTGATGAAGGTCGAAGTGGTGACGCCGGATGAATATACCGGGACCGTCATCGGTGACCTCAACTCCCGTCGTGGCCAGATCCAGGGCCAGGAGATCCGGGGCAATGCGACTGTGGTGAATGCCATGGTGCCGCTTGCAAACATGTTCGGATATGTGAACAACCTCCGGTCCGCGACGCAGGGCCGGGCGCAGTACACGATGCAGTTCGACCACTATGAGCGCGTGCCCAACGCGGTCGCAGAGGAAGTCAAAGCGAAGCTGGCGGGCTAAGCCGCCAGTTTCTTAGGTAAACCTTATCGTCAGAATACGGAGAGACGAGCATGGCCAAGGAAAAGTTTGAACGTACAAAGCCGCATGCCAACATTGGCACCATCGGCCACGTTGACCATGGCAAGACAACACTGACTGCCGCGATCACCAAATATTTTGGTGACTTCAAGGCTTATGATGAAATCGACGGCGCCCCGGAAGAAAAAGCCCGCGGCATCACGATTTCGACAGCACACGTCGAATATGAAACCGACGCTCGTCACTACGCCCACGTCGACTGCCCGGGCCACGCTGACTACGTCAAAAACATGATCACGGGTGCTGCTCAGATGGACGGCGCGATCCTGGTTGTGAACGCAGCCGACGGCCCGATGCCCCAGACCCGCGAGCACATCCTGCTTGCTCGTCAGGTTGGCGTGCCGGCTCTCGTCGTGTTCATGAACAAAGTTGACCAGGTCGACGACGAAGAGCTCCTCGAGCTCGTCGAGATGGAAGTTCGCGAGCTTCTCAGCTCTTACGAATTCCCGGGCGACGATATTCCGATCATCAAGGGCTCTGCTCTTGCTGCTATGGAAGGCCGCGATCCGGAAATCGGCGAGAACGCCATCAAAGAACTCATGGCTCAAGTCGACACCTACATTCCGACCCCGGAGCGTCCGGTCGATCAGTCCTTCCTGATGCCGATCGAAGACGTCTTCTCGATCTCTGGCCGTGGTACGGTTGTGACCGGCCGTGTCGAGCGTGGCGTCATCAATGTTGGTGACACCATCGAGATCGTTGGTATCCGCGACACGCAAACGACGACCTGTACGGGCGTTGAAATGTTCCGCAAGCTGCTTGATCGCGGTGAAGCTGGTGACAACGTTGGTGTCCTCCTCCGCGGTATCGACCGTGAAGGCGTTGAGCGTGGTCAGGTTCTTTGTAAGCCGGGCTCGGTCAATCCGCACACGAAATTCGTCGCTGAGGCCTACATCCTCACGAAAGAAGAGGGTGGCCGTCACACGCCGTTCTTCAACAACTACCGTCCGCAGTTCTACTTCCGGACGACCGACGTGACCGGCATCTGCACGCTGCCGGAAGGCACCGAGATGGTCATGCCGGGCGATAATGTGAACCTCAATGTCGAGCTGATCGTGCCGATCGCCATGGAAGAGAAGCTCCGCTTCGCTATCCGTGAAGGTGGCCGTACCGTTGGCGCCGGCATCGTCTCGAAAATCCTCGAGTAGTGAGGACTGACTAACCATTCGGCGGGCCGCATCTTGAGCGGCCCGTCATCTTTTTTGGCTCCTCTGTCAAAGACGGGAAATGGGTCCCGCGGAACAAGAGCCCCAGTTTGAAAGGACTGGCTGATGCAACAGAATATTCGGATACGGCTGAAGGCGTTCGATCACCGCGTGCTGGACAGCTCCGCGGTTGAGATCGTCAACACGGCCAAGCGCACAGGCGCACAGGTTCGCGGGCCGATCCCGCTGCCGACCCACATTGACCGGTATACGGTGCTTCGCTCGCCGCACGTCAATAAGAAATCCCGTGAACAGTTCGAGATGCGCACGCACAAGCGTGTCCTCGATATTGTTGACCCGACCCCGCAGACGATCGACGCGCTGATGAAGCTCGACCTGTCGGCCGGCGTCGATGTCGAGATCAAGCTGGGGGCGTAAGACGATGGCGCACGCTCCCCAACCCCTTCCTGCCCAGCTCGCCGGCGCCCGTACGGGTGTTATCGGCAAGAAGCTCGGCATGACCCGTGTGTACACGGCTGAAGGCACGCATATTCCGTGCACGGTCGTGAGCCTTGAAAACTGCCAGGTGGTCAGCCACCGCACCGCAGAACGTGACGGCTATGTCGCGCTTCAGCTTGGTGCAGGTGAATATCTGAACCGCAAGGGCGAAGCGAAACTTGGCCGGGTGACGAACGCTGCCCGTGGCCATTTCGCAAAAGCCAATGTCACGCCGAAGCGTAAACTCGCAGAGTTCCGCGTTGAGCCTGACAATGTCATCGAGATCGGTGCGACGATCACGGCTGAGCACTATGTGCCGGGCCAGAAAGTCGACGTCATCGGCACCTCGATCGGTAAAGGCTTTGCCGGCGGCATGAAGCGCCACAATTTCGGTGGTCTTCGCGCTTCGCACGGTGTCTCGATCAGCCACCGTTCGCACGGTTCGACCGGTCAGTGTCAGGATCCGGGCAAGGTTTTCAAAGGCAAGAAAATGGCCGGTCACATGGGCGATGTTCGCGTGACTACTCAGAACCTTGAAATCATCCGTACGGATGTTGCTCGCGGCCTGATCCTCGTCAAAGGCGCGGTGCCGGGCTCGAAAGGCTCATGGATCCTCATCAAGGACGCCGTCAAAAAGGCCCGTCCTGAAGAGGCCCCGCTGCCGGGCGGCTTTGTTGTTCGCGGCGAAGAGGTCGAGGCTGAAGAGCCTGAAAGCACGATCGCCGAAGTCGGTGAGAAGACCCCGGTTGGCGCGCATGGTGTTGATGTGCCTGCTGACGAAGCCGGTGGTGCGCCGACTGAGACCGAAGCTGAGGCTGCGGCCGACGACGCGGAAGGAAAAGAATAATGCAAGTCGACGTCATGACACTTGATGCGGCGAAATCCGGCGATGTCGATCTTCGTGATGACATTTTCGGTCTCGAGCCGCGGCGTGACATCCTCCACCGCTATGTCGTGTGGCAGATGAACAACCGCCAGGCAGGCACGCATAAAGCCAAAGAACGCGGTGAAGTTTCTGGCACGACGAAGAAATTTGTCCGTCAGAAAGGCTCCGGCGGTGCCCGTCACGGCAACCGCAAAGCCCCGCAATTCGTTGGCGGCGGCAAGGCCCACGGCCCCCGCGTCCGCAGCCACGCAACGAACCTGCCCAAAAAGGTTCGTCGTCTGGCTCTTAAGCACGCGCTGTCGGCAAAACTGTCCGCAAGCGAACTGATCGTCATCGACGAGGCGAGCGTTTCTGAAGCCAAGACGAAGGTCCTGGCCGAAAAGTTCGGCAAGCTCGGTGCGAAAAGCGCGCTGATCATCGACGCCAAGGTCGATGAGGGTTTTGCGAAAGCAGCCCGCAACCTTGGCGGCATCGATGTCCTGCCGGTCATCGGGGCGAATGTTTATGACATTCTCAACCACGACAAGCTGATCCTGACCCGCGCTGCGGTTGATGGTCTTTATGCACGGCTCGACGGCACGCACACGAATGAAGAGGTGGCGTCATGAGCTCCGCGAAAGAACAGCATTACGACGCAATCGTCTCGCCGGTGATCACCGAGAAATCGACCATCGCTGCCGAGCATAACCAGATCGTCTTCAAGGTCGCTAATGACGCGACCAAGCCGCAGATCAAAGAAGCGGTTGAGGCGCTCTTCAACGTGAAAGTGCGGGCGGTGAATACGCTCGTCACCAAAGGCAAGAACAAACGGTTCCGCGGGCGCCCCTATAAGCGTTCGGACGTCAAAAAAGCGATCGTGACCCTTGAAGACGGGCATTCGATCGACGTGACGACAGGGCTGTAAGGGTAGGTCATCATGGCACTGAAGACATACAATCCCACTTCTCCTGGCCGGCGTACGCTGGTCACGGTGGATCGCGGCGAGCTCCACAAGGGCAAGCCAGAGAAGAGCCTGACTCAAGGCCTTACCAAGAAAGGTGGCCGGAACAATACTGGCCGCATTACCGCTCGCCGGATCGGTGGGGGCGCCAAGCGTCTTTACCGGATCGTCGATTTCAAGCGGAACCGCTATGACGCCATCGCTGAAGTCAAGCGCATCGAATACGATCCTAACCGGACCGCGTTCATTGCCCTGATCGAATATGGCGACGGCGTGAAGGCCTACATTCTGGCACCGCAGCGCCTCGGCGTTGGCGACAAGGTTGTCTCGGGCGAGCGCGTTGACGTGAAACCGGGCAATGCCATGCCGCTGAAAAACGTGCCGCCGGGCACCATCGTCCACAATGTGGAGATGAAGCCGGGCAAGGGCGGGCAGATCGCACGCTCCGCCGGGGCTTATGTCCAGGTGGTTGGCCGTGACGGTGACTATGTCCAGCTTCGGCTGAAGTCGGGTGAAGTCCGCAAGGTCCACGGCAATTGCCTTGGCACCATCGGCGCGGTCTCGAACCCCGATCACGCAAACATCAATCTCGGTACGGCCGGCCGCAAGCGCCACCTGGGCAAACGCCCGGCAGTGCGCGGTGTCGCCATGAACCCGATCGATCACCCGCATGGTGGTGGTGAGGGCCGGACGAGCGGTGGTCGCCATCCGGTGACCCCGTGGGGCCAACCGACCAAAGGTAAACGGACGCGCAAGAACAAGAAGACGGATCATCTGATCATCCGTTCGCGTCATGCACGGAAGAAAGGGCGCTAAGGGATGCCAAGAGCTGTTTGGAAAGGCCCGTTTGTCGACCGTTACCTTCTCAAGAAGGCTGCGGAAGCTGGCGATGGCGGTCACAAGGGCGGGATCAAGACCTGGTCACGCCGGTCGACCATCCTGCCGCAATTCGTCGGGCTTACGTTCAACGTTTACAACGGCCAGAAGTTTATTCCGGTCCACGTCACTGAAGACATGGTCGGCCATAAGCTGGGCGAATTCTCTCCGAGCCGGACCTATTACGGTCACGGTGCGGACAAGAAGGCGAAGCGGAAGTAGTCATGGGACAGATTAAAAATCCCCGCCGCGTTGGTGAAGATCAGGCGATGGCCAAAGGCCGGATGATCAAGACCAGCCCGCAAAAGCTCAACCTTGTTGCGGAGATGATCCGCGGCAAGAAGGTCGAGCGCGCCCTGAACGAGCTTGAATTCTCGCGCAAACGTGTTGCGCATGAAGTCAAACGCGTGCTTGAGAGCGCGATCGCGAATGCTGAGAACAATCATGATCTCGATATCGACAGCCTCATTGTGGACAGGGCGTTTGTCGGGAAGAACCTTGTGATGAAGCGCTGGAAAGCCCGCGCTCGTGGCCGGGTCGGTCGGATCAAAAAGCCGTTCTCGGAAATCACAATCGTTGTCCGCGAAGTTGAGGAGGTGGCCTGATGGGTCAGAAAGTCTCTCCGATCGGCCTCCGGCTCGGCATCAACCGGACCTGGGACAGCCGTTGGTATGCGGACAAGAAATCCTATGGGGATCTTCTCCATGAGGATCTCAAGATCCGTAACTATCTGCTCGATCGTCTGAAAAATGCCGGCGTCAGCCGGATCGTCATCGAACGTCCGCACAAAAAGTGCCGGGTTACGATCTACACGGCCCGTCCGGGTGTGGTGATCGGCAAGAAGGGCTCTGACATCGAGAAGCTTCGCCAGAAGCTGCAGGAAATGTCGTCTTCGGAAACGGTCCTCAACATTGTTGAGATCCGTAAGCCGGAAGTCGATGCGACCCTCGTTGCAGAGAACATCGCCCAACAGCTCGAGCGTCGGGCTTCGTTCCGCCGCGCGATGAAGCGGGCCATGCAGACCGCCATGCGCATGGGTGCGCTTGGTATCCGCGTGAACTGTGCCGGCCGTCTCGGCGGGGCGGAAATCGCCCGGACCGAATGGTACCGTGAGGGCCGGGTGCCGCTGCACACGCTCCGTGCGGATATCGATTACGGCGTCGCAACCGCCCGTACCACTTATGGCGCGATCGGCATCAAGGTCTGGATCTTCAAAGGCGAGATCATGGATCACGATCCGATGGCATCGGAAAAACGTCTCGTGGACAGCCAGACCGGTGGGCCGAGCCCGGAACGCCGTGGCGATCGCCGTCCGCGCCGCGAAAACGCCTGAGGGAATTTGAGAAATGCTTCAGCCGAAACGCACAAAATTCCGTAAGCAGCATAAAGGCCGTATCAAAGGTACAGCCAAAGGCGGCACGGATCTCAACTTCGGGTCCTTCGGTCTCAAAGCCGTTGAGCCCGAGCGTGTCACCGCGCGCCAGATCGAAGCCACTCGTAGGGCGATCACTCGCCACATGAAACGGGCCGGCCGCGTCTGGATCCGCATCTTCCCGGATGTGCCTGTCACGGCAAAACCGACGGAAGTCCGGATGGGTAAAGGTAAAGGCTCTGTCGACCGCTGGGTCGCCAAGGTCAAACCTGGCCGCATCATGTTCGAAATTGACGGTGTGCCCGAGCAGACCGCTCGCGAAGCTCTCCTGCTTGGCGCTGCGAAACTGCCGATCAAGACGCGCATCGTGAAACGGATCGGGGAATGATCATGAAACCTGTAGAAGTTCGCGATCTTTCCGACGACGAGCTGTCGTCCAAACTGCTCGAGCTTAAACGCGAGCAGTTCAATCTTCGCTTTCAGCGCGTCTCGGGCCAGCTCGAGAAAACCGCGCGTGTGAAAGAAGTACGCCGCGATATTGCCCGGATCAAAACGGTCCAGGCCGAACGTCACACTGCCGCTGACGCGGCTAAATCGGAGGGCTAAGGCATGCCCAAACGCGTATTGCAGGGACCGGTTGTCTCGGACAAAGGCGACAAGACTGTCGTTGTGCGAATTGACCGTGCCTTCAAACACCCGCTTCTCGCCAAGGTCGTGCGGCGCTCCAAGCGCTATCACGCTCATGATGAGAACAATCAGTACAAGGTTGGCGACATGGTTCAGATCCGTGAATGCCCGCCGAAATCGAAACTCAAAAGATGGGAAGTTGTCACGGCGGAAGAACTCGCCGCAGCGGCAGCTGATCGTCAGCAGGCTGAAGCCGACAAGGCAGACGCAAACGAGTAAATTTTAATGGGGTTCCGGGTTTCCCCCGGCCCCTTTTGATGGAGGGATCGATATGATCCAGATGCAAACTAACCTGGATGTCGCCGATAATTCCGGCGCAAAGCGGGTCCAGTGCATCAAGGTGCTCGGCGGCGCCAAACGCAAATATGCGGGCGTCGGTGACATCATTGTGGTGTCTGTGAAAGAGGCCATGCCGCGCGGCCGGGTGAAAAAAGGCCAGGTGATGAAAGCCGTGGTGGTTCGTACCGCCAAGGACATCAAGCGCCGTGACGGCTCAGTCATCCGCTTTGACAACAATGCCGCTGTGCTCATCAACAATAACAAAGAGCCGATTGGCACTCGTATCTTCGGCCCGGTGACGCGCGAACTTCGCCGCGCCAACCACATGAAGATCGTGTCGCTCGCACCGGAGGTGCTCTGACCATGGCAGCCAGAATCAAAAAGGGTGACAAGGTCATCGTCCTGACCGGCCGCGATAAAGGCGCCGAAGGCGAAGTCCTGAAAGTCGACCCGAAAGAAAACCGCGTGACGGTCCAGGGCGTGAACGTGATCAAGCGTCACACCAAGCCGTCGCAAACGTCGGCTGGCGGGATCGTCACCCGCGAAGCGCCGATTCATGTGTCCAATGTCGCGATTGCGGACCCCAAGGATGGCAAGCCGACCCGTGTCGGTTTTGAAGTCCGAGACGGCAAGAAAGTCCGTGTCGCCAAGCGTTCCGGGGAGGCTATCGATGTCTGAGGCCGCCACTCTTGAAAATTACGAACCGCGCCTGAAAACGCAGTACAAGGAGAAAATCCGTGCTGCGATGCAGGAGCAGTTCAACTACGCAAACCCGATGATGGTGCCGAAACTTGAAAAGGTCGTCATCAATATGGGCCTCGGTGACGCCGTCAATGACCGTAAGGTTGTCGATTCGGCGCTCGAAGAGCTGACCCGTATCGCAGGTCAGCGTCCGGTCGTCACGAAAGCCAAGAAGTCGATCGCCGGCTTCAAGGTGCGTGAGGAAATGGCGCTGGGTGTGAAGGTCACACTGCGTAAAGACCGCATGTATGAATTCCTCGATCGTCTCGTGACCATCGCGCTGCCGCGCGTTCGGGACTTCCGGGGGCTGAACCCGAAAAGCTTTGACGGCCGCGGCAACTACGCCATGGGTCTGAAAGAGCACATCGTGTTCCCGGAGATCGATTACGACAAAGTGGAAGGCCAGCGCGGCATGGACATCGTTGTTTGCACCAATGCGAGCAATGATGATGAAGCACGGGCACTTCTGAAAGAGTTCAATTTCCCCTTCCGTAAATAACGGACGGGTTAGGAGGCTAGGTCCGCAAGCTGACGGAAACCGGCCCTCGAGGAGGCTGAAAAGCAAATGGCAAAAAAATCCATGGTAGAACGGGACCTCAAGCGTCGCCGGCTCGCCGCTAAGTTTGAAAACAAGCGGCAGGCTCTCAAGGCGATCATGCGCAGTGAAGAGGCATCCCCGGAAGACAAGTTCAAGGCAGCGCTGCAGCTCGCCGAAATTCCGCGTAACGCGTCGAAAACCCGCATCCGGAACCGGTGCGCGGTGACCGGCCGTCCGCGCGGCTTCTACCGTAAACTGAAAATGTCCCGTATCGCGCTGCGTGAGCTTGGCTCGCAAGGCAAGGTGCCGGGTCTCGTGAAGTCAAGCTGGTAAGGGAGGCATAGACCATGACGATCAATGATCCAGTCGGCGATATGCTGACCCGTATCCGGAACGCTCAGATGCGCGGTATGTCGAAAACCTCGACCCCGGCGTCAAAGCTCCGCCAGCGCGTTCTCGATGTTCTGCAGGCTGAAGGCTACATTCGCGGCTATACCCGCGTTGAGCATGCCGACAACAAAACAGACCTCGAAATCGAGCTGAAATATTTCGATGGTGAACCGGTGATCTCCAAGATCAAGCGGGTCTCCAAACCTGGCCGCCGGGTTTACTCGTCGGTGAAAGATATCGAGCCCGTGCAGAACGGTCTTGGCATCTCCATCCTGTCCACGCCCAAAGGCGTCATGTCAGACGCACTGGCTCGCGAACATAATGTTGGCGGCGAAGTGCTCTGCCAGGTCTACTAAGGGAGGGAAGAGCAATGTCGCGTATTGGCAAAAAACCAGTTCCTGTCCCCAGTGGCGTCGATGCCAAGGTTGATGGCCAGACGGTTTCCGCAAAAGGCCCGAAAGGTCAGATGGAATTCGTCGTCAACGAGCTTTGCCTCGTCAAGATGGGCGATGACGGCGTCGAAGTGACCCCGATCAACAAATCCAAGGAAGCTCGTTCCATGTGGGGCATGTCCCGCACCATGGTCGCGAACATCTTTGAAGGCGTGTCCACCGGTTTCGTCCGCAAGCTCGAGCTCGTCGGCGTTGGTTACCGTGCACAGATGAAGGGCCAGACTCTGGTTCTCGCGCTCGGTTACTCTCACGATGTCGAGTTCAATCCGCCCGAAGGTATTTCAATCACTGTCGGCAAGCCGACCGAGATCGAGATCAGTGGCCGTGACAAGCAGGTCGTCGGTGAAGTCGCCGCGAAGATCCGCAGCTTCCGTCCGCCAGAGCCCTACAAGGGCAAAGGCGTCAAATATGAAGGCGAGTATATCTTCCGGAAGGAGGGCAAGAAGAAGTAAGCGAAATTCAGCTTACGGATCTTGGAAAAGCTTATGGCAGTCAATCCTGTACAAAAACGTCAGCGTCGTGCCGGTCGTACCCGTGCCCAGCTTGCGCGCAAATCGAATGGCAAGCTCCGCCTGTCGGTCTTCCGTTCTTCGAAAAACATCGCAGCCCAGATCATTGACGATCGCGCCGGCAAGACCCTTGCCGCTGCCTCGTCGATCGAGAAGGACTTCCGCGATGCGAATTCGTCCGGCTCGAATGTCGATGCCGCCGCAAAAGTCGGCGCGCTTCTGGCCGAGCGGGCCAAGAAAGCCGGTGTCGAGGAAGTCGTCTTCGACCGCGGCGGTTATATTTTTCATGGCCGGGTGAAAGCCCTTGCCGATGCCGCCCGTGAGGGCGGGCTCAAATTCTAAGGGGCCTTGAGATGTCTGATACCCAACAGAGAGATGGCGGCCGGGGCCGCGGACGGGGCCGGGGACGCGATCGCGAAGAAGAGCGCGATGAGTTCACAGATCGCCTTGTGGCGATCAACCGTGTCTCGAAAACGGTGAAAGGCGGCAAGAATTTCGGTTTTGCTGCACTCGTCGTTGTCGGTGACCAGAAAGGCCGCGTTGGCTTTGGCAAGGGCAAGGCCCGCGAAGTGCCTGAGGCCATTCGCAAGGCAACCCAGGAAGCCAAGCGCAATCTCATCCGTGTGCCGCTTCGTGACGGTCGCACGCTGCACCACGATGCTCACGGGCGTCACGGTGCCGGCAAAGTCGTTCTGCGCACGGCCCCTCCGGGGACCGGCGTCATCGCCGGCGGTCCGATGCGGGCCGTCTTCGAGATGCTCGGTGTTCAGGACGTTGTGGCTAAATCGATCGGCACCTCGAACCCCTACAACATGGTTCGGGCAACGGTTGATGCGCTGAAGAACCAGTCCAACCCGCGGTCGATCGCGAACAAGCGTGGCCTGAAAGTCAGCGAGCTGATTTCCCGCCGTGCCGCCGTGCAGCCCGATGCGGCTGTCGTCGACGTCGCGTAAGGAGAAGCCAACATGGCGACCAAGAAAACACTTACCGTCAAACAGACCGGCAGCCCGATCCGCCGGCCGAAAGACCAGCTGGCAACGCTCAAAGGCCTCGGCCTGGGCAAGATCGGCCGTACGCGTGAGCTTGAAGATACTCCTGCCGTTCGCGGCATGATCACCAAGGTCAAGCATATGGTCGAGGTTGTCGGCGAATAACTTCCGTGCCTGCCCTTCGGGGCAGCACCAGGCGAGGCTCCGGAATGGTCCGGGTGCCGCAGAGTCGAAAGGCAAGAGAAATGAAACTGAGTGATCTCCGGGACAACCCGGGTGCCCGCAAAACCAAAACCCGTGTCGGCCGTGGTATCGGCTCCGGCAAAGGCAAAACCGGCGGACGCGGTGTCAAAGGTCAGAAATCCCGTTCGGGTGTCGCGATCAAAGGCTTTGAGGGCGGTCAGATGCCGCTTCACATGCGCCTGCCCAAGCGCGGCTTTAACATGCCGAACGCCAAGAACTACGCAGAAGCCAATCTGAGCGACCTGCAGGTTCTCTCCGAAGCTGGTGTTTCCGACATCACCGAAGAGACGATCTTCGAGGCGGCTGAAACCAACCGGACGAAATTTGACGGTATCCGTCTTCTCGGCACCGGTGAGCTTTCTGCCAAGGTCAATGTCACGGTGACCTATGCAACCAAATCGGCCCGTGAAGCGGTCGAGAAGGCTGGCGGGTCTGTGACCATGACGCGCGTTGAAAAACGCAAACGCCTGCGCGGTCCGGAACGCGAAGCCGCCAAAGGCAAAAAGAAAAAATAAGTCTAGGCTGCCCGGATCTTCCGGGCAGCTTTTCTCCCTTTTGGGGGAAGCGGTCGTCCCGGATGGGGATGGCCGGGTGAGGGCAACCGGTCTACTGGTTGCGGCTCGTCCCGAGAGACGCCATCTGTCCCGGGACTTTGATAGGGACAGACCATGGTATCAGCTGCCGAACAATTTGCGTCCAATGTCAGCCTTTCCTCCTTTGCCAAGGCGGATGAGCTCAAGAAACGCCTGCTTTTCGCGCTTGGGGCGCTGATCGTTTATCGCATCGGCACGTTCATTCCGCTGCCGGGCGTCAACGCTGATGCCTTCCGTGAGCTGTTCGCGACGCAGACAGGCGGCCTTCTTGGCACGTTCAACCTGTTTTCGGGCGGCGCCACCGAACGGATGGCGATCTTTGCGCTCAACATCATGCCCTATATTTCGGCGTCGATTATCATGCAGATGATGTCCGCCGTGATCCCCTCGCTTGAGGCGGTCAAGAAAGAAGGCGAGAGCGGCCGTCGGCAGATCAACCAATATACGCGTTATCTGACCGTGCTGCTTGCGACCGTGCAGGGCTATTTCATTGCCGCGACCATCGCCAGCTCGACCGGGACGATCAACGGCGTCTCCGTGCCTGTCGTCGCGAACCCGAATGCGTTCTTCTATGTCACCACCGTCGTTACGCTCGTTGGCGGGGTCATGTTCCTCGTCTGGCTGGGTGAGCAGATCACTTCGCGCGGTATCGGCAACGGGATCTCTCTCATCATCTTCGCTGGCATTATCGCCGAGCTGCCGCGTGCGGCAGCCGGGCTATTCGCCTCTGGCCGGTCGGGCGCGCTGTCCGCGCCGATCATCCTCTTCGTCCTGATAGGGGCCGTCGCGCTCATTGCCTTCGTTGTCTTCATGGAGCGGTCACAGCGGCGTCTGATTGTTCAGTATCCGCGCCGCCAGCAGGGCAACCGCATGGTTCAGGGGGAGAAATCCCACCTGCCGCTGAAGCTCAACACAGCTGGCGTCATCCCGCCGATCTTTGCGTCTTCGCTCCTCTTCATTCCGGCTACGGCTCAAGGGGCCATCGGGGATAACTCCCCGCAATGGCTGCAGACGCTGCTTCTTTATATTTCGCCGGGCCAGCCGCTCTACATGGCGATCTATGCCGCGGGGATCATCTTCTTCTGCTTCCTCTACACCTCGATCGTCTTCAATCCGCAGGACACGGCCGACAACCTCAAGAAATATGGCGGCTATATCCAGGGCTATCGCCCCGGTGCCCGGACGGCAGAATATATCGACTTCGTTTTGACCCGGATCACGGTCATCGGTGCGGCCTATCTCTGCCTTGTCTGTCTGATGCCGGAAATCCTGCGCTCACAGTACAGCGCTATCCCGGTATATCTTGGGGGGACGTCACTCCTCATCGTCGTGACGGTGACACTCGACACCGTTCAGCAGGTTCAGGGGCATTTGCTCGCGCAGCAATATGAGTCGCTGATCAAGAAATCGAAATTGAGGGGGGCACGCTAATGATCCTGATCTTTCTGGGACCGCCTGGCGCGGGGAAGGGCACACAAGCCCAGCACATCGCTTCAACTCGCGGCATCCCGCAGCTCTCGACGGGTGACATGCTTCGCGGCGCTGTTGCGGCCGAAACGCCGATCGGCCTGAAAGCCAAGGCTGTCATGGACCGCGGTGACCTTGTCTCCGATGATATTGTCGCTGGCATCGTTGCTGAACGTATCGAGGAGCCTGACTGCGAGCCGGGGTTCCTGCTCGATGGTTTTCCGCGGACGTTGCCCCAGGCTGAAATGCTCGATGAGCTTCTGGAGCGGGCCGGGCGCAAGCTCGAGATCGTACTTGAACTGCAGGTCGATGAGGAAGCCCTCGTTGACCGGCTGAATTCCCGGATTGCCGAGACCAAGGCCGCTGGCGGTGAGGTTCGGGCGGACGACAATGAAGAGACGTTCCGCAAGCGCCTTGAGGTCTATCGCGAGCAGACCGCGCCGCTGATTCCCTATTACGAGGGCAAGGGACTGCTCAAGGCAGTCGACGGAATGGCCACAATTCAAGAGGTATCAGCACAAATCGACAAGGAGCTGGATAGCCTGTCTTGACGCGAGCCAAAGCGCAGCTATAAGCGCGGGCTTCGCTCGAATTTCACCCGTTTCGCGCGGTCGGCTTTGCCCATCTGGGCGCCACTGCAATCGTTCAACCGGCCTCTTCCATGGTGGGGGAGGTCAGAAGGTTTTTGAGAGGACCACAACGTGGCTCGGATCGCAGGGGTCAATATCCCCAATAACAAGCGTGTTCATATTGCGCTGACCTATATTCACGGCATCGGCCCGTCGACCGCTCAACAGATTGTCGAGAAGGTCGGGATCGAGGAAGAGCGTCGAGTGCAGGACCTGTCGGATGCGGAAATCCTCCGGATTCGTGAGACGATCGACGAAGATTACACCGTCGAGGGCGATCTGCGCCGCGAAACGTCGATGAACGTGAAGCGCCTGATGGACCTTGGTTGCTATCGCGGCCTGCGTCACCGTCGTGGCCTGCCGGTTCGTGGCCAGCGCACTCACACCAATGCCCGGACCCGTAAAGGGCCCGCCAAACCGATCGCCGGGAAGAAGAAATAATGGCTCGTCAACCGCAACGGGGCGGCGTTCGGCGCCGCGAACGCAAGAATATTACCAATGGCGTCGTTCACGTGAACGCGTCGTTCAACAACACGATGGTCACCATCGCGGACGAGCAGGGCAATGCAATTTCCTGGTCGTCAGCCGGCCATATGGGCTTCAAAGGCTCGCGCAAATCGACTCCGTTCGCTGCGCAGATGGCCGCTGAAGATGCTGCGAAAAAGGCTATGGAACATGGCCTCAAATCGGTTGACGTTCTGGTCCGCGGGCCGGGCTCTGGCCGTGAAAGCGCGCTTCGTGCCCTGCAGGCGGCAGGTCTGACCGTCACCAACATTCGTGACGTCACGCCAATTCCGCACAATGGCGTCCGTCCGCGTAAGCGCCGCCGGGTCTAACCCCCAAGCGACGCGCTATTCACACTCTGTCGGTCGGGGACGCTCGGCCACCAAGGAGACCAAATGCTCGAAAAGAATTGGCAGGAACTGATCAAGCCGCAGAAACTCGAGGTCGAGCCCAGCTACGACCCGGAGCGGAAGGCTACGATCATTGCGCAACCGCTGGAGCGGGGCTTTGGCCTGACGCTTGGCAACTCCCTGCGCCGTATCCTGATGTCGTCCCTTCAGGGCGCAGCCGTGACCGCGATCCAGATTGATGGCGTGGTGCACGAATTCTCGTCCATTCCGGGCGTCCGCGAAGATGTGACGATCATCGTCCTGAACATCAAGCAGCTCGCCATCCGCATGCATGTCGATGGCCCGAAACGCCTTGTCCTTCACAAGAAGGGCCCGGGCGTCGTCACCGCTGCTGATATTCAGGAAACGGCTGACATCGAGATCCTCGACAAGGATCACGTCATCTGTACGCTCGACGAAGGCGCGGATCTGCGCATGGAAATCACCGTGCAGACCGGCAAGGGCTATGTCCCGGCCGACCGCAACCGTCCGGAAGATGCGCCGATCGGCCTGATTCCCGTCGACAGCCTCTACTCGCCGGTTCGCCGTGTGTCCTACAAGGTTGAGAACACTCGCGAAGGCCAGGTGCTCGATTATGACCGCCTGATCCTCGAGATCGAAACCAATGGCGCAGTGAACCCGGAAGATGCAGCCGCTTATGCGGCCCGTATTCTTCAGGACCAGCTTCAGGTTTTCGTCAATTTCGACGAGCCCAAGAAAGACGAAGCTGGCGGCGCGGAAGAAGAGCTTCTCTTCAACGCAGCGCTTCTGCGGAAAGTCGACGAGCTGGAACTCAGCGTGCGTTCGGCCAACTGCCTGAAGAACGACAACATCGTCTATATCGGCGACCTCATTCAGAAGACCGAAGCCGAAATGCTTCGTACGCCGAACTTCGGCCGCAAGTCGCTGAACGAGATCAAAGAAGTCCTGGCGTCGCTTGGCCTCCATCTTGGTATGGATGTGCCGGACTGGCCGCCAGACAATATCGAAGAGCTTGCCCGCAAGTTCGAAGACCAGAATTAACCGGTGCCGGGCTCTGCCCGGCATCACCATTATGAGACCCAAACCATCCGTCTAAAGAATGCTATAAGGCAGGCGGAGTAGTGGAGAAGACCCATGCGCCACGGCGTTGCACATCGCAAACTGAACCGGACGGCAAGTCACCGGAAAGCCATGTTCGCCAATATGGCGGCCTCGCTCATCAAGCATGAGCAGATCACGACGACCCTGCCGAAAGCCAAGGAGCTCAAACCCATTGCGGACAAGCTCATCACGCTCGCGAAAAAGGGTGATCTTGCCGCTCGTCGTCAGGCGATCAGCCAGATCCGTGACGTCGAGATGGTTGGCAAACTCTTCGAAGTCCTTGGCCCTCGCTACGCCGAGCGTCACGGCGGCTATACCCGCGTCATGAAAGCGGGCTTCCGCTTTGGTGATAACGCGCCGCGCGCCGTCATCGAATTCGTTGATCGCGACGAAACGGCCAAGGGTAAAGACTCCGGCCCGACCATGGAAGCCTCGTCTTCTGATGGTGGTGACCTCATCGAGTCGTAAGCTCGTCTCGCATAAGTTTCTGGAAGAACCCGGCCTTCGTGCCGGGTTTTTTCTTGTGTGCAGTTGGGAGAGGAGCGCGCCCTGTGAATAATCACAACATTGTCATCCAATAAGGATTGATTGAATAACGATAATGACTACATGTGTTGTCAAGCGGATGCACAGACCGCGGCTCGAATTGGAGAAAAGACGATGCAAAAAATTTGGGGACTTGCCGCGGCAGCCACGATGATGTTTCCGGCGACCGGATTCGCCAAGGGCTGGGAGCTCGATGATCCAGTCGAACGGCTGGCGGATCTGCAATACGGGATCAATGAGGTCTGCCTGCCGGCGCAGCGCGCAGGGCAGACGGCCAGCCAGTTTGAGCAGGCCAATCGCCAGTCGCTGACACTTCAACGCCGCCGGAACAACAGCAATGTTCGCAACGCGACCTGGACGATCGGCGCCGTGACCAGCGATGTCGTTGTCTCTGACACGGAGAATGGCTGCACAGTTTCAACCAGCTTCCGCGCCGACCATGCTGACCGGCTGATCCCGGATCTTCGGGGAGGGCTCACTGAGAGAGCCAATGGCTATCAGGTCGTCTCGGGCGATCCTGACAGCTATCGCGAGCGTCTTTCGGTTGCCTTCTGCCTTGCCAATGCGTCGGGCGGGACGGACAGCCTCATGCTCTACGAATGGGTCGAGCCAGAGATGGAAGCGGGCCGTCGCCAGCCGCGCGATATTCTCTACGTCTCTCTTGTTGTGCCGCAGGCAGGCTTCTGCGCGAGCGAGCAGTAACGCCCATCTTTTAATTCCTTAGTTGACAATGCCCCGAGACCGGGTCAGGCAGGGGTGTCAACTAAGGAATTCGTCAATGGCGCGCCCCACATCTCCATCGCTGACCGAAGCGGAAAGCCGGATCATGGCGATCCTGTGGGAGAAGGGGGAGGCGACGGTACGCGACGTTACCGACGCGCTCAGCGCTGAATATGATCTTGCCTATACGACTGTCCTGACAACCATCCGTATCATGACGGATAAAGGCTATGTCGATTTCC
Organism: Parvularcula marina; assembly: GCF_003399445.1. Taxonomy (NCBI): domain Bacteria; kingdom Pseudomonadati; phylum Pseudomonadota; class Alphaproteobacteria; order Parvularculales; family Parvularculaceae; genus Parvularcula; species Parvularcula marina. Next base: position 720,683 of record NZ_QUQO01000001.1, on the reverse strand, counting down.
GAAAAGAAGGCCGCGCGCATATTTATCGGGCCGTCCTGACGCAAACGGGCGCTCGGAAAAAGGCGCTTGGCTCCATGCTGGGATCGCTATTCGACGGCTCGCCCCGGCGCCTTGCCCAGCATCTGATCGAAGACGAAGAGCTGACCCTTGAGGATATCGAGGCGCTTCGCGAGGAATTCCTATCCCGCAAATCTTCCGGAAAAGGAGATAAGTCATGACCGCTGAAGCCCTTCTTCCGGTTGCCGGGGCCGTCCTTGCCGAGACAGCCATTCTGGCCGGTGTCATCCTCCTGCTCGACCGGATCCTGCCGCGCCGCATGGTGCGGGAGCGTCACGACATGGCGCTGGCGGCCATCCTGATCGTACCAATCCTCTTTGTGCTGCCCTTCTTCTTGCCTGGTGAAGCGAATGTGCTGCCCGTGATAGAGGGCTCGCTGCCGCAGCCAGTTACAGAAAGCGCGGCTGCGGCGCCTCAGGCAAACGTCATGCCTGTGATCACCGAGGCGATGGCCAGTCCGACAAGCGGGCTGGATCTATCTGTCTTTGTCCTGCCGGGAATGATGCTCCTCTGGGGGCTCGGGGCAGCGCTGCTGCTCATCAGACTGATCAGTGAAATGACCAGCGTCAGCGCGCTGATCAGGAGAGCTCAGCCGCTTCGCCAGCCCATTGGGGCCAGCCTGTCGCGCCCGGCGCGTGTCATGGTCTCGGGCGAGGTCGAAGGGCCAATGCTCGCCGGGTTCTTCCGGCCCGTCATCATCCTGCCCGAAGACATGATGGCTGATGAAAGCCTGCGGCCCGTGCTCGAACATGAAATCGCGCATCTGGCCCGTCAGGACAATCTGCTTGAAGTTACCATACGGACCATTTCCGCACTATTCTGGTGGAACCTGCCGATCCATGCGCTGCGGCCGCTGATCGCGCGAGAGCGCGAGAAGCTGTGCGATGCCTATGCGGCAGAGCGGGCAGGGGGCGGGGAGGCCATGGCCGACGCACTGCTCAAAGTCGCTAGTAGACAAATTCTTGGGCGCAGCCCGGCGCTCGCGCTGCCAGCTATCCGGCGCAAGGAGATGCTGGCCGACCGCTTGCGACTATTGACCCGCGAGAATGTCTCGGGACGTCCGCGTCTTCTTCTGAGTACGGCTCTTGTCCCGGCGGTCTTCTTTGCCTGTGCGGCAGCCGGTCCGAAGCTGGGGCCCGCAGCCGACTTGGCAGAAGACGAAAAGCCCACAGAAGAGATGACATTCTCGGCATCTGCAATCGATCCGGCCGAGCTCTATTTTGCGGCCCGCCGTGGACGGACTGAAGAGGTTGAACGTCTGCTCGCCATGGGCGCCGATCCGAATGCTGCCTCTTATGGCGATGGCACGCCGCTGATCGGGGCAGTGAGGAGCGGGGATCATGGCATCCTGACGCGCCTTCTGGCTGCTGGCGCTGATCCTAACCGGGCCGCACGCGGCGATGGCAGCCCGCTGATCTCTGCAGCAAAAAATGGCCGGTATGCGATGGCAATTGCCTTGCTCGACGCCGGGGCAAATCCTGACATGGGCGTCCGGGGCGACGGCAATGCGTTGATTGTCGCAGCCCATCGGGGCGACCTCAAAATGGTCGACATCCTCCTTGAATATGACGCCAATATCGAAGCGGCGCAGATCGGTGACGGCAATGCGCTGATTGCGGCGGTGCAGGCCGGCAAGATCAACATGGTGCACGCGCTTTTGGAGAAAGGCGCGAATGTCGACGCCTTTGTCATCGCGGACGAAACGCCTCTGATCGCCGCGGCGCAGCGCGGGGATCTCGATATCACCAAGCTGCTCATCGAATATGGCGCGGATGTCTCGCTGACCGTGCCAGTGCCGGTCCTGACCGATCCGTCGCGTCAGGGGTTCCGCTCGCCGATCAGTGAAGCGGAACGCTATGGGCATGAGGATGTCGCGGAATATCTCCGGGCGCATGGCGCCGAGCACCGCCCGCCTGCGTGAGGCGTTTCCCGACAAGACTGAAACTTGTGAAGTATGGCCCCGCTCCGGTAATGGTGCGGGGTCATTTCGTTCTGAGAGGGATTGGCACCAATGCTGCTGCGACTTCTTCCCGTCTTCTGTCTCTGCTTGCTGCCCGTCGGGGTAGCGGCCCAGCCGCAGACCACCCAGCCTGCGACCGATCTTGAACTGCGCGCGACCTATGCGCCGGTGGTCGAGCGGGCGGCCCCGGCGGTCGTGAATATCTACACCAAGAAGGTCGTCACCCAGCGGATGCGCTCGGTGTTCGATGATCCGTTCTTCCGCGAATTTGGCGGGGTGCCAGGTCGGTCGCGTCAGCGCCTGCAATCCTCACTCGGCTCTGGCGTCATCGTTGATGAGGGCGGGATCATCGTCACCAATAACCACGTCGTTGAGAATGCCGGTGAGATCAAGGTCGTCCTCGCCGACCGGCGGGAGTTCGAAGCGGAAGTCCTGTTGACCGATCCGCAGACGGACCTTGCGATCCTCAAGGTCGCGGCCGATGGTCCGCTTCCCTTCCTGCCGTTCGCGGACAGTGACACAGCGGCCGTCGGCGATATCGTTCTTGCCATCGGCAACCCCTTCGGGGTCGGCCAGACGGTGACCAGCGGCATTGTCTCCGCCCTGTCGCGGACGTCTGCTTCGGTGTCGGACTATCAGTTCTTCATCCAGACCGATGCCGCGATCAATCCGGGGAATTCAGGTGGGGCACTGATCGATGTCGATGGCAATTTGCTCGGGGTGAACACCGCAATCTATTCCCGCTCTGGCGGCTCGAACGGGATCGGCTTTGCGATCCCCGGCAATCTTGTCCGGCAGGTCGTCAATTCTGCCGCAGGCGGACAGATGATGGTGCGCCGCCCCTGGCTGGGGGTGCAGGGCACGCCTGTCACTTCTGACATTGCAAGGGTCGTCGGGCTCGACCGCCCCATGGGAGCAATTGTCGGTGAGGTCTTTCCGAAGGGACCAGCAGATAAGGCTGGTCTGAAGGAAGGCGATGTCATCCTCGATATTGCAGGGGCGGAGATTTATGATGCCGAGGCGCTGCGCTACCGCCCGGCGACCCGCTCCGAAGGCGATGTTCTCGAGGTCCGGTATCTGCGCGACGGCAAGGAGAAGACGGCGAAGGTGAAGCTGGCTTTTCCGCCAGAGCGTCCAGCCCGCAATGACACGCGGATCGAAGGCAGCAATCCGCTGTCAGGCGCGGTGATCGCCAATCTCTCGCCGGCGCTTGCTGAAGAGATCGGCTTCAATCCGATGGCGTCGGGTGTTGTGATCCTTGAGGCCGAGCGGGGTAGTTATGCCTCGCGTTACCGGCTCGGTCGGGGGCTCTCCATTCTCTCCGTTAACGGAGAGAAGACTGAGACGGTCGAGGATGTCACCAAGGCACTTAATGCCGAGCAGCGCTATTTCATCCTGCAGGTCGCGGACCGGAATGGCCGCGTCTCCACCATGAGGATCGGCCGATAGCGGGCGATGATCTTTTCGGGGCAGCGGGCCTTGAGGACGGGGCACCGCGGCCGCTGGCTGACCGCTTGCGGCCCAAAACCCTCGAAGAGGTCGTCGGGCAGGACCATCTGATCGGGCAGGGCGCGCCCTTGCGTACCCTGATCGAGAAAGGCCGGCTGCCCTCGATCATTTTCTGGGGGCCGCCGGGCACCGGCAAGACGACGCTGGCCCGGTTGCTCGCAGATCATGTCGATCTCGACTTTGTACAGATCTCGGCGATTTTCTCCGGGGTCGGAGAGTTGCGCAAAGTGTTCGAGGCGGCGCGGGCCCGGCGGCAGGCAGGGCGCGGCACGCTGCTTTTTGTCGATGAGATCCACCGTTTTAACCGCACTCAGCAGGACAGCTTTCTGCCCGTCATGGAGGACGGCACGATCACCCTGATCGGCGCGACGACAGAGAACCCGTCTTTCGAGCTCAACGCCGCGCTCCTGTCTCGGGCGCAGGTCTTCACGCTCCGGCGCCTTGATGAAGACGCGCTCAGCCATCTCGTTGACCGCGCTGAAGAGGAGCTTGGCCTGACCCTGCCGCTGACCGCCGGCGCGCGCGCCGCCCTTGCCGATCTTTCGGACGGGGACGGACGGTTCCTCCTCGGGCTGATCGAAGACCTTGCTGCAAGGGCCGGGGACGAGCCGCTCGATGAGGCGGGGCTGTCCGAGGCCGTTCAGCGCCGGATGCCCGTCTATGACAAGGCGCAGGAAGGGCATTACAATCTTGCCAGTGCGCTCCAGAAATCAATCCGTGGTTCGGATACGGATGCCGCGCTTTACTGGACCGCGCGGATGCTCAATGCCGGAGAAGATCCGCTCTTTATCCTCCGTCGCCTGACGGTCATCGCCAGCGAGGATGTCGGCAATGCCGATCCGCAGGCGCTGCGTCTCGCCCATGCCGCGCGCGAGGCCTATCTCTTCCTCGGCGATCCAGAGGGCCATCACGCCATCGGCCAGCTTGTCGCCTATCTGGGCTCCGCGCCCAAATCGAATGCCGCCTATTCGGCACTGAAACAGGCCAAGGCCGCCGCGCGCCAGACCGGCTCCCTTATGCCCCCGAAACACGCCATGAATGCGCCGACCAAGCTGATGAAGGCCGAGGGGTATTCGGACGGTTATCTCTATGACCATGACACGCCCGACGGATTTGCCGGGCTTGACTATTTCCCGCCCGAGATGGAACGGCAGGAATTCTATCAGCCGCGCGGGCGGGGTGCTGAGAAAACCATCCGCGAACGGCTCGAATGGTATGCCGCACGGCGAAAGGACCGACCCAGATGAATGATAGCTCGCCTGAACTCGACGTGGATAAATCCATTCGTGAGGCTGAGGACGCCCGCGAGCTGGCCCGCGTCTGGGTCGCCAATCAGCAGCTTGCCGTCGTCTTTGACGAGACGCTGTGGGATGATCCCGCCGCCTGGGGCATCTTCCTCGCCGATTTCATGCGCCATATCCGCGATGCCTATGTCGACCGGCACGGCTCACCGCCCGAAGAAGTCATGAAACGCATCGGCGAGGGCTTGCGCGCCGAGCTTGCGAGCGCTGAAGCGTAACCGCTTCGTCACGCAAGGTGCATTGCAGCGAAAGCCCAAGCATCGTAGCTTTTGACAGAAGGATAGGAACCCGATGCGCTTCACTCTGTTCATTATCTTTCTGATCATTTTCACCCTGGTTCTTCTCTTTGCCGTGGGGGACCGCCGACAGCCGGCCCAGACGCTGACCGAAAAGGAGATCGAGCTGCCAGCTCGATAGAGTTTATGCGCCTTACCGCCCTTGCCGCCGCCGCCCTGATGACGATCACGCCCGCCTGGGCCCAGATCGACCGCGTAGACATTGATAAGAGTGCGTTTTCGCTCGGCACGCTGCGTCCGGAAGATGGCGCGCTGCCGCGCTCGCTTTGGACCGATACCGAGCGCAATTCGGTGAGCGACCTGCTGGTCACGGTGCCTGCGGCCTATGACAATCCGCTCAACCTGGAGCTGCTGCGTCGCGTCCTGCTCTCGCCGGGCGAGGGGCCGAAGGATGCGGACAACGCGCTGGCCGGGCAGAAACTCCTCAAAGCCGCCGAGGCGGGCTTTTATTCGGATGCTGCCCAACTCGCCAATCTGGCCCCCAGCACCCATTCTGAGCCGGCTCTGGCCCGCGTCATTGCCTATCAGGAGCTGATGGACGGCAAGACCGATGTGGCCTGCGCTCGCGGCGAAGGCCTCCGCGATGGCCGCGCCGCACCGTTCTGGATCAAGCTGCGTTTCGTCTGTTACGTCCGCGCCGGTGAGGGCGCAGCGGCTGACCTCACCCTCAACCTCCTTAAACGGCAGGATGCGCTGACGGCGGAGGAAAGCGCGCGCTTTACCGCCTTTGCCGATGGCGGAGAGTTTGCGGCCCCGAAGGGTGACATCACGCTTTTTGACTGGGTGATGATGCATGAGCGCGGCATCACGATTGACCGTGCACTGCTCGACCGGGTTGGCCCGGGTTACACCGCCGCGATTGCCCGGATGCGCGGGCTCGATCCGAATTTACGCGAAGTCGCGCTCCTCCGTTCACTCAGTGTCCGGACGATTGGCGCCGACGAAGCCATCGATCTGCTTGACGGCATGGGCACGACCGAGCTGGCAGGCGACGTCCTCACGCTCTCTGCCGTGCCGCCCGGCTCGCTTGAATATGCCGAGGCACTCGGCACGGCGCTGCGTCGGGGCGGGGCAGATGCGGCAGGTTTTGAGGCGCGGGCACGGCTTCTTGCCGGCGATCTGCGCCGGGCCACGCCGATCACCAATTTTGCCCCCAATGCGACGGAGATCGCGCTGGCCGCGATGATCACGGACCAGCCGCGCGTCGCCGAAGCGTGGATCACGGCGCTTGCCTCTGACCAGTCGCGCCCGACCGGGCTCGACCGGGCCCGCCGTCTCGTCGATATCTACGCCATCATCGATCCCGAAGCGGCCGGCCGCATCGGCTCCTTCATCGGCATGGTTGAGGAGCCCAAAAGCGTGCCAAGCGTGACGGCTTATAACACCAACCCTTCCGTCCCCGTTGCATCTCTCGTGGCGGCCGCTCTCCCGGCAGCCGAAGCCGGCAGCGAAGGGCCCGCAGCGCTTGTCTATCTGACCGGGCTTTCGACCACCGAGGACGGTGAGGGCGGGATCCGCAATGCGGTGATCAACTGGGCCCGCGACAAGGCGGATATCCGCTGGATGGACCACAAGGCGAGCTTTGACGTTGAGCTGCGCGCGGTGCTTGATGAGCCTGCGCCGCAGGTGGCCGCCGCGCCCCAGCCGACGGGCAATTGAGCGCCAGTCCGGCCAGCCAGCCCGGCGGCGGGCCGCTCAGCCTGTTCCTCGACATGATGGAGGTCGAGCGGGGCGTCAGCCCCCGGACGGTCCGCAATTATGGCCGTGACCTTGCGCGCTTTGAAACCTTCCTTACGAGGAAGAAGAAACGTCTTCTGACAGCTGCACGCGCCGATATCACTGCCTATCTAGATCACCTTCATGCAACGGGGCGGAGTGCCGCGACAGCTGCGCTCTGTCTTTCCGCCATCCGCCAGTTCTATCTCTTCGCCTTCGAAGAAGACTTGCGCAGCGATAATCCCGCCGAAGGGGTCGAACGCCCCAAAACCCGCCGTCCCTTGCCGAAAATTCTGTCAGCGGAGGATGCCGCCGCATTGCTCGACCGGGCGGCGCAAAAGGCCGAGGGCGGATCGCCGAGAGCTTTGCGGCTCCATGCCCTGCTTGAGATCCTCTATGCGACAGGCCTCAGGGTCTCAGAGCTTTGCTCCCTCCCGCGCGGCAGTTTCTCAGCCGACCGGCCCTATGTTCAGGTGCGCGGCAAGGGCGACAAGGAACGCCTCGTGCCACTGACCGATGCGGCGATCACTGCGACCGAAGCCTGGCTGGCCGCCCAGACCGAGGCTGAGCGCGCTTCCGTCTTTCTTTTCCCTTCGCGCGGGAAAATGGGGCATTTAACCCCGGCGCGCTTCGCGCAGCTTCTCAAAGACATTGCGCCTGAGGCCGGGATCGACCCTGCACGCATCTCGCCCCACGTGCTGCGCCACGCCTTTGCCTCCCATCTGCTGGAAGGCGGCGCGGACTTACGTGTTGTCCAGCAGCTTCTGGGGCATGCGGATATCTCAACGACGCAGATTTACACGCATGTGGCGGGCGAGCGGCTGACCCGCCTGATCGAAGCAAAACACCCGCTTTCCCTTAAGAAAAAGCCATGAAAATTGAAGCGTTTGTCAATATGACCATGGTTAGGCTAAAAGCCCGCTTCACTGTTCACGACCGGAGTTAACGATGCGCAGCTATCTCGAATTCGAAAAGCCGATTGCAGAGCTTGAAGGCAAGATTGACGATCTGCGGGCGCTGTCGGGCGATGAACAGATCAATGTCGGCGAGGAGCTGAACCGGCTGGAGAGCAAGACGGAAAAGCTCTTGGCCGAGACCTATGCGAACCTTTCGCGCTGGCAGAAGACGCTTGTCGCGCGCCATGCCGCGCGGCCGCATTTCTCCGATCTCGTTGACCAGCTGATGACGGATTTCACACCGCTCGCGGGTGACCGCTCTTTTGGTGAGGATTCAGCGATTATCGGCGGCCCGGCCAGTTTCCGCGGGCGCTCGGTCATGGTGATGGGCCATGAGAAGGGCTCAGACACGCAAAGCCGAGTTGCGCATAATTTCGGCATGGCCCGGCCTGAAGGCTACCGCAAGGCGATCCGGCTGGTTGAGATGGCCGACAAATTCGGCCTGCCGATTGTCACGCTGGTTGATACTGCTGGTGCCTATCCCGGTCTCGGCGCGGAAGAGCGCGGGCAGGCAGAGGCGATTGCCTCTTCGACGGCGAGCTTCCTTGATGCGGGCGTGCCGGTCGTCGCTGCCATTGTGGGCGAGGGCGGCTCTGGCGGCGCGGTGGCGCTGGCGGCAGCCGACCGTGTGCTGATGTTCGAGCACTCGGTCTATTCGGTGATTTCGCCCGAGGGCTGCGCCTCCATTCTGTGGAAGGATGATGCGGGCGGCGGCAAGGCAGCGGAAGCGGCCGAAGCGATGAAGATTTCCGCGCAGGATCTCAAGGAACTCGGCGTCATCGACACGATCGTAGAAGAGCCGGTCGGTGGAGCGCATCGCGCGCCACGTGCCGCGATCGAAGCCCTCGGCGATGCCATTGAAAGCGCGATCGAGGAACTCGGCGAGATGGATGCGCATGACCGCCGCATGGCCCGCCGCCAGAAATTCCTCGACATCGGCCGCAAGGGTCTTTGATCGCTTCACTTGTACTCATAGCCCGCCGTCTGGAAGGGCTCATAAGTTTACTTATCCATCTCACGTGATAAAGTTATGACGTGGGGTGATTATGGCAAATCAATGGAAGATGAATCTGGGATGGGCAGCTATTCCGGATATCTTTTTTACGGCATGGGGAGCCGCTTCGCTCGCCGCCTTTGTGTCACAGGCACAATGGCTTGATGCACCTGAATTTATCGAACTGATTGGGCGCATTTCATCTGCGCCATTCGAGCCCATCGTCTCTTTCCTGACGTCGGTTTTCAGATGGGAAATTGATCCGTTCCTGCTTTTATTCATGCCAGTCATGATCTTTGGTCTGCTGAACATATTCTGGCGCAGCATGCGGGATTATCCAGGTATCTTCCTGAAGAGGACGCTGGCTTTTCGGATTGTCCATACACTTATGGGTCTGTGCTTCGCCTTGTGGGTTTCAGGACAATTATTCGATTTTGCCGATCTGGATACGGTCTTTAACGACTGGCGGAGAGGGGAATATGTCGGGGAGAACCTTCATATCCAGTTCGCGATGATGTTCGGCTTATACATCTTCATTCCCAGTGGCTTGTTCCGGCTCGGACAATTGATCGGGTTGGCCTATGCCTGCTATTATCTGTCCTCAAACTACGCATTCTCAGCCGTGACGTTGTGCTCGGTGATGGTCGGTTTGGCTATCGCGTCCCATTATCTGTTCGAGTTGATGAATTTCGTTTTTCGGTTTTCTCCAGGCGGTCTCATCCATCGGATGTTGCCGGGGGGCAGTTAATCTCCTGCGCCATTTAACCCCCGGTCCCACTGCGATTTGGTCAGTATGCAGGGGATAGAGCGGACGGGGATATCTTTCTTCCCCCGTGGGGGAAGTCCCTCGCGAATGCGAGGGGATGGGGGCGTGTCATCCACTGATCATCGCGGGGCGGCGTGCCCCCCCCCGTCAGCCAATGGCTGGCACCTCCCCAACGGGGGAGGAAATTCTTTCTGCACTAGTGTCCTGCATGAGCGGGCTGAGAGGTCAGCGCATACCTCTTCGCGCCAGCCACTGTTTTTCGCCAAGGCATTTCATCGCCTTTGAAACCGGGACGGGTGGTTTGCCGGCGAGGATGCGCATCTTGTCTCCGGCTGAAGACTGCCCCGCATAAAACCGTTCGATCAATCCTTCAGAGAACTGATAAAAGCGCTGCATCACGATATAGCGCTTTGCAGGATCGGCGGCATCAAAGAGGAGCCGGGAGAGAAGCCGGTAAAAGCCGCGCGCCTCCCATGTCTCTTTCGCGTGCTCCCGCGCAAGGGCGGCAAGCGCGGGCCCGGAGACATCATCTGCGCCTGCAAGCCGGTCCGCCATCGCGACCGCATCGGGCAGGGAATAGCCCGTCAGCGGATGAAAGAGCCCGGCGGCAAGCCCGATGCTGGCCACCCCCGGCATGCCCTCATCCAGATGCGCATCAATATCCCCCGCCATGGCAATCGGCAGGATACCTGACTCTCGCCGGAGGATCCGCGCGACCTTCCAACCCTGCTGTTCGCAATAGTCCCTGATGCGTGTCTCAACCGCGTTCTCATCGAGGGCATCGCCATCTGCGTAATACGTGTCCTCGACCAGCGCGGTCCGCTCGGTGAAGGGCAGGGTGTAGACAAAGCGGTAGCCGTCGAGTTGGGGGACGGTCGCGTCCATGATGATGGGGCGGGTGAGCCCGTGCGGCTCCGCAAACTCGATTTCGAGCCCGGCGAATTTCTGAAAGCCGAGGGCCAGATGCGCATAGTCGCGCTGACCCCGCGCATCGATCACGGCATGGGCCCGGAGGGTCCGGCCATCCGCCAGCGTCACTTGATCCTGCGACAGCGCCTCAACCGGCGAGCCCGTCATCACGGCATCACCCAGCGCTTCGCGTAGGACGGCATCGAAACGGGCGGAGGCAACCGAATTATACCCCGTTCCGATCTCGCGAGCATAAGCGGGAAAGCGCACCGTCTGGCCCGCCCAGTGCGACGAGATAAAGGGACGGATCCATTCTAGCGCACGCGGCGATATGTCTGAGTCGTGAAATGACCACGTATGATCCCCGCCAAGGCGGTCTGAGGCCTCGATCAGAAGAACCTTCAATTCCGGCATTAATGCCTTGAATCTGTACGCTAAAAGCCCGCCGGACAGGCCGCCGCCGACGATCACGACATCGAGATTTTCAGGATCGGGAAGGGGGGACGCATTCATTTGCTCTGGCCTACAGGTGAACCCTTTTCATGGCACGGCAAAAAGGCTTATAGCCCCCGGCAAAGTGGCGCCCTTGCGGCGTCGTGACCCGTGGCGGACCCGTTCGCCGCTCCCTAGCTTTTCCGATGAGAGGGCATCCATGGCCGACGCAGAGTTTCTGCAAAATTACCTGCCGATCCTGATCTTTACTGGCCTTGCGGCCATTTTCGGCGTCCTTTTCCTCGTGCTGCCGGTGATCCTGGCGCCGAGCGATCCTGATTCCGAGAAGACCTCGACCTATGAATGCGGGTTCGAGGCGTTTGAGGATTCGCGCATGAAGTTCGATGTGCAGTTCTACATCGTCGCGATCCTGTTCATCATCGTCGATCTCGACGTCGCCTTCCTGTTTCCCTGGGCGGTGACCCTGTTCAACCCGGAGCTGGGGCTCGACCGGAGCTTCCAGATCTTCTCCTTCTGGTCGATGTTCGTCTTCCTCGCGGTCTTCTTCATCGGCTTCCTTTACGAATGGAAGAAAGGAGCCCTCGAATGGCGGTAGACGACAAGACCAAGACGGCGACCGAAACGCCGATCGCCGGTGTCGCACCGGAGGGCAAAACGCCGTCGATCATTCGTCCGTCAGACCTCGCCTACGGCACGGCGGCGCGCGCCAAGGCAGCCTATGATCCCACCAATGAAGATCCGTTCTTCAAATCGCTGAATGCGGAGCTGGCCGATCAGGGCTTTTTCACCGCTCCTGCCGATGCAGTCATCAACTGGGCCCGCACGGGCTCTCTGATGTGGATGACCTTCGGGCTTGCCTGTTGTGCGGTTGAGATGATGCAGGCCTCGATGCCGCGTTATGACATGGAGCGGTTCGGCATGGCGCCGCGCGCCTCCCCGCGCCAGTCCGACCTGATGATCGTCGCCGGCACGCTCACCAACAAGATGGCCCCGGCCTTGCGCAAGGTTTACGACCAGATGCCAGAGCCGCGTTACGTGGTCTCTATGGGCTCCTGCGCGAATGGCGGCGGGTATTACCATTACAGCTATTCGGTCGTACGCGGCTGTGACCGCATCGTGCCGGTCGATGTCTATGTGCCGGGCTGCCCGCCGACGGCTGAGGCCCTCGTTTATGGGCTGTTGCAGCTTCAGAAGAAGATCCGCCGGGAAGGGACCATTCGGCGATGATACATACAGCATTAGCTGCACTCTTCCTCGCGCCGCAGCCCTACATCGTGAAGCTGGATATCTCTTCGTTCGGAGAGGGTGGCTCAACAACCAGATATGAGGCTGGCCTACTGGTTAAGGACGACGACCCCTTAATTCGAAACATTGGTGCAGGACGAGTAATGTACCTGACTCTGGATGATGCGGACTATGACAAAATAGTCGTCAATATTCATATTACTGAGAATTCGGGTCAGGTGTTTCATGTCCCTAGTGCATCCGTAAAGCTTGGCGAGACGGTTGTACTTGAAACGATAGGTTTGCATGAAACAACAGACGCTGGTGCGTCAGTTATATTCACAGTCGATACGTACACACCGCCGGATGCAAGTGCCGGAGATCCAGAATGACCGACGAACTGAACGAATTGAACGAACTCTCCGAGCTGAAAGAGCATATCGACAGCGTGCTGAGCGAAGCCCTGGTCGCGAGTGAAATCGCGCATGGCGAGCTCAATGTCACGGTGCCGGCGACCAAAATCGTTGAAGTGCTCAAATTCCTGCGCGACGATCCGATGTGCCGGTTCATCCAGCTGATCGACCTCTGCGGAGTTGATTATCCGGGGCGGAAGAAGCGCTTTGATGTCGTCTATCATCTTCTCTCCATGCACAATAATGTGCGGGTCCGGGTGAAGGTCGCGGTCGGCGAGAATGATACCTGCCCGACGACGGTCAGCGTCTATCCGTGTGCCGACTGGTTCGAGCGTGAAGCGTTCGACATGTATGGCATCGTCTTTGACGGCCATCCCGATATGCGCCGGATCCTCACCGATTACGGGTTTGAGGGCTATCCTTTGCGCAAGGATTTCCCCGTGACCGGCTTTGTTGAGGTCAAATGGGATGATGAGCAGCGCCGGGTCGTATACCAACCCGTCGAGCTGCAACAGGAATACCGCAATTTCGATTACTTGAGCCCATGGGAAGGTGGCGAGTACGTCCTCCCTGGCGACGAGAAGGCGGGCTGATCTATGGGGGAGCGGACCGGATCCTGCCTTTGCGGCGGTATTGAATTCACGGTGACACCGGGTTCCGACAAGGTCGGCGCCTGTCACTGTAATATGTGCCGGAAAGTTGCAGCAGGTCCTTTCATGACCATTGGGTGCGACAGCGATTTCAGAGTGACGACAGGTGAAGACATGCTCGGCGTCTTTGTTTCCTCTGACTGGGCAGAACGCGGTTTTTGTAAGGGGTGCGGTTCCCCGCTTTTCTGGCGGTTGCGGGACGGGTCGATGATGCAGCTCTCAGTCAATTCGCTGGATGATCCGGGTACGCTGACTTTCGATCACGAAGTCTTTATCGATCACAAACCCGACTATTATTCTTTCGCGCAAAAAACCCATCAGATGACCGAGGCGGAAGTCCTTGCGGCTTTCGCAGAAGGAAAGAGTTCATAATGGCCAATGCCACGCGCACCGTTGTAGTTGAGGATTCCCCCTCCGATGCGTCCGAGGACCGTCCGTTCACGATCAATTTCGGGCCACAACACCCGGCCGCTCACGGCGTGTTGCGCCTCGTGCTGGAACTGGATGGCGAAGTCGTTGAGCGGGTCGACCCACATATCGGGCTGCTCCACCGCGGCACCGAAAAGCTGATCGAGCAGAAGACTTATCTGCAGGCTATCCCGTATTTCGACCGGCTCGACTATGTCGCCCCGATGAACCAGGAGCATGCTTTCTGCCTTGCAGCGGAGAAACTCCTCGGCATCGAAGTGCCGCGGCGCGGGCAGATCATCCGTGTGCTGTTCTGTGAGATCGGCCGGATTCTCAATCACCTTCTCAACGTCACGACGCAGGCCATGGATGTCGGCGCGCTGACCCCGCCGCTATGGGGTTTTGAAGAGCGCGAGAAGCTGATGATATTTTATGAGCGCGCGTCCGGCTCGCGCATGCACGCGGCCTATTTCCGCGTTGGCGGGGTGCATCAGGATATCCCGCAGGCGCTGATCGACGATATTGATGCGTGGTGTGACGAATTCCCCAAGGCGCTCGACGATATTGAATCGCTGATCACGGACAACCGGATCTTCAAGCAGCGCAACGCCGATATCGGGGTTGTGACCAAAGAGCAGGCGTTTGAATGGGGCTTTACCGGCGTCATGCTGCGCGGCTCGGGCGTGCCGTGGGATTTGCGAAAATCGCAGCCCTACGAGATCTATGACGAGCTCGAATTCGACATCGTCCTTGGCAAGAATGGCGACTGCTATGACCGCTATCTCTGCCGCATCGAGGAGATGAAGCAGTCCCTGAGCCTGATGAAGCAGTGCATCGCGTTGCTCGAGCCGGGGCCGGTCATGTCGACCGATCCGAAAGTCGGCCCGCCCAAACGCGGGGAGATGAAGCACTCGATGGAAGCGCTCATCAACCACTTCAAGCTTTATACGGAAGGCCCCAAAGTGCCGGCCGGGGAAGTCTATGCCGCTGTAGAGGCGCCCAAAGGCGAGTTCGGAGTCTATCTCGTCTCAGACGGGTCGAACAAACCCTATCGCTGCAAGATTCGCGCGCCGGGCTATGCCCACCTTCAGGCTATGGACTGGATGAACCGCGGGCACATGCTGGCCGATGTCTCGGCCATTATCGGCACGCTCGACGTGGTGTTCGGCGAAATCGACCGCTAGTTGCGGGCGTCGCGCGTTTGGGATTACGCTCCACCTCGAGGATGATTCGAGAGGGGAGAACCCATGGCATTCCACTTTAAAATCAGTGCCGGAATAGGGGCTGCGATGCTGCTGGCCGCTTGCGGCGGCGGGGATGGCGCATCTGGCGGCAAGGTCAATGAAAAGACCTTCGCAGCCGCCTGTGAGGCCAATTCGAACATGCCGGCGGAAATCTGCGCCTGCGTCGCAGACAAGGCGATGTCAGAGCTGTCGGAAGACGGCCGCGCCTTCCTGATTGCCGGGTTGGAAGAGGATCAGGCGCGCGCCACAGAGTTACGCGAGAAGATGAAGCCAGAAGAGCTGATGGCAACCAGCATGTTTCTTGTGAACACGCCGGCAGCTTGCGCGCAGGAACAGAATGGCTGACACGCCGCAGGCAGATTAATTCCCAAAACCGAAGACCTTGGCGAGATCACGTTCGCCGACAGGCTTGATCAAGACCGCATAAGGATGATCCTCGTCGATCCGGGCGAGGGTGGGCGGCTCGTTCGAGCCGGTAACATAAATGATCTTGATGCTGGGCATAGTTTCAAAGACTTTGAGCGCGACATTCACGCCATCGCGCCTGCCCTGCAGCCGGACATCCATGAGCACGTAATCCGGTACCGTCTCTTCGATGAGTTTGACCGCTGTGTCGTAATTTGCGGCCTGCCCGACGACTGTCATCCCCAGCTTTTCACACAGATAGGCAAGGTCCTGCGCGATCAGGAACTCATCCTCGACGATGGCGACCTTTATGGGGTTATGCGTCATACATCCTCTGCATCGTTGCGGCGGGAATGCGGATCGTCGCCGCCGTGCCGTTCTGCACCTGATAATCGAGCTTGGCGTCGAGTTGTGCTACCAGGCCCCTGATGATCAGTGTGCCGGTTCCCAATGTCAAACTGTCCTCATCCTGCGGCATGCCGGTGCCATCATCCCTGACGGATAGGGTGGCAGCGCCATCGGCGTCGCCCTCAAATCCGATCCAGATCGTACCGGTCGTTCGGCCCTCGAAAGCGTGCTTGATGCTGTTGGTCACCAACTCATTGACGAGAAGTCCGATGGTGATTGCCGTCTCGATATGAAGGACACGGGTGGAGGCGGTGACCTCCAGATCGACAGGAACGGCATGTGCGCCCGAATTCGCGGTGACGATATGGGCGCCCAGATCTTTGAGGAAGTCGTCCAGCTTGACCTCTGAAGGGACATGCGCGGAGAGCAGCATGCGGTGCACAAAACCAAGCGATTCCACGCGATTTATTGTGCTGTTCAGCAGGGTTTCGGCCTGTTCATCGTTGATGTCGCGCATGCCCATCCGCAGAAGCGAAATGGTCATCTGCAGATTGTTCTTCACACGGTGATATACTTCGCGAAGGAGTAATTCCCGGTCGGCAAGGGCGGTGCGCAGGTCCCCTTCGATCGTGTTCTGAATATGGGCGTGACGTAGAACAGCAATGGACAGGATCACCACGAAGACAATGGCGATGATGTTGAGACGGAAATTCTCGCTGAATGTATCTGTCTGGGCAGCGAACAGCGCGAACTGACAAAGCAGGAGCGGGAGGATGACGACAATCGGGAAGAGATTGCGCGCGCCGCGGCTGCCGCCGCCTTTGCCCTGCAGGATCGCGATCCAGCCCGTATCCGGACGAAGCATGAGGACCGCAAGAAAGAGTGCGGTAAAGGCGAGGGCAGTGTGCAGCGCCATTCCCCTGAAGAGAGGCACTTCCTCGAGCGCAGAGGCGTCATAGTAATAACCAACGAGCGCTGTCACCGCGACGATCAGGCCGATCGTTGCTGTCGCGACGACGGCATAACGCATCTTTACTCGCGAGAGACCGAGGAAGAGCAGACACATCGCAACGGAGATAAACAGGCTGGCCGTGGCGATCGCCATATTGGCTGAGTTGAACGTGTCGGCCTCTGGCCAGAGCCAGGCATCAATCCCGTTCGCATCCGTCAGCCTTATGACCATCAGATCCGTAAAGGCGATGGCAAAAATAATCCCGCTACAGATGAAAAGCGTGAGGCTTTTCAGGGCAGGTGGCAATCTGAACTGGATGACGATGGCAAGACTGGCAAGCAGAAAGCAAAGTGCCGTTGATGGCACCATGGCGGCAAAGTCCGGATGCAGACGGGTCAGCGCTTCGACCCCCGCGCCCCAACCAGCGAAGAGGACGAGGACCGAGATGACGAGAACCGCTCCGGCAAGGAGTTGGGCGACATTCTTTGAAAGTCGCCAGTTCTGCGGCGGAAGGTCTGTCATGTCCCGTTTGTCCGTTCGATGTGTCCGGTTGTACTCATTTGGTATGTATTCCGGGAAATTGTTTACACCGAACTTAACCTCTCCGCCGAGAGGCCTTAGAAGAGCGGGATTTCGAGGGTCAGCGGCTCGAAAGGCAACGGGCTTTCTTCCGCGTTAGGCGCCTCGGGGAGGGTCTCAGGCAGAGAAGGCTGGGGCGTTGACGATGCCGGAATTTGCGCAGCCGTGCTTGCGGCGGCGGCCGGCGCGCTATCGCCATAGATCAGATTGCCGCCATCATCGCCGATGATGAGGTCATTGCCATCACCACCGATCAGCGTGTCACTGCCGATCCCGCCATAGATCGTGTCATTCCCGGCGCCTGCATCAACGAGATCGTCTCCGGCACCGGCGCGGATGATCTCACCCTGCGCCGTGCCGCTCAATTCGTCATCGGCGGCGGAGGTCAGCTGATAGATATTGCCGGTCTGTTTCGAGAAGACGAGGATCTCTCCGTCATCCGTCAGGGCAAAGCGTAAATCGACCCGTCCGTTACCGGGATTTCCCGTCCCCTCAAAATCAAGGAAGGTCGTCTCCTCGCCATCCTCGCCGATGATCGTCACCCGCAAGGGGGCGACATATTCATCCGAGGCGACAAGCCCGTCGGCGATGATCGTAGAGAGATCATCAAGCGAGACGACGAAGACTTCGCCGGTCGGGAAATTGGCAAATAGAAGCTGACCTTCCAGACCCGGAATGTCCGACCCCTGATAAGCAAAGCCGCCAAAGATGCCTTCGCCTCCCGTCGGGATTTCCTCGTGATCATATTGGGTGAAGGGGTATTGATAGCCAAGGTCGGCGTCATTGGCGGGCAGGGCGCCGCCGCCCGCAAGGAAGCTGCCCTCGCGGTCATCCCAGCCATAATTACCGCCGGCAAAGACGATATCGAGTTCCTCTACCGCATTCTGGCCGATGTCGCCCGCGAACATGATATCGCCCAGCCAGCTCAGGCTTTGCGGATTGCGGAAGCCGTAAGCATAGATTTCAGGCAGGGCGCCGGTCGTATCCGTAAACGGATTATCTGTCGGTATAGAATAGGTTTCATCCCCACCGGGATCGAGCGGATCAATGCGCAGAATCTTGCCGAGGATCTGGCTGAGATCCTCACCGGCATTCAGGGGGTCATTGCCTGAGCCGCCATCGCCGATGCCGAGATAAAGGAGCCCGTAATCATCATCGCCGGGTTCCGCATCAGGGCGGAAGCGCATCTGACCGAAATTGTGGTTGCCGAAGGGCTGCTCGACACGGAAGAGTTCCCGCTCCGTAGACGAATCAATAACCGGATTTGCGGGATCGCTGACTGTGAATTCCGAGATCACATCATGGAAGACGATATTCGAGGCGCCATCCGCCTCAAAAAGCGGCACGTCATCGGGATGGCTCGCGACACTTGCGCTATAGGCAACATAGATCTTGCCGTATCCATCCGTGCCCTCGTTCGCAAAATCGGGGTGGAAGGCAAAGCTGCGAAGTCCGGCCTCGGCGCCAGCATCGGTAAACCCGATCCCGGCGGTGCGAAGATCAAGCAGCGGGGTTTCGAGGGCCTCACCATCTTCGATCAACCAGATGACCCCGCGCGTATCGAGCGCCGCATAGGTGTCTGGCAGGTCAGGGACGCTCAGCACTTCCTGGACGCGCGCAAAAGGCATCGCCCCCGAGCTTGATGGTACGGTGGCGATCAGATCGAAACTCAATAAAAGGCTGCTCTGCCCAACAGCGGGGAGGACATTATCCATAGTCTATCGGCGCTCCTTTTAGCCGGATCACCGCCCCCCTCAGGCTCCCCGTTTATCACACATAAACGCGAATTGCGGCAACCGGTTGCAGGCGCTAGGCAGGGAGCGCACTGAATTCGGCAACCGGGTGGGCCTGACAATCGAAAATCTTCTGACGCCGCGCGTGCAAAGCGCGATCGGCATTCTCGCATTCGCGGCCATCGCCTGGCTCCTGTCCGAACGCAAAGGGCGGTTTCCGATCATCCAGTTCCCGCTGGCCGTCGGGTTGCAGCTCGGCATTGCGGCGCTGTTTCTGAACTGGCCGGCGGCGCGGGCCTCGCTCGATGGGCTCAACGGCATTGTCTATGCGCTGGAGCAGTCGACGCGCGCGGGCACCAGCTTCCTTTTCGGCTATGTTGGCAATCCCGAGCAGGTGCCGTTTGAGGTGACCGGCGGAAGCGCCTTTATCTTTGCCTTCCAGGCGCTGCCGCTGCTGGTCTTTATCTCGGCGCTCGCGGCCGTCTTGTGGCATTGGGGCGTCCTCAAGATCATCATTCGCGGTTTTGCGATCCTGTTGTCCCGCGTGCTCGGCACAGGCGGGGCAGTGTCTCTCGCCGCTTCGGCCAATGTCCTTCTGGGGCAGACCGAAGCGCCGCTCCTGATCCGGCCGTATCTTTCGCGCATTACGCGGTCCGAGCTTTTTGCCGTTATCGCCTGCGGGTATGCCACCGTCGCGGGCACCGTCATGGTGCTTTACGGGATCATCCTGTCGCAACTCAGCCCCGGCATGCTGGGGCAGATTCTCGTTGCCTCGATTATTTCCGTGCCCGCCGCGCTTATCCTCGCGCAGATCATGGTGCCGCCCGAAAAGGGCGAGGTGCAGACCGATTCCGACGCCGTGAAAGACGACTTTGGTTATGACAGCACGATGGATGCCTTCACTGAAGGCGCCGTGCAGGGCGGCAAGCTGTGGGTGAACATTGTCATCGCCATCCTCGCCTTCATCGCGCTGGCGGCCCTCATCAACATCATCTTTGACTCAGCCCTGCCTGATGTCGCAGGCGCCCCGCTGACGATTGAGCGGATCTTTGCCTGGGCCTTTGCGCCCTTCATCTGGCTCGCCGGGCTGCCCGCCGATCAGGTCATGACGGGCGCAGAGCTGATGGGGGTGAAGACCGCGATCAACGAGGTCGTCGCCTATGAAATGCTGGCCAAGCTGCCAGAAGGCGCGCTCGACCAGCGCTCCACCCTGATCATGGTCTATGCGATGTGCGGCTTTGCCAATATCGGCTCGCTCGGCATTGTCATTGGCGGCTTCACGGCGCTGGAGCCGACACGCCGCAAGGAAGTGCTTCAGCTTGCGCCCAAAGCGCTGATCTCGGGCACGCTGGCCACCCTTACCTCCGGCGCGGTCGTCGGCGTCCTCTGGTGACAGACCTGTCGGCCAAGACCGGCGGCTGCCATTGCGGCGCCGTTGCGTGGGAGGCCGATCTGCCCGCGAAGATCACTGCACAATCGTGCAATTGCACGATGTGCGAAAAGTTGGGGTTCATTCATGTGATCGTGCCGCGATCGCGCTTCCGGCTCTTGACCGATCCGGCGGCGATCACGACCTATGAGTTCAATACGAAGATCGCCAAGCACACTTTCTGCTCCGTCTGCGGTGTAAAATCCTTCTACACGCCGCGCTCGAACCCGGATGGCGTGTCGTTGAACCTGCGCTGCATGGACAAAAGCCAGTTCGATGAGATCACGATCGAGCCTTTTGACGGGCAGAGCTGGGAAGAGAATGCCGGGGCGCTCCGGCATTTGAGTGAAGAATGATGAATGACGGACTGATCGAAGAGGTCACCGGGCTGATGAGGCAGGCAGCAGCAGAGCTGATCCTGCCGCGCTATCTGCAGCTTGAGACCCATGAGATCGACACCAAGACGAGCCCGACGGACCTTGTCACCATTGCCGACCGCGAGGCCGAGGAATGGCTGACCCCGCGTCTGATGGAGGTTCTGCCGGGCTCTGTCGTCGTGGGGGAGGAGGCGGCCTCTGCCGATCCGTCCGTGCTCGACCGATTGAGCGGTGAGGCACCGGTCTGGCTGGTCGACCCGGTCGATGGCACCGCGAATTTCGTTGAGGGCAAACGCGAATTCGGCGTCATGGTGGCGTTGGTCGAGGGAGGGCTGACGCGCGCAGGCTTCATCTTCGCGCCGGTCGAGAATGTGATGGCGATCGCGGTAAGGGGTGAAGGCGCAACGCTTGATGGCGAGGCGATCCATGGCCGCAAAAACGTGCCGTTCAGTGAAGCCTTCGGCGATTATTCCTCGAAATATGTAAAGCCGCCTCTCCGAGAGCATCTCTCTGCGGCGGTTCTTACCTCAGCAGGGACGAGCCAGAAGCATTGCTCCGCCTACGCCTATCTTGATTGCGCGCGGGGGCAGATCGACTATGTGCTGCAATTCCTGATGAGCCCGTGGGACCATGCCGCCGGCGGGCTGATGGTTGAGGAAGCAGGCGGTGCATTGCGCTTCCTTGATGATGGCGCGGCCTATCATCCCGTGCCGCGCGCCCCGCGTGCGGCCCTTGCCTGCGGCGATGCCGAGATGTGGCAGACCTATCGGGAGGCAGTGACGTGACCGATACGAGCCCGGACGGTTTTGCCGCTGTTGCGCGCGCGGCCTATGCGGCCCTGCCGGAAGCCTTCCGGCAGCTCAGCGCTGACATCGTCATCCGCATTGCCGATTTTGCCAGCGACGAGGTGTTGCGCGGGCACGGCATTTCGAGCCGGTACGGATTATTGGGGCTCTATCACGGGATCGATGTCACCCAGAAATCAGGCTTTGATACTATTCCGCATCAGGACATGGTCTGGCTTTACCGCGAGCCGATCCTGCGCTTCTGGCAGGAGGGGCCGGACAGCCTTGAGAAAATCATCCAGCATGTCCTTGTCCATGAGATCGGCCATCATTTTGGCCTCTCCGATGACGACATGCATGAGCTTGAGGATGAAGCCCGGCGGGACGAGGAGTAGGGTGAAATGACCCAACGTTTCCTGTTTGTCTGTTCTCAGAATAAATTGCGCAGTCCTACGGCGGAACAGATTTTTTCAACGTATGAAAACATGGAATGCGACTCGGCAGGCCTTGATTCGGGAGCAACGGTTGAGCTTTCAACCGAGCAGATCGAATGGGCCGACGTCATTTTCGTCATGGAAAGTCGGCACCGTAACAAGCTCTCAAAAAAATTCAGAAGCGTGCTGAACGGGAAACGGGTGATCGTCCTGAATATTCCGGATGAGTATGAGTTCATGGATGAGACCCTGATCAAACTGCTGAAGGCCAGGGTCGTCAAATTTTTGCGCTGAATTGCTGAGCGACTAACGCCGTCTTCTCTTCGCCGGATCGTTGAGCCGGACGAGGGCGGCAAGGGTTAGAAGGCCCCCTGAAATGACGCTCGCGCCGATGCCGAGGAGCAGCTTGCCCGCGAGCGCGCCGAGAATGCCGCCGGCAAAAACGAGGCTGAGGATCAGGACGACCTCGATATGCGGCAGGGTCGCCGCAAGAAACGGGTTCTGATGCCCTTCAAGCTCCGGGATGTAATAGGGGTTCACCCGATCCCGGTCTTTCAGGCTCTGCCTTGTTTTGGTGTCCATCCGCCCATTCCCCATGCCTCCTAGAGTACCGGGCGGGGCGGGGCGGTCAATTGGAAAATGGGAGGTGGGGGCTTTGCCGGGAAGCCGCCCCGTCCTTCGAGTCCACCGTCAGGCAGGTCGGCCTGCCGGTCCTCAGGATGAGGCCTTATCTTACTCTTTTGCTTTGCCCGCAGCCCAATAGGCTTCGAGCTGGTCGAGCGTGTGCTCTTCCCATGACCGGCCGCTGTCTCTGACCCCAGCTTCGACAGAGGCAAAGCGGCGGCGGAATTTCTCATTGGCCTCACGCAACACGGTCTCGCCATCGAGTCTGGTCGCGCGGGTGAGGCAGGCTGCGGTGAAGAGGAAATCGCCGACTTCCTCGCGAATATGGGCTTCGTCTTCTTCCAAGATCGCCTCTTCGACTTCGGCGAGTTCTTCGCGGAGTTTCGCTGTCACGCCGCGCCAGTCGGGCCAGTCAAAGCCGACCTTCATGGCGCGTTTGGCAATCTTCTCCGCGCGGGTGAGGGCGGGCAGGCCGACCGGAATGCCGTCAAGGACGCCGTCCTCGGTCTTGCCACGTTCGGCTTTCTCCTGCGCCTTGATCTCTTCCCATGCAGCGGTCTGGCCATCCGCGTCGCGCCCGTCATCACTGTCAAAGACATGCGGGTGTCTGCGGACCATCTTGTCACTGATCGCCTCGACCACATCGTCAAAGTCAAAGGCGCCGCGCTCGGCCGCCATCTGGGCGTGAAAGACGACCTGAAGCAGCAGATCGCCGAGTTCTTCGCAGAGGTCGCGGTCCGTGCCGTTCTCGATCGCGTCAACGACCTCATAGGCCTCTTCGAGGCAATAGGAGGCAATCGAGCGGTGATCCTGTTCCAGATCCCATGGGCAGCCGCCCTCGGGCGCGCGCAAATTGGCCATGATTGCCCGTAATCCTTCGATGGACCGTCTATCGGAAGGGGGGTCAAACGCCATGATCGGCTCCTTGTCAGTCCGCCTCAGATGCTCACTTGCAGGGGCGGGGACCAGTGTTAGAAAGCGCGTCTCAATTCTGTCCCGAAAGAGGAGACGCTAGCGATGCCCATACAGGAAGCCGACTATATCTGGAAGAATGGGGAGATGATTCCGTGGGCGGAGGCGACGACCCATGTCCTGACCCATGCGCTCCTTTATGGCACCTGTGCCTTTGAGGGCTCCCGCGCCTATGAGACCAATGACGGCACGGTGGTCTTCCGCAATGATGCGCATGTCGAGCGGCTTTTCTATTCGGCCCGCATGTATGGCATCGGTATTAAGTACACGGAAGATGAGATCATCGAAGCGACGCGCCGCACGGTGCGCGAGAATGGTCTAAAATCCGCCTATATCCGCACCAATGCCTATCTCGGCTATGGTGAGATGTCCCCGGCGGCAGCCAATGCGCCGGACGATTTCGTGATCGCCGCCTTCCCCTGGGGCCGATACATGGGCGCCGATGCGATCGAGAAGGGCGTCGATGTCGCGGTCTCAAGCTGGCGGCGTCTGGCGGGCTCGACCATTCCGGCGGGTGCGAAGCTTGCCGGGAATTATCTCTCCTCGCGCCTGATCGCGATGGAGGCGCGCCGCGCCGGTGTCACCGAAGGGATCGGGCTTTCCCATGAAGGGCTTCTCTCCGAGGCAGGGTCCGCGAACTTGTTCCTCGTCAAAGGCGGCAAGCTGATGACCCCGCCATTCTCGTCCTCGATCCTGCACGGGATCACGCGGGCCAGCATCATCACCCTCGCCAAAGATCTGGGCATCGAAGTCGTCGAGCAGGAAATGCCGCGCGAGATGCTCTATGGCGCGGACGAGATGTTCTTTACAGGGACGGCTGCTGAGATCACGCCGATCCGTCAGGTTGACGGCATTGAGGTCGGCAAGGGTGAGCGTTCGATCACCTCAGCGCTGCAGAAAGCCTTCTTCGGCCTCTTTGACGGCACGACGGAAGACAAATGGGGCTGGCTCGACCGCGTGGGGAACTAAGCGTCCTTATTCTCTGGGCTGAGCAACTGAATTTCCCGTTCGCGCCTGACCTTCATCATGAGGTCAGGTGCATGACCAGAATTACATCTGGCTTTCACGCTTTCTGATGTAATTTTCAGGCGAGAGCTAGCTGTCCTGTGGTGGTGCAGAGGGATTTTTGTGCTTGGGCTATTCTGAGCTAGGGTTCGTATATCTGTAGAAACAATGGTTTCGCGATGCCCTGGATTTTGCCTGCTCTAGCTTTCATTCAACTTCAAGCGGTGCCTGAAAAGGTAGGGCCAGAAAGCTTCGATCCAAGATATTTCTGTGAAGATCAGGAGGCGCTAAATGGCAAGAGTGTCTTAACAGTCAGCCATGTGTCTACGGATGAAAAAACTGGATCAAAGCGCTTCGTCATCTGTGCACAGGATGGCTTCGAAAAAGAAGATCTGACGGATCTATTACCAGCCGTTTCCGATCGAGATCTCATAGATTTTGTTGTGAATAGCCTTGGCGGCAATGTCGAACTCTTCATGGAGATTGTTGAGCATATTGATGGTGCGCATGTTCGCGTATTTGTGTGGCCTTACTGTTTTAGTAGCTGTGCGAATTATATTCTTGGCATAGCCGACGAAATATATTTACAGAAAGACACGTTGATTGGTTGGCACGGCGGGCCGGCGAATGCGCCGTTCGGCTCAAATTCGGCGGAGCGACGTGATGAAGTCGTTGATCGAGAAAATAATCTGTTCAGGGATCGCCCAGATAGGAAGAAGATTATCTATGACTCAGGTGTCGTCCTTGGTTGCGTAAAAGAAAATGTGGCGCTTGGCTATGATGTCTTCGCGCAGTTCTGGAGTCCGACAGAAGGTCAGTTGTCAAAACAGTACGGTTTCCAGATCAGCAATACTTCTCCTCGCGAGCGACCCGAAGAGGCGTCCTTATTATTGCTGATGACAGATGTTCCAAACTATCAACTCAGAATTTTGCCTGAGAAGTGCAGAGAGCTATCGGAATAGAGTGCGTTCTTTGTGCGGATCAGTCCAGAGAATTGATCCGGCTCGCATTCGCCTGCAGCATGTGGAAGCGGTGTGTCTCCGGCATGTCGAGCGGCTTGATGTCGATCCCGGCCATGCCGAGCGGCAGTGCAGGCTCGCCAAGTGGCGAGAAGGCGACGCTTTTTGACAGGTCGATTTCGTTCTTGTCACCCTGACGGAACTGCCACCACGCATCGATCAGGCTGGCCTGCACCAGCAGGTGCACAGCAAGACTGCCGCGCACGACGCCGTAATCACCGACAATGTAATTATCGAGGACCAGCGTGCCGTTCTGGGTAATGGCGCGGGCCGGGTTGTGGCTGAGGTTGAACTTGTTGAGATCCGCCGCACCCGGATTATCCGGGATCAGGGCATAGGTATAAAGCCCCTTGCAATTGCCACTGGAGACGCAGGCCGTCGGGACCAGCGCAAGCTGGCGCGTGCCGATGGTCAGGGTCACGCCCGTCAGGCTGTCCTCATTGAAGGGCTCTGCCTGCCAGCCGGCATCCTTGATCAGGGTGACGAGTTCATCGAGTGAAAAGCTCATCACCTCATCGGCGCCGGGCAGGTCGGATTTGGCATAGGCCGGGGTGAAGAGGCTCAGGGCCAGAACGGCGAGCAGCAATTTTTTCATCACTCGGGACTCCTAGTCACGCGGGCCGTTGCCGCTGGCGATCTGGTCGAGCAGCGGGGCGGCAAATTTGAGATCTTCGAAATGTGAGGTCACGGCCGTCACGGGCGGCAGCTCCTCAAGCAGCGGGTTGAAAGAGACGGCGGTGCCGCGGATCTTGTGCGCCTTGGCATAGTCCCACCAGTCATCAATCAGCTGGGCCTGTACCTGCAGCTCGATCGACAGCCCGCCACGGGTCACACCGAAATCGCCGATGATATAGCGGTCGAGCACGACCTGCCCATCGCGCAAAGTGGCGCGGGCGGGGTTGTACTGAACATTAAACCCATTGGTTAGCGCCGAGGATGCCTGTGACGGGATCAGCGAGAAGAGATAAAGCCCGCCGCAGCGGCCTTCGCTGTCGCAGGCGCGCGGCCACATCACGACCCGGCGGCCCTTGATATTGACGACGAGTACGCTGTCGCCGTCCTGTGTGATGCGCTCGGTACCCCAGCCACTTTCAACCGCGAGGGCTTCGAGATCGTTGAAGTTGATGCCGATCAGTTTTCTCGGTTCACTGACGAGTTGCGCGGCAGCCGGGCCTGACAGCATCAGGACCATCACGCCAGCGAAAAGGGCGGTCAGGGAACGGGGCATGATCAGCGAGCCTCCTGCGTCTTGGCCTGATTATAGAGCGAGGGATCTTCCCAAAGCAAATCAAGCACTTCGCGCGAAATATGGCTTTCGGCGATGGCATTCTCATCGAGCAGGGGATCGAAATTCACCGATTTGACGAGGACGCCGCGCGAGAAATCTTCCTGCCATTTGTCGATCCCGGCAAAGAAGGCGCCGATATTCACGATCAGCGAGCCGCGGGTGACGCCGAAATCACCGATCACGTAATGGAGAAGCACGACCCGGCCGTCCTGATCGAGGAGGGCGCGCTGGGAGGGTGTTGTCGCATTGAACTGGTTGATGGTCTCAAGATCGGTCGTCTCATCGAAACCGGCAAAGATCATCAGGCCCGCACAGCCGCCGCGCGTACAGCCATTTTCCTGAAGAAGGACGACGCGGCCCCGGCTCTCGATCCGGATCAGGCGGACGCCGTTCTGGTTCACCGTGGTGATTGATTCATCAAAGCTGCGGATCACCGGCTCGATATTCTCGAAAGAGAGATTGGGGACGACGCCTGTCGGTTCGGTCACCGGCTGGGCAAAAGCAGCGCCCAAAAGGCCCGCTGCGGCACTCACCAGAATGGCAAAAGATTTCATGTTGGCCCCCTCTTCACAGGGGAAGAGGTTAACGGTCCCCAAGGGGGGAAGCAATGCTTCAATCGCTGGGGAAATGCGTCTCCGCATCCTTCAGGAACTGGCTGAGATTTCCGCCAAAACTACCTGAAGATAATACCAGAATTACGTCCTCTTGCGGGTCTGCATCGGCAAGGATTTCACCCATGGCGTCGCCGGTGAAGCTGCGCACGTCAGAATGCCGGGCACGGACGCGGGATTCAATCTCCTCCAGGCTCGCCTGATCGTGGCTGCCCTCGCCATGGGTCGGGGGCGCAAAAAGCCAGACCGTACCGGTATCATCAAAGGCGGTGTCGTATTGCCCGAGCGCGGCACGATTGCGCCAGGTGAAGGTGTGCGGCTCGAACATCACGGTCAGGCGCCGGGCAGGGTAATGCTCGCGGATCGCACCGATCGCCGCGCGGGCTTTCTCGTAAGATGAGCCGAAGCCCTCATAGATGACGAGACGGCTTGCGGGCGCTTTGCGGTCAAGGCGGCGGTTCAGCCCCCGGAAATCGGCAATGGCGGCGCGCAGCTCATCCGGGGTCAGAAGCTCTTGACCCAGAAGATAGGCGGCAGCCCCGCAGATATTCTGGACGGCGTGGCGTCCCAGTTCTGTCGTCGTGAACCCCGGATAGACCTCATAGCCGACCAGCAGGTCAAAGCGCGTCGGCTCACCCGCCGCGGGATCGCCCAGCACGATATTGGCCGCGCTGTAATTGCAGCCCTTGCAAAGCCCATAGCTGAGTTTCGGGCCGGGATAGGCATGAAGAAAATTCGCCGCATACTGCTCATCCATGCAGGCGATCAGCTGGCCCTGCCGTTCGGCTAGGCCGGTCAGCAATTGCTGGAAGGGGGCGTGGTAGCTCGCAAGCGTCGGATAGATATTGACGTGGTCATGGGTGGCGGAGCTAAGAAGCACCGTCTGCGGAAGATAATGCAGGAATTTCGACCGGTCGTCCCAATTGGCGCTCGGATATTCGTCCCCCTCGAAAATGAACGGACCGTCGCCGCCCATGCTGGCCGAATGCTCAAAGCCTTTTGGAATGGCGCCGATGAACCAGCCGGGCGCCTTGCCGGCATGGGCAAGGCAATGGGTGATCAGTGTGGTGAGGGTCGACTTGCCGTATGAGCCGGCAACTACCATGCGCTCGCGAGTCGCGGTCAAGTCGGCCAGCACCTCAGGGAAGCTCTTGACCTTGTCCTTATGCTGCTCCAGCGCGGCACGGACTTCGTCATTGCTTTCGGGGATCAACTTTGCGTGCTTGCCGATGACGATGAGGTCAACCGGGTCGGGGATATTCTCTGCCCGGTGCCCGATCATCGGCTCAAGGCCGATCTTCTCAAGATAGGTTGAGACCGGCGGATAGGCGCCTTCGTCACTGCCGCTAACGGCCCAGCCCTGTTCCTGGAGAAGATGGGCGACCGCCGACATGCCGGCCCCGCAGATTCCGATCAGATGCGCATTTTTCGTCATCGCGCGGGAGTAGCGCTAGTCGAGGGTCTAGGGAAGGGGAGGCTAGCCAGACGCGCTTACGCGTCCGGCAGCCAGGCAACATCGACATTCTCATAGCGGTCGGTGAAGCCGGTGAATTTGACCGCCCGCTGCCAGTCGACAAAGCGCACGAAATTCCGGTTCCGCTCGATCAGCCCCATCTCGGCCAGCTTGGCAAAGGTCCGGCTGACATGAACGCTGGTGACGCCGATGGCCTCGCCAATCGTCCGCTGGTTCAGCGGGCAGTAGAATCGGTCCGTCAGGTCGCTATTCATGAATTTGAGGCGGCTGAAGGTCTGCAACAGGAAGTGGCACAGACGCACATGCGCTTCGCTGGCTGACATCATCGCGATGCGGTCATGCAAGATCGCCTGCTCGATCATGCACACGGTCTGGAACATGCCAGAAAGGCGCGGCGATATTTTGAGCAAGTCATCAAGGCTGTTCCGCGGAAACGGGCAGATAACGCAATTGGTCGCCGTCACCGAACTATAAGGCGAGCTTTCATAAGGCAGTTGCGAGACGCCGACGATATCACCGGGGTGATGGATATCGATTACGGTGTTCACACCGGTGATGTTCTTCATGGAGCTGACAACCCAGCCCTTGTTGATCACAAAGAACTCATTGGTCGGATTATCCTGCGACAGAATTTCTGTCCCGGCACGGATCTCCGCCGGATTGTCCTCAAACTTCGCCAGCAGGCGAAGGTGCTCATTCGAGATGAGGCCGATCCTGCGGAATTTCTCCGCAATACAGCTTTTCACATCCTCACAGGGGGCGTCGATATTTTCAAAGTTCAGGCTCATGCAGTTGAAACATAGACCAGCACCGGCAAGTTCCGGGGAGACCCTATTTTGAAAAACTCACACAAGATTGATCTATGTTATAACCCGCACTCTCGCAGGGTTTGCGAAGGTTCGTTATGATCATGACGATCCGTTCAGGAAGTTTATATGAACTCCACCGTCAAACCTCCGTCACGATTCGCCACAATTTCGCCCGAAACTATGGCGCTTGCGGTGGATGTCGCGCGTCTCGGTACTGGCACGATTGATTACTTGCGGGATGAGGTTGTTCTTGATCCGCGCGCGGCGGAGCTCTTCGGTTTCCTCCCGGATGAAAAAATCAGCCGCTCCGATCTGCATAACCGCATCTATCCGGGGGACAGGGCGGCCGTGACGGCGCAGCTCAACAAGCTGTTCGATCCCACCTCCGGCCACGTCATGGATATCACGCACCGGATCATCGACAAAAAGGGCGAAATCATCCGTTGGGTGAATGTTCGCAAGCAAGTTGAATTCGCGGAAGAAAAGGGGTCCGGCAAGCGGATTCCGAAAACGGCGATGCTGGCCTTGCTCGACATAACCGAGCACAAGCAGGCTGAAGAACGGGTGCGCTATTTATTGGGGGAGACCCATCAACGTACGAAAAGCATGCTGGCACTGGTGCAGAGCATGGCGCGCGTCTCGGGCCGTAAATCGTCGACAGATAGGCAGTTCGTCGACAAATTCGCTGACCGGATCGGGTCATTGGCGCGCAATCAGGACCTGCTGATGCAGCATGAATGGCGCTGTGCGCCGATGACGGCGCTGCTTGCGACGCATCTGCACCCTTATATGGAGGGCGGCGCCGATGAGCGGATTTTCTGTACCGGTCCACATGTGTTGATCGAAGACAAGGCGGCG
Source organism: Parvularcula marina (assembly GCF_003399445.1). Taxonomy (NCBI): domain Bacteria; kingdom Pseudomonadati; phylum Pseudomonadota; class Alphaproteobacteria; order Parvularculales; family Parvularculaceae; genus Parvularcula; species Parvularcula marina. The sequence continues at coordinate 690,125 of NZ_QUQO01000001.1, read as the reverse complement.
TCTGCTCTAGGAATGGCGCTTCATGAGCTTGGGCTGAATGCTGTCACCCATGGCGCTCTCTCGAATGAAACCGGGATGGTGAAACTCGATTGGCGGCTCGGCAAGGACGAGAAGCCGTCGCTGGAGATCACTTGGCGCGAGTTCGGCGGGCCGCCTGTTGTCGCTCCCGATGAAGGTGGTTTTGGTGAATTCGTTATTCGTCAGATGGCGGAGCACACATTAGAGGGAAAAGTTGAGGTCAGCTATGATCCGGAGGGGTTCAGCTGGCGACTTGTCCTTCCCGGGTCAAAGGTTTTCCCGGCAAGCCCGCCGCCATCGGATATCTAGAGCGACTGCCAGAGCGTGTCGTCAAATCCGTCCTTGAAGAGCTCGATGCCGAGATCGGCGATAAGCTGTTTGCGGATGAAAATGAGATCCACCTGCGCCAGCCGGTCGTCATAATAGCAAAGATCGACGATATCAAAGAGGCCAAAGCCTGCACTGACGAGCGGGACGGAGCGTTTGAAAAGGTTTGAAACGCCTGTCTCTATACAGACGATGGAGCAGGATTCGAGAGCCTTCTCTGCGCCCTTGAGAACCTGAAGCTCGGCGCCGTCGACATCGATCTTGAGAAGATGCGGCGTCGGCAAAGTGAGATCGGCGAGCATGTCATCGAGCGGGCGGGCCGTCACTTTCACCGTGCCGGCATCGGCACTCGCATCTGCGGGCGCGGTCTCGCGCGCATGGGTGATATCCGCAGCCTCATCCTTTTTGAGGTGAAGGGTCAGCTCGCCCTTAGTGTCGGAGGCGGCAGCAAGGATCAGCTGGTGCGGCACGCCTGCTGCCTCGTAACGTGAAGTGATGATCGACGCGAAATCGGCAACCGGCTCGATGAGAAGGTGGGGGACGTCCGGATATCCCCACATCAGATCCGGCGTGCCGTGCAGGACGCCGACATCGATGACGGATTTCACCGGCACGCCCTTTTCCTTGAGCACGCGGAAGGCGTCGCGCTTTGTTGGATGGCGCTTGAGCGTCTGCCGCTGAAAGAGGTCTCGCCAGGTCATCCGCAAGGTTGGAAGCTGTGCCGCCCTTAAGGTCAAGTCATGACGGACTTGACCTTAAGCCGTCTCCGCTCGACATGTCGGGGGTCAGATGGCCGGACGGCCGCGGGCCTTCGGGTTCGAGGAAAGTCCGGGCTCCATGGCGGCAGGGTGCCGGGTAACGCCCGGCTGGAGCGATCCAAGGGATAGCGCCACAGAGAATGAACCGCCTTCGCCAGTCGGCGACGGTAAGGGTGAAAAGGTGGAGTAAGAGCCCACCGCCGTCCCGGCAACGGGACGGGCATGGCAAGCCCCGCCCGGAGCAAAACCGAATAGGGACAGGGTGGCCTGTACGGCCGGCGCCGCCGCCAGCGCTACTTGTCCGGGTTGGTTGCTTGAGGCCACGTGCAAGCGTGTGTCCCAGATGAATGGTCGTCACCGCCTCGGCGGGACAGAACCCGGCTTACACGGCCGTCTGACCTTTTAACCTTCATTCCCTAGCGTTGATGCGCCTTGCTGAGGCCGCATTCATAGGGCTGTTAAGGATTTTTCCACAAATGCAGCGCCTGATTGCGCCCCATGACAGCCCATGATATCCCATCCAAGACTATCTCAAGGCGCGCAAAGGCGTCTGATGGCAATCCTGGGCATTCGAAGGCAGGCGAGGGCAGCAGATGAGCGAAGTGGAGGCGACAGCAGCGGCAACGTCCCTGCGCGATGCGTCCCGCTTCGTCGGGCGCTGGCAGAACAAGATCGACACCAAGGGCCGGATTTCGGTCCCGGCCGATTTTCGCCGCCATCTTGCGCCCGGTAGCGAAGACCCCGCGTCGTCGATGTATTGCTGTCCCAGCTTTTCCGATGCGGAGCTGATCTGCGGCGGGGCGGACCTCGTCACCGTCCATCTTGAGATCGTCGCAACGCAGGACATTTTCGAGAAGAAGCGCGCCGCGATGGAGCGCGCCGTCACCGCCTTCACCGAGCGGCTCTATTTCGATGACAATGGCCGGATCGTGCTGCCCAAGAAGTTGCGCGACCATGCCGGGCTTGAGGGGCAGGTCGCCTTTGCTGGGGCGGGGCCATTCTTCACGATGAGCCCGGGCGAGTGTCTCGATGACCTCTGGGATCTTGTGACCTCCCTCACCGAGGACGAGCGCGACATCATCCGCGCCCGGTCCATGCCCTCGACCATTGCAGGGAGGGGCAAGGAATGAGCGCGCATATTCCCGTCCTTCTCGACCCCGTGCTGGCTGCCGCGAAAATCGCGCCGGGCGAGCGGATCGTTGATGGCACCTTCGGCGCGGGCGGCTATTCGCGCGCCTTTCTTGAGGCGGGTGCGGACGTCATCGGCTTTGATCGTGATCCGACTGCGATTGCAGGCGGGCAAAAATTGCTGGCTGAGTTTCCGGGGCGCCTGACCCTGATCGAAGCCCCGTTTGATCAGCTCGAAGAAGAGCTGACCGCGCGCGGGCTTGGCCCTGTCGATGCGGCGGTGTTCGATTTCGGTGTTTCCTCAATGCAGCTCGACCAGCCAGAGCGCGGGTTCTCCTTCCGCTTTGATGGACCGCTCGATATGCGCATGGGCGAGGGGCGTACGGTCTCTGATTTCGTCAATCAGGCGGACGAGGCCGACATCGCCGATGTGATCTATCAGTATGGGGAGGAGCGCAAATCGCGCCACCTTGCCCGTGCCATCGTGAAAGCCCGCGAAGAGGCGCCGATCGAGACGACGGCGCAGCTTGCCGCGATTGCTGAGAAGGTGCTCGGCACGCGCGAGAAGATCCATCCGGCGACTCGGATGTTCCAAGGTCTTCGCATCTTCATCAATGACGAGCTGGGTCAGATCGTGCGGGCGCTGATTGCCGCCGAGAAGGTTCTAAAAGAAGGCGGGCGACTGATCGCCGTCTCCTTTCATTCGCTCGAAGACCGGATCGTCAAGCGCTTCCTTGCCGATGTGGCGGGGCGGTCTGGCGGCGGCTCGCGCCATGCGCCGATGGCCGTGCCTGAAGCACCGACTTTTACTCTTGCCGGCAAGGCGGTTGAACCGTCTGCCGACGAAATGGCTGCTAATCCACGGGCGCGTTCAGCGCGGCTGCGGGCGGCCATCCGTACCGGTGAGCCAGCGCGTGCGTGGGATCATGCGCGTCTCTCCGGGCTTGGCATCCCGCCAATGGTTTTTTCTCCCCTCCAGTCTGATTGGGCATAGTACAGATGAAATATATCGCGATCTTCCTCACCCTCATCCTCGCCCTTGCTGCCGCGGGCCGTTTTCATGCTGAGGCGCAGGTGCGCAAATCCCAGGATGAAATCGACCGGCTGGACCGCGAGGCCGAAAGGCTGGGTGCGGAGGTCGAGAAGGCGCGGCTAGATGTCGAAGTCCTTGAATCGGCAAGCCGGCTGTCAAAGCTCAATTCCTCCAAGCTGGCGCTGGGCACGGTGCGTGCTGAGCAATTGCTCGATGATCGCCGCTTTGCGCAGGTGATCGGTATGCCGACGGAAGAGATTGAAAGCCCGGTTGCGAAGAATGCCGATGTCATCGGCAACGCCATCGGCATGGCGGATCCCACTCTGACTGAAAAGGCCGTGAACGAATGAGGGCAGACGGGCTCAAGCGACAGATTTCGGTCCGCTGCGTCTATGATGACCGGCGGCCCTGCAAACCGCCGCAATCGCGTGTGGTGCCGGCCGAGGGCGGGCGCCGCATAGGCTTGTCGGCGGGCCTGTTTGCTTGTGCCTTTGCGCTGCTTGCTGCCCGGCTGGTGCAGGTCTCGTTCTTTGTGGGCGAAGATCCCACCCTTCGCCGCGTCGTTGAGGCCGAAGGGCCACGCCGTGAGGTCACGGACCGTGATGGCCGCCCCCTGATCATGAATGCGAAATTGACCGGCTTTGCAATTGATGGTCGGGAGGTCTGGGATGTCGAAGAGACCTTACGCGGGGTCTCCCGGATTTTTCCGCAAGCAGATGAATACCGCCTGCGAGACCGGCTGGCGGCGCATAAATACGCGCATGTAACGGACACGATCAGCGAGGAGCAGCGTGCCGCGATCATCGCGCTCGGCCTGCCGGGGATGCGCTTTCCTGAAACCATGGGCCGGGTCTATCCGCAAAAGGGGCTCGCCGCGCATGTGACGGGCTATACGATTCCGGGCCGGGGCGGCGCGATTGGTGTCGAGGCGGCGCTTGAAAGCGATGCTTTCGGGACAACAGCGAAAGAGCCCCTGCGGCTGTCCATCGACCTTGTCGCGCAGCAGATCCTTGAGGAGGAACTGGCGGGCGCCATCGAGACCTTCTCGGCCAAGGCCGGCTGGGGCGTCATGATTGATGTGCATACGGGCGAAGTTGCCGCCCTTGCGAGCCTGCCCGATTTCAACCCGAATGCACCGGGCGATGTACCGGCAGCGCATTGGCGCAACCGCGCCATGGCTGACCGCTATGAGCTGGGCTCTGCCTTCAAGCCGATCACGGTGGCGGCCGCACTTGATCGCGGCGTCATCCGTATGAGCGACAGTTTTGATGTCTCACGCCCTATCAAGGTCGGCGGCTGGGAGATCAAGGATTACAGCCGCAAGAAGCCGGTGATGAGCGTGTCGGAGATCATTCAGCACTCCTCCAATATCGGGACGGTGCAGATTGTCCAGCGCCTTGGCGCGGAAGCCTTTGAGGACAGCCTGTCCCAACTGCATCTGACAACGGCTCTTCAGACCGAGCTGCCAGAGATGCAGGCGCCTGCCTACTCAAGCGCATGGCGTCCTGCGGAGCTCGCATCCACGTCTTACGGCCACGGCATTGCGGTGACACCGATCCAGCTTGCCGCCGCCTTTGCCGCTGTCGTCAATGGCGGTGAATACCGTGTGCCGACGTTCATCGCCGGGCATGAGCAGAAGGGCGCGCAGGTCTTCTCAAAGGACACCAGCGACCAGATGCGCATCATCCTGCGCCGCGCGGTGACTGACGGGACGGGCCGCAATGCAGATCTCGATGGCTATTACGTCATCGGGAAGACAGCGACCGCCGACAAACCGCAGGCGGGCGGTTATGATGAAGAGAATGGGGAGCTCGTTTCGAGCTTTATTGGCGCGTTTCCGGGCTATGACCCGAAATATGTGCTGCTGGTTTCGATCGACGAACCTGCTGGAACGAAAGCCACTTATGGCTATGCGACGGCGGGTTATGTGGCCGCACCCGTCTTCCGGCGGGTGGTCGAACGGGCCGCACCGGCGTTAGGGGTGATGCCGGTGGGGGACGATGTGGCATTTGATGGGTTCCTGGGATTGCGGCGTGCCGAGATAGCGGAGCTGGACCATCAGGCGGACCCGCTAACTGGTTTGCTGGAGGAGGCGTTGCGGTGAAGCCGCTACAAGAGTTGACGACATTGGCCCGGCGGCTGCCGGATGTGAAAATTACAGGCATTACGGCGGACTCGCGGGCGGTGAAGCCCGGCTATCTATTTGCGGCGCTTCCCGGCACGCAGGTTGATGGCCGGAGGTTCATCCCTGATGCGGTGGCTGCAGGTGCGGTGGCAGTTCTTGCCGTGCCGGGGACCGAAGCAGAAGTGCCGGTCATCGAAAGCGAAGAGCCGCGCCTGACCCTCGCCCAGATCGCGATGAGCTTTCATGAAGGCCAGCCGCGCACGGTGGTTGGGATCACCGGTACCAACGGGAAAACCTCCGTTGCCAGATTTACCCAGCAGCTCTGGTCTGCCTTCGGGGTGAAAGCGGGCACGCTCGGCACACTCGGGGCCTTCGCGCCGGGCTATGAATATGCCCTGCGGCACACAACGCCCGATCCGGTCGAGATCCACCAGATCCTCTCTACCATGACGACCATGGGAACGACGCATCTGGCGATGGAAGTCTCTTCGCACGGGCTCAGCCAGTTCCGGGCAGACGGCATTCATTTCTCCCATGCCGCCTTCACCAATATCACGCAGGACCATCTCGATTATCACCCGGATTTCGAGGATTACTTTCAGGCGAAGCTCCGCCTGCTGACGGAGCTGATGCCCAAGGACGGGGTCGCAGTCATCAATATGGACGGGCCGGGCTCACAAAGGGCCGCAGAAGAGACCCGCGCCGCTGGGCGGCAGGTCTTCACCGTCGGACGCAAGGGCGAGGATATCATCCTGCATGATCTTGTGCCGACAACGGACGGATTGCGGGTGACGCTGAGCTGGAAGGCGGTACGACGGACATTGGAGCTGCCATTGATCGGGGCGTTCCAGGCGGACAATGCGCTGGTCGCCGCTGGGCTTGCCATCGTCACCGGCTTTGACGGCGAGGAAGTCATTGAGCATCTCGCGGATCTCTCTGCGGCGCCGGGCCGGATGCAGCGCGCCGGGACGCGGGTCTTCTCCGGCGGCGGGGAAGCGGCGGCCTATATCGATTTTGCTCATACGCCGGATGCGATCGAGACGGCGCTGGCCGCGATCCGCCCGCATACGGAAGGGCGGCTGCATGTCGTCTTTGGCGCAGGCGGGGATCGTGACCGGGCGAAACGTCCGCTGATGGCGGCGGCTGCGGCGAAAGGTGCCGAGCGGGTGATCATCACCGATGACAATCCGCGAACGGAAGATCCTGCCTCGATCCGTGACGAAGTCGCCAAGGGCGCACCCGATGCGATAGTCATTGCGGGGCGCCGCGAAGCAATAGAAGAAGGGATCAAGGGCCTTGCGCCCGGCGATGTCCTGCTGGTGGCGGGCAAGGGTCACGAACAGGGCCAGACGATCGGCACGGTGACCTATCCCTTTGATGATGTCGACGTCACCGCAAAGCTTCTTGGCGAGGTGAATGCCTGATGTCCTATCCGCTATCCACAAGTCCGCTCTGGTCGTCTCACGAGGCGGCGGCTGCCACGGGAGGCAAGCTGGTCGGCGAGGCGGATTGGCAGGTGCGCGGGATCAGCTTTGACACCCGCACGCTGAAGCCCGGCGATTTGTTCGTCGCGCTGGAAGGCGCGCGGGATGGACATGACTTCCTCGGGGTCGCGGCAGAAAAAGGCGCAGGCGCGGCGCTTGTCTCCAAGGTGCCGGGCGATGCCCCGGCGGGCCTGCCGCTCTTGCAGGTCGCGGACACGCTCGATGGTCTGGGCGCGCTCGGGGCTGCGGCGCGGGATCGCCATTTCGGCAAGCTGGTCGCGGTTACGGGCTCGGTCGGCAAGACGACGACCAAGGAAATGCTGCGCGCGGCACTCTCGCCCTTCGGGCAAGTCCATGCCGCTGAGAAGAGCTTCAACAATCACTTAGGCTTGCCTGCGTCGCTGGCCTCCATGCCGTCTGATTCGGATTTCGGCGTTTTCGAGATCGGCATGAACCATTCAGGCGAGATCACGCCGCTGGTCGGGCTGGTTCGTCCGCATGCCGCGATCATCACCGCGATTGCCCCGGCGCATCTGGCGCATTTTGCCTCCGTCGATGAGATCGCCGCGGCTAAGGCCGAAATCCTCTCGGGTCTGCGGCCCGGCGGCACGGCGATCCTGCCCTCTGACAGCCACTATGCCGGTTTCCTCACAGAAGAAGCGCGCAGCCATGGTGTCCGGCATATCATCCCCTTCGGTGAGACTGGTGCGGCGGAAGCCGGTGTCATGCTGACCGAATATCAGGGCTATGCCGGGGGCAGCACCGTCATTTTCCAGCTCGATGGCGAGACGCATGATCTGATGCTGTCCTCGCCGGGCAAGCATCTGGCGATGAATGCGCTGGCCGTGATCGCAGCGGGCCACGCCATCGGCCTGCCGATCAAACAGGTGATTCAGGGGCTTGAGAAATTCCGAGCCGGTGAGGGGCGGGGCGCCCAGCACAAGATTGAGGTCGAGGGCGGCACACTGACCATTCTCGATGAAGCCTATAACGCGAACCCTGCCTCAATGGCGGCGGCCCTGTCGGTGCTCGCCGGGATGCAGCCGGGGCCGGGCGGGCGCCGGATTGCGGTCCTCGGCGAGATGAAGGAGCTGGGCGAAAGCGCGGCTGCCCTTCATGCCGAACTGGCCGTGCCGATCGCGCAGGCCCGCGTCGATCAGGTCTGGCTGGCGGGCAAGGACATGACCTCTCTCAAGGACGGTCTTGCGACCAATATGCTCGCGGGCTGGTCCGAAGATGCCGCCGGTCTTGAGGACGAAATCGCAAAAGACCTCCGCGCCGGAGATATCGTTCTCTTCAAGGGCTCCAATGCATCGGGAATCGGGGCAGTTTTGGCAAGTTTCCTAGCCAAGCACGTGCGACCGGAGTAGCGGGCGGCCATGCTCTATCATCTCTTCACCCCGCTTGCAGACGACGTCGCGTTGTTCAACGTCTTCCGCTACATCACCTTCCGCACCGGCGGCGCGATCATGACCGCGCTGCTGATCTCCTTTATCATCGGCCCGCCGCTGATCCGCTGGATGCGGGTCAAGCAGGGCAAGGGCCAGCCGATTCGTCAGGACGGCCCGCAGAGCCACATCATCGAGAAGGCTGGCACGCCCACAATGGGCGGGGTGCTGATCCTGCTCAGCATGCTGATCGCCGTTCTGCTCTGGGCGCCGCTTAACAATCCCTATGTGTGGATGGTTCTGGCCGTCACCATGGGTTTTGGCCTGCTTGGCTTCCTCGACGATTATCTCAAAGTCGCTAAGCAGAACACCAAGGGGGTCGTCGGCTCCTTCAAGCTGATCTTCCAGTTCCTGATTGCTTTTGGCGCGGCGTGGTTCTGTTTCTGGGTGCTCTCGAATGAGCCAAGCATCGACAATGCGATTGCGACCCGCGTGCCTCTGCCGTTCCTGAAAGACGCGATGATCCCGCTCGGGCTTTTCATCATTCCCTTTACCGGTTTCGTGATTGTCGGGTCATCCAATGCGGTGAACATGACGGACGGGCTCGACGGGCTCGCCATCGTGCCGGTGATGATCGCAGCGGCGAGCTTCATGCTGATTGCCTATCTCGTCGGGCGGATCGACTATACCGACTATCTCGGCCTGACTTATGTGCCGGGGGTCGGGGAGCTGGCCATCATCTGCGGCGCGATTGTCGGCGCCGGGCTCGGCTTCCTGTGGTTCAACGCGCCGCCTGCCATGATCTTCATGGGGGATACGGGCTCCCTCTCGCTCGGCGGGGCGCTGGGCGCGATTGCGGTGGCGACCAAGCACGAGGTGGTCCTCGCCATCATCGGCGGGCTCTTTGTCTTCGAAGCGCTGTCGGTGATGATCCAGATCGCGTCGTTCAAACTGACCGGCAAGCGGGTCTTCCGCATGGCCCCCATCCACCACCATTACGAACAGCTCGGCTGGCGCGAATCGACCATCGTGATCCGTTTCTGGATCATCGCGGTGATCCTCGCGCTGATCGGGCTCAGCACACTGAAAATCAGGTAGAAGGCGACGAAAATGATCCCGCTCGAAAAATTTGCCGGCCAGAAGGTGGGGGTTCTGGGTCTTGGGCCCGGAGGCCGCGCTGCGGTGGCAAGTTTGCACGCGAGCGGGGCAGCGGAAGTCTATGCCTGGGATGCCCATACGCTGCGGCGCAAGGAAACGCCCGGCGATTGCGTGCCACCGCGGGTCTGGCCGATGGAAGAGATGACGGCCGTGATCCTCGCCGATGGCGGCCGGGGCGGGCTGTCGCGCGGCGTGGCCGAGCGGGCCGGGGAGCTGAAGATCCCCGTCTATACAGAGCTTGATCTCTTCGGCGAGGCGCTCGCCGAAAGCGGGCTGCGCGACGATATCAAGGTCATCGCGGTGACCGGTGCCGCCGGTAAATCCGTCACGATATCGATCATCTCGCATATCCTTGATGAGCAGGGCTGGGACGTTTCAATCGGTGGCGATCTCGGCCAGCCGCCGCTTGCGCTTGATGCGCCGTCGCCAGGCCGGGTCTATCTTCTCGAAGTGCCGGTGCGACGCCTTGCTGGGATGCGCTCTCTGACCGTCGACATCCCCATCCTTCTTAATGCCGCCGGTCCCCGTCAGAGTACGGAGATTGCGCTGGCCATGCGGGCGTTGATCCGCATCTGTCGTGCGCGGGCCGTAGGCGGCACGGCTATTATCGGGGTCGATGATCCGATCGGGCAGGAGGTCTGCACCATCCTGCGGTCCGGCAAGGGCGATGCCGACGGCAAGGGCCAGATCATCCCTGTCTCGGGCGAGGCAACCATCGGGCACGGGGTCTTCGTGCTGGAGGGCGCGGCCTATTCGATCCAGCGTGGCAAGACCCAAAGCCTTGGTGATTTCTCTCGCGCGAAAGGCTTCCTTGGCGCGCATTTCAATCAGGATGCCGCCGCCGCCATTGCCGCCTGCCTGTCGATCGGCATTCCACCCGCCATGATCATCAAGTCGCTTCATTCCTATGAGGGACTGGCCGGGCGGTTCGAATGCTTAGGCGCAGCCGACGGCATCGTCTTCATCGATGACAGCTATGCCAGTAATCCGGCGGCTGCCGAACGGGCCATCAATGCGTGCCCGAATGTTTTCTGGATCGGCGGCGATGCCGGCACGCGCGAGCAGATCGGCGACGGCGCGGTCGGCAGCTATCTGCTGGGCGAGCAGACGAAAGATGGCGAAGGGGTCAGCCCGCTGGCGCAGGCTTTCAAGGCAGCGTGCGATGATGCCGCCGCGAGCCGAGATGTAGGGGCGGAAGATGCCGCTCCAGTTGTTCTTTTTGCGCCGGGGGTCGCGCCACTAGCGGGGAAATATCGCCGCGACGAGTTCAGGAAACTCGTTTCCGACCGGATGGAAAGGCAGGCCCTCCATGCATGATCTTCTGATGGGGGCGCCCTCGGCTCGCCTCGCTGTTCTCAAAGACTGGTGGGAGCGGACCGACCGGACACTGCTCGCTTTGTTCGGAGCACTCGTTCTGATCGGCATCGTTCTTTGTACGGCAGCCGGTCCCGTGGCCGCGATGCGCAAGGGGATCGACAATCCGTTTCACTTCGTTGAGCGCCAGCTTGTCTTTGTCATTCCGGCCATGCTGGTCATGTTCGGCGCTTCTTTGTTGTCGCTCGATCAGGTCCGGCGCGCAGGCATCCTGATCGGCGCAGGCGCGCTGCTCCTTCTTTTTGCGACCCTGATCATCGGGCCGGAGATCAAGGGCTCGACGCGGTGGCTGACCTTTGGCGGGGTGAGCCTTCAGCCCTCTGAATTCTTCAAGCCAGGCTTTGCCGTCGTCACCGCCTGGCTGCTGGCCGAGCAATATCGTGATCAGCGCTTCCCCGGGGGCGGCATCTCGCTGGGGCTTTATCTGATTGCCGTTGTCGTGCTGATCTTCCAGCCCGATTACGGCCAACTCCTGCTGCTGACCGCAATGTGGGGCACGATCTTTTTCGTGGCCGGGTGGAGCTGGGCATGGATTGCCGGGCTCGGCGGATTTGTCGGCGGCATCCTTCTGTTCGGCTATCGCTTCGCGCCGCATTTCAAGAGCCGCATCGACCGGTTCCTGTCGCCTGATACAGGCGACACCTATCAGGTGGATACGGCACTTGGTGCGATTTCAGGCGGCGGGCTCATCGGCCATGACTTTGCCAACAACCCCAGCGTCAAGACGCATCTGCCCGATGCGCATACGGATTTCATCTTTGCTGTCGCGGGTGAGGAATTCGGCTTCCTTCTCTGCCTGATCGTCTTGGGGATTTTCTGCGCGATTGCGATGCGCTGCCTTTATCATGCCGCGCGGGCGCAGAGCCTTTTCGTGCGCTGCGCCATTGTCGGGCTTGCTGCCCAGCTGACGTTTCAGGCGCTGGTGAATATCGGCGTCACGCTGGGCGTCCTGCCGGCCAAAGGCATGACCTTGCCGTTCATTTCCTATGGCGGCTCGTCGTTGATCGCAGCGGCCCTGACCGCTGGCCTCCTCCTTGCCCTGACGAGGCGGCAGGAGCCGCTTTCGTGACACACATACTGGCCCTCGCCGCAGGGGGAACGGGCGGGCACATGTTCCCGGCCCAGTCGCTTGCCGAAGAAGCAAAGACGCGCGGCTGGCGCGTGATCCTCCTGACCGATGAGCGGGGCCTTCGCTATACGGACGGCTTTCCTGCCGACCGGATCGTCCTGCTTGAAGCGGCCAATCCCAATGTCAAAGGTCCCGTCGCCAAGGCGCAGATGGCCTGGGCGATGTTCCGGGGCCTGCGCACCGCAAGGCGGGCGTTAAAGCAGGAAAAAATCAATGCCGTTGTCGGCTTTGGCGGCTATCCTTCCGCGCCGGGCCTGTTCGCGGCAAGGACGCTGCGCCTCCCTTTTGCGGTACACGAACAGAATGCGGTTCTCGGCCGGGTCAATCGCCGCGCGGCGCCAGGCGCCGATATCGTCGCGCATGGTTTTCCCCGGCTTGACCGCCTGCCCGAGATGAAAGGCCAGCTTGTCGAGACAGGCAATCCGGTCCGCGATGCGGTGCGAAAGGCGGCGGATATCCCTTACGATGCGCCGCGGCCCAGCGGCGTGCTGCGGGTGCTGATCTTTGGCGGCAGTCAGGGCGCGGCCCTGTTCGGACGGGTCTTCGCTCCGGCGCTGGCCAGCCTCCCGGATGAGCTACGCGCACGGCTGGAGGTCACCCATCAGGTGCCCGAGGCGGATCGTGAGACGGTCGCCGGTGTCTATGAGGCGGCGGGTATCAGGGCGGAGCTTGCGCCCTTCTTTACCGACCTGCCGGAACGAACGGCGAAGAGCCATTATGTGATCTCCCGGTCGGGCGCGTCGTCGGTGACCGAGATTGCGGTCATCGGCCGCCCGGCGCTGCTCGTCCCCCTCGGCATCGCCATGGATGACCACCAGCGAATCAATGCCGAAACGCTGGTCGCCGCGGGCGCAGCGGATTTGCTCCTCGAAGCGGAGGCAACACCTGAAAAAGCCGCTGCCATGCTGTTGCCGCGATTGAATGATCCTGATTGGCTGGCAGGTGCCGCAAACGCCGCCAGATCCGTTGCGCCCGAGCGGGCCGCCGAGAAGCTGGCCGATCTGGTTGCGGCCTTGCTAGAGGACTGAGCCCGCCGAGCGGCGGTCCCTAATGAAGTCGAGTAAACCGAGGTGTCCATGAGCGAGTCCCGCCAGATCAAGATCAACGTCCCCTTTCCGGTGGGGCGCATCCATTTTGTCGGGATCGGCGGCATAGGCATGAGCGGCATCGCCGAAATCATGCACAATCTCGGCTATGAGGTGCAGGGCTCGGACATTGCCGAGAATGCGCAGGTCCAGAGGCTCCGGGCACAGAACATTCCCGTCATCATCGGGCATGACCCGGCCAATGTCGAAGGCGCAACCGCCGTCATCGTCTCCTCGGCGATCCGTCCGGGGAACCCTGAGCTTGCCGCCGCGCGGGCAAGGCATATCCCGGTCGTCCGGCGCGCTGACATGCTGGCCGAACTGATGCGTCTCAAATGGAATATCTGTGTCGCGGGCACGCATGGGAAGACGACGACGACCTCGATGATCGGCAGCCTGCTTGATGCGGGCGGGCTTGATCCGACGGTCATCAATGGCGGCGTCATCAATGCTTACGGTTCGAATGCAAGGCCGGGCGAGGGCGACTGGATGGTCGTCGAGGCCGATGAGAGCGACGGCACCTTCAACCGCCTGCCGGCAACCGTCGGTGTCGTGACGAATATCGACCCTGAGCATCTCGACCATTATGGCGATTTTGCTTCGCTGCGGCGGGCCTTTGATCAGTTTGTCGAAACGATTCCTTTCTACGGCTTTGCCGCTGTCTGCCTAGACCACCCTGAAGTGCAAGCGCTGGTCGGGCGGGTGACTGACCGGCGGCTAGTCTCCTACGGGCTTAATCCGCAAGCGGATGTGAGAGCGGAGAATGTAACCTATGGCGGCGGCGGGGTCAGTTTCGATGTCGTCTTTCGCCAGAAGGACGCCCCCCACCGGATTGAGGGCCTGCGCCTGCCGATGCCCGGCGATCACAATGTGCTGAACGCGCTTGCCGCGACAATCATCGCCAAAGAGCTTGAGATTTCAGACGAGGCGATCCGCGAAGGCTTTGCGCGGTTCAATGGCGTCAATCGCCGCTTTACCGAGACGGGCGTGGTCGATGGGGTACGGATCATCGATGATTACGGCCATCACCCGGTGGAGATTGCCGCCACCCTTGGCGCTGCGCGCAGCGTGACCGAAGGCAAGGTCATCGCCGTGATGCAGCCGCACCGATACTCCCGGCTCGACCGGTTGTTCGATGAATTCTGTGCCTGTTTCAACAATGCCGATCACGTGTTGATCGCGGACGTCTATGCGGCGGGCGAGGCCCCGATTGAAGGCCGCGACAAGGATGGGCTCGCCGCCGGTGTCTCCCGTCATGGCCATAGGGGCGCGGAGACGTTGGCTGGATGGGATGCGCTCCCGGCACGGATCAAAGAGCTGACGGAAGCCGGGGACATGGTCGTCTTCTTAGGGGCAGGGGACATCACGAAATACGCCGCCGCGCTGCCGGGCCAACTCGGTAAGGGAGGCGCGTAAGATGGCGCTTCGCGGCAGGCTCATGGAGGGCGAGGCGCTCGCGCCCTATACGTGGCTGCGTGTCGGTGGCCCGGCGGATCGGCTGTTCATCCCGGCCGATGAGGCGGACCTTGCTGAGTTCCTTGCGGACCTGCCTGAGGATGAGCCCCTGACCATTGTCGGGGTTGGATCTAACCTTCTCATCCGCGATGGCGGGATCAGGGGGACGGTCATCCGACTTGGACCTGCTTTCGGGAAAATCTCCGTAGACGGTGTGACCGTGACGGCAGGGGCGGCGGCGCTCGATGCCAATGTTGCCAAACAGGCGGCGCGCGCAGGCATAGGCGGCCTTGAATTCTATCGCGGCATTCCAGGCACGATCGGTGGGGCCCTGCGCATGAATGCAGGCGCCTATGGCACCGAAACGAAGGATGTTCTGATCGAAGCCCATGCCCTTGACCGGCAGGGCCGCGCGCATGTCTTCCCCGTCGAAGAGCTTGGCTACACCTACCGGCATTGCGGGCTTACCGGTGACTATATCTTCACGCGCGCGGTTTATCGCGGGGTGGAAGATGATGCAGACTCGGTCACCGCCCGGATGAACGAAATCATGGAAAAACGCGAAGCGACCCAGCCCGTGCGCGAGAAAACCGGCGGCTCGACCTTCAAGAATCCGGACCCGGAGCAAAGCGGCGGGCGCTCCTCCTGGCAATTGATTGACGCTGTCGGCGGACGCGGGCGGATCGTCGGAGATGCACAGATGTCAGAGCTGCACTGCAATTTCATGATCAACCGGGGAGAGGCGAGCGCCGCCGATCTTGAAAATCTCGGCGAGGGCCTGCGGGCCGATGTCGCGCGGGAATTCGGTGTTGATCTTCAATGGGAAATCAAACGGCTGGGAGATCCGGCATGACGGAATACCGCAATATCGCATTGCTCAAGGGCGGCTGGTGCTCGGAACGCGAGGTCAGCCTCGTCAGCGGCGCGGCCGCGGCCAAGGCCCTGCGCGAGGAGGGCTTCAATGTCGAGGAAATCGACATGAGCCGGGATGTGGCGCGCGATCTCTATCAGAGTTTTGGCGGCAATGGTCCCGATGCGGTCTTTAATGCCCTCCACGGACCGTTCGGTGAGGATGGCCGCATTCAGGCACTGCTCGAAATCCTCGACATTCCGTACACCCATTCAGGCGTTCTTTCCTCCGCCCTCTGCATGGACAAGCCGCGCACCAAGGCGGTTCTGTCCGCGCGCGGCATCCGGGTGCCGGGCGGCAGCGTGATCAAAACCTCGACGCTGAAAGGCGATCACCCGCTGTCGCTGCCTTATGTGCTCAAGCCCGTCGGAGACGGCTCGTCTTTTGGTGTTTTCATCATCACCAGCCCCAATCAGGGTCCGCCCGTCGAAGCCGATATCGATGAGGAACTCTTTGGCGGTATCGCCATGGTCGAGCCCTTCATTCCGGGCCGCGAGATCACGGTCGCGGTGATGGGCGACCGGGCGCTCGGCGTCACCGAGATCATCCCCAAGAACAGCTTCTATGATTATGAATCGAAATATGCGGCGGGGGGCTCCACCCACGTTCTGCCCGCCGATATCCCCGAGGAAGTGGCAAAAGCCGCGATGGAAATCTCCGTCGCGGCGATCGAGGCGCTGGGCTGCAAAGGCCTTGCCCGCGCTGACTTTCGCTGGGACGACAGGGCCGGCGTTAACGGCCTGTTCATCCTGGAGGTGAATACCCAACCAGGCCTGACCCCGACTTCTCTCGCGCCGGAACAGGCGGCCGCGGCAGGCATCGATTTCGGGGCGCTGACCCGGTGGATGATAGAGGACGCGACATGCCCCCGGTAAAGGGTAGATCTAAAGCCAGAGGCAAAACGGCCAACAAAAAAGGCCGGGGCCGGAAGAAACAGCTGACCATGTTCGAGCGCCTAAAGACGGGCCTTGCGGAACTTGGCGCGGGCGTTCTGTCGGTTGTCGCTGTCGGGCTTGCGGCCATTGCCGTTCTCGCCGTCGTCATGCTGATGGCGGGGGGCTATTTCTCGAATATTGGCACAAGGATCGATACGCTGACCGGCCGGGCCGCAAAGGCCATGGGCTTCTCGGTCACCCGCGTCTCGCTTTACGGCAGTGACCAGCTCTCTAACCGTGAGATCATGCTGGCGCTCGAGGACGACGAAGCGGGCAGTGTCCTTGGTCGTTCGCTCCTGCATGTTGATGCGGAAGACGCCCGCCAGAAGATCGAACAGCTCGGCTGGGTCCAGTCCGCCGCCGTTGAGCGGTTATGGCCGAATACGGTGCATATTTCCGTTCGTGAACGCCGCCCCGCCGCGCTCTGGCAGGATGGCGCAGGGCGCTATCACCTGATTGATCTGAGTGGTACGCTGATCGCCGAAGTCCCTCCCGTTGAGCATACCGACCTGATGGTCGTTGCCGGATCATCCTCGCCCGAAACCGCCATTCCGCTTCTGACCGCACTTTATGAGCGCCCTGCACTGATGAGCCGCGTCGCTGTGGTGATGAGTGTCGGTGACCGCCGTTTCGATCTTCGTTTCCGTAATGATTTTACCGCCCGCCTGCCCGAAGGGCCGGCAGGCCCGGCTCTCGACCGTCTGGAAGGTCTCGGCGCGGGCACAGGCAAACTGTCTGAAACACTGGATTATATTGATCTGAGGGATCCCGAATGGGCGTATCTCAAGCCCAAATCGAGCTGACGGCAGAGCCGCATCTCATTGATCTGAGCCGTGCCGGCCATGAGCTGGAGGCGGCGCTTGACGCCAAGCTGCGTCATCTGCCGCAAGGCAGCGAAATCATCCTCCTGATCCCGGCGAGCCTGATCCGGACACGGCGTTTTGCCCTGTCGATGGAGCTGTCGCGGCCTGTCGCTTATGCCGATCTTGATGAGCTCAATGAGGCGGCTGCCGATCTGCCCGGTGAGGAAGAGGGGCTTGCGGTTCTCTACCGTCAGCCTGCGGCCTTCATATATGATCATGCGATTTCGCATCTGCCACCAATCGGGGAGTCGGCTGCCAAGCTGACGACGGAATTCCTCGATCTCTCTATGCCGTTACGGCAGGCATCAGAGCTTGAAGAGATCGTGACACGGCACGGCCATGAGCTGCGCGACATCATCACCCCGCATGAGGCGCTCGCCTATCGACGGACGACGGAGGATGAGAGCGAAGAGTCGCTGCTCATTCATCTGAACCGGGAAGATATGCTGGCGGTTGCCGCGACCGAGACAGGATTTTCCGGCGCCGGGTCCATGGCCGCCGGGGTCCGGCATCTGGAAACCGATCTCGTGCTGGCGGGTCTCGTCAGTGAAGAGGAGGCAGGTCCGCTGATGCGCGCCGCCCTCAGCCGTCCTCATACGGCGGAAAAGGCAGTCTTACGCGTTCTTGATGCGCGGCTCGAGGAAATGGCGGGCTTTGCCCATCATGTGCGCAGCGCGGCTCAGGGAAAAGCGAGCTGGCCCGTCGAGCTGACGGGGCTCGGGCACAAAGCCAAACGCGCCGCCGAGATTTTCACCCGCGTGCTTGACCATGAGGTGACGCTGATTGCCGATGAGCATTTGCGCCCGCTGGGGCAAGGCGCACAGGAAGCGTGGCAGGCACCGCGCCGCATCAGCCTGCCGGGCGGCTTCCTGCCGGGCAGCGGCAATGCGCTTCTGCGCTGGGTCCGGCGCCATGTGTGAAGAGCGCTTTGCGGGACGGCACATTACTGACTAAGTGACCCGGATGACCGAGTCCCAATTTGTACCCCCTGAGTTCGGGCAGGATCTGCCTGCCGCCCATCCCAGCGACGACACACTTGCACTTCTCTGGAACCGTCGTTCGACCGCCGCGAAACTCCTGACCGGCCCCGGCCCCTCGCAAGAGGAAATGGATCGCTTGCTGACGATTGCCGCACGGGCACCGGATCACCGCCGGGTCGTACCTTACCGTTTTATCCTGTTCGAAGGAGAGGCCAGAGACGCCCTCGGCGATATCTTTGCCGCCGCCGCAGAAGCATCCTCTGATAGCGACACGCCGGCGCCGGATCTTGCGCGCAGCCTTGCCTTCCGGGCGCCGTCGATTGTCTTTGTGATCTCGTCGGTCAACCGCGAGCACAAGACGCCCGAATGGGAGCAGATCCTGACCGCAGGCGCGGTCTGCCAGAACTTCCTGATTGCCGCCTCGGCTATGGGCTATGCCGCGCAGTGGATATCCGAATGGGTCGCCTATGACGAGAATGTCCGTCAACGGCTCGATATGGGACCGCATGAGCGGGTTGCGGGCATTCTTTATGTCGGGACAGCGACCGAGCCGCCAAAAGAGCGCGCGCGCCCCGATGTGGCGGCGATCACGACACGCTGGCCCACCAGCGGATGACGTAACCGGCACCTGTCCAGACGGTCAGGACCGCTGCCATCCACAAAAAGCCGAGCGCCAGCGGGGTCGGGCCGAAACACAGCGAGATCAGCGCGATGAACTGGAAGGTTGTCTTCCATTTAGCAAGCTGACTGACCGCCATAGAACCGCTGCCAGCGGCTGTTTCGCGAAGCCCTGAGATCAGCACTTCGCGTAAGAGGATGGCAAAAACCGCATAAAGATGAATGCCGCTGAGCGTGCCGTTCGCTGCAAAGGCGATGAGCGCGGAGGCGGTCACTAGCTTGTCGGCGATGGGGTCGAGCGCGGCGCCGAGTTTCGTCACCTCATTGCGTGCGCGCGCCAGATACCCATCGAGATAATCCGTCAGCCCCAGCACTGCGATGAGGGCTGCACCTGCCAGCGCAGGCAAAGCGAGCAGGAGCGGGCCGAGCGCGATGGCCAGCAGGATGCGGAAGATCGTGACCCTTGTGGCAAGCGTCAGCCGGGGCGTGGACGGTGCCTTCTCAGGCATCGTCCTCTGCGAGCCAGTTTTCGAGCCAATGGATATTGTACTCGCCGCGCTGGAATTCCGGATTGTCGAGCAGCTCCTCAAACAGCGGGATTGTGCTCTTCACCCCGGTCAGGACCGTTTCGGAAAGGGCCCGGCGCAGGCGTGCGAGGCAAAGCTCACGGCTGTCGCCATAGACGATCAGCTTGCCGATCATCGAATCATAATGCGGCGGGATCATATAGCCGTCATAGACCGCTGAATCGAACCGCACGCCGGGGCCGCCGGGCGCGTGGAAATCTGTGATCCGGCCGGGCGAGGGCGCGAAGGTTCGCGGATCCTCAGCATTGATCCGGCATTCAATGGCATGGCCGTTGAATTTGACGTCTTCCTGGCGGAGGGTCAGCTTGTTGCCGGCGGCAATGCTGATCTGCTCACGCACGAGGTCAAGATCGGTCACCTGCTCCGTGATCGGATGTTCGACCTGAAGCCGGGTGTTCATCTCGATGAAGTAGAATTTGCCGTTCTCATAGAGATACTCGACCGTGCCGACACCGAGATAGCCAAGCTTTTCAATTGCGCTGCGGGTGATCTCGCCGATCTCTGCGCGTTGCTCATCGGTCAGAACCGGCGAAAGCGCCTCTTCGAGCACTTTCTGGTGACGGCGCTGGAGCGAGCAGTCACGCTCGCCCAGATGGATGACATTGCCGTGGCTGTCAGCGGCGATCTGGATTTCGATGTGGCGCGGCAGTTCGAGATATTTCTCAAGATAGACCGAGTCATCACCGAAAGCGGCTTTGGCTTCGGACTGCGCATTGAGGATTGCCGATTCGATATCGTCCTCGGTACGCGCCAGCTTCATGCCGCGTCCACCGCCGCCCGAAGCTGCCTTGACGAGAACCGGATAGCCGATCTCTTTTGCGATCTTGCGGCCTTCATCGACCGTACGGACTGCGCCATCGGAGCCAGGGACCAGCGGGATGCCCGCCTTACCGATCGTTTCCTTGGCCGTGATCTTGTCGCCCATCACGCGGATATGCTCCGCTGACGGACCGATAAAGGTCAGATCATGCGCGGCGACGATTTCCGCAAAACGCGCATTTTCAGAGAGGAAGCCATAGCCCGGATGGATGGCGTCCGCGCCTGTGATCTCCGCCGCGGCGATGATCGAGGCAATGTTCAGATAACTGTCTTTTGCGGCGGGCGGGCCGATGCAGACACTTTCATCGGCGAGCCGAACATGCATGGCATTCGCGTCCGCCGTCGAATGGACGGCAACCGTCTGGATCCCGAGCTCCTTGCAGGCCCGATGGACGCGAAGGGCGATTTCGCCCCGATTGGCGATGAGGACTTTTCCGAACACTATTCGATGATCAGCAGCACTTCGCCGAATTCAACCGGCTCGGCATCTTTGGCGAGGATTTGGGTGATCTTGCCCGCTTTCGTGGCCTTGATCTCGTTCATGGTCTTCATCGCTTCGACGATGAGGACGGTCTGGCCTTCAGAGACCTGGTCGCCGACGCTGACGAAGGGCGGCGAGGTCGGGGCCGGGGCAAGATAGGCCGTGCCAACCATGGGGGACGTGACGGCGCCCGGATGACCCGAAAGGTCCGCTGCGCCGCCGGCACTTTCCTGACCCTGTGCCAGAGCAGGTTGGGGGGCCGCGACCATGGGCGCTGCCGCCTGCATCGCGACCGTCGTGCCGGTTTTGGCAATCCTCAGGCGTACACCGCCCCTGTCGAGTTCGATTTCCGTGAGCCCGGTTTCTTCGAGCACCTCGGCCATGGCCCTGATGGCCTCGAGATCGTCATCGAGTGAATTGGTGTCTGGCATCTACTTCCGCCTTGTATTCTTGGTCTTTTCGGGAGCGTTCCCGGTACTGGCGCCCGGCTCTAGCCCGTTGCGACATAACGGGCAATGGGGGGAGAGAGAGGCTTGTTAGATGCCCCGCCGACCCATAAATCCGTCCCATGTCCGATCCGCTTAACAGTGCTCTGATCACGCTCAAGGTCAATGGGCAAGCCCATGAAACGGCTGCCCGAACAGTGCTTGGGCTTCTGGAATCGCTTGATATCCCGCTGGGTAAGGTGGCGGTTGAGCGAAACCGCGAGATCGTGCCGAAATCGACCTTTCCGGAGGCGCCACTGGCCGATGGAGACGAGATCGAAATCGTGAATTTTGTGGGAGGCGGCTGATGGACGGTGAACTGCCCGAACCGCTTGTGATTGCGGGCCGCAGCTTTACCTCGCGGCTGATCGTCGGCACCGGCAAATATGACAGCTATGCGCAGAACGCCGCCGCCGCCGAGGCCGCTGGCGCCGAGATCGTCACCGTGGCCGTGCGCCGGGTGAACCTGACGGATAAGAGCCAGCCGATGCTGGTCGATTATCTCTCGCCGGAACGCTTCACGTTCCTGCCTAACACAGCCGGGTGCTATACCGGTGAGGATGCCGTCCGCACCTTGCGCCTTGCGCGCGAGGCGGGGGGGTGGAACCTCGTCAAGCTCGAGGTCCTCTCAGACCCCAAGACGCTTTATCCCGACATGATCGAAACCCTTCGTGCGCTCGATATGCTGATCGCGGACGGGTTCGAGGTGATGGTCTATTGCTCTGACGATCCGGTCATGGCCCGGCGGGCCGAGGAGGCAGGGGCTGCGGCGATCATGCCGCTTGGCGCGCCGATCGGTTCAGGGCTTGGGATCCAGAACCCGGTCAATATCCGCCTGATCATCGAGCAGGCAAAAGTCCCCGTGCTGATCGATGCAGGGGTGGGCACGGCATCAGATGCGGCGATTGCCATGGAACTCGGCTGTGACGCGGTGCTACTCAATACCGCCATCGCAGAGGCTGGCGATCCGATCCGCATGGCGCGGGCGATGAAACATGCGGTGATTGCCGGGCGGGAAGCCTATCTTGCCGGCCGGATGCAAAAGCGCCGCTATGCTGATCCTTCAAGCCCGCTGGCGGGCCTGATCTGACCTAAGCTGACAGGTTTTGGTTCTGATAATCCGCAAACGCTGAAACGAAAAACGCCGCCCCGAAGGGCGGCGTTTTGATTTGGATCCGGCAGATGATTAATTTGCCGGGTTCTGCTCTGTCGGAATTCCGCAATCATTCGCGAGGAAGTCCAGCATAGCACTGTAAGCCTTCAGCTCATTGTCGTACCCGATAGTGCCAAAGAAGTGGTCAGCTTTGGGGAGTTCGACATATTTATATGTTGAGCCGGCCTGATCGAGTGCTTTCATGTAGTCACGAACGCCGCGCAACGGTGTACGCTGATCAGATGTACCGTGGATCAGGAGGAGCGGAATGTTGACGCCGCTCGGGTTCTCGATCGGGTTATAGCTGTCATCCCAGAAGCGCAGCTGCTC
The DNA here is from genome assembly GCF_003399445.1 of Parvularcula marina. Classification (NCBI taxonomy): domain Bacteria; kingdom Pseudomonadati; phylum Pseudomonadota; class Alphaproteobacteria; order Parvularculales; family Parvularculaceae; genus Parvularcula; species Parvularcula marina. Next base: position 667,502 of record NZ_QUQO01000001.1, on the reverse strand, counting down.
AACGCGGCTCGAGCCCCGCAGGCGGTCACGATAGTAATTCACCTGCTGACGGGTGTCAGGGACGGACGCACCAGCAATCGCACACTGGTAAATCTGGTCCGCTGGACGGGATGCGGCAGTCACAGCGGCATAGCCGCCATAGGACCAGCCGAACATGGCAAGGCGATTCGGATCGGAAAGGCCCTGGCTGGCGAGATAAAGGGCGCCATCATCCTTGTCGTCCTGCATTTTGCCGCCACCTTCGCCACGCGGCAGGAAGGCCGCTGTGTAATGTGACAGGCCATATCCTCTGGACCCACGATATTGTGGCTGGATGACGAGATAGCCCTGGTTTGCGAGCATCTGGCTCCATTTGTCATAGTCAATGACTTCCTGAACAAACGGACCGCCATGCGGTAGGACAATCGTAGGATAGGGGGCTTTGCCCACGCTCGGGATTGTCACCCAGGCCGGGACCGTCAAGTCGCCGTGACGTGACGGGTATTTGACATATTCCAGCTCAGACAGATTGTTGCTTTTCACAAAGGGGTTGCCAGAACTGATATACTGGAGCTGGCCATTTTTAACGAGGTAATAGCTGCCCGTATCTTTCGGCCCGATATTATAGGCCAGAAGCGTATTACCATCTGAGGAACGGCTGATGATTCTCAGATAATAGGCGTTCGGAATTACCGCTTCGAGCTGGTCGAGCAACGCGCCTTCACTCGCTGCGGACTCTGTGTCGAAGAATTCAAAGTCACGTCTCCCGTCGGCCGTCAGATAAGACGCAGCGACAAGCTCATCCGGGTTGGCCGCACGGTTAGAGTGGACCCGAATGCCGATAACGTCGCCATCAGTACGGGAATAGACGCGGTCCATGAACTGTTTCTGTTCGGTATCGAACTTCCACAGGCTGACTTTGTCCGCGCCATTATGGGCAAGAACATAGACATAACGAGGATCGTCATAAAATCCGACGACGTCGAATTGCTCGAAGCTTTCCTCAGAGAGTTCGTGAATGACAGTCCAGCTGCGTTCGCCAGGCTTGCGATAAAGCGTCTGGAAGATAGCCGGGCCGCCACCAAGCGTGACGCTGTTTGCGGTCCGCGGATTACCAAGATCATCGAAGCTGATGCTGAAGACGTCTTCGTTACCTTTGAGGATCAGGCGTTCGGTGCCACGGTCGATGTCAGCGAGATAATAGTCCGTCACCCGGCGGTCGGGCACGGAAAGAATGACCTTGTTGGCTTCGGTCGGCAGGCTGGAGGCGATACGGCCTTCATTGTCGCCGATCCGGTCGAACTTGCCTTCTTCAACATCAAGCGTCGCGGCTGTGTAACGGAATGTACCCTGATTAAATCCGCGGATACGTTCGCGAACCTGGCCACTGAACGTCACAACGATTGTGTCATTCGAAATCCAGGTAAAGTTCTCAATCTTGAGAGAGGCCGCATTATATCTACGCGGACCTTCTGCAAGGCTGTTCGTGTTATAGATCTGGATCACCGGATCGACGCCGAGACCGGGCGTGACCAGCATGGCGAGCTTGGAGCCGTCAGGTGAAAGACGGACATTCGAAACAGCAGTTTGTGCTGCCCAATATTCAAGTGGATAGACTTCGTTCGCATGCGTCGTGCCGGCAAGCATGCTCAAGAAGGTGAATACAGCAATAGCAAGGCGTCGCATTCAGGCGTCCTCTCAGATGATTTGCAAGTGACTTAACAAGAAAAAACCCGCGAGCAAATGCTCGCGGGTTCTTATTTTTAGTGGCTTCTCGCCTTCAGGACTTAGTTGAAGTCCTTGGAGACCGTGAGGAAGAACTCACGACCATCGAGAGCGTAGCCGTTCCCGATCGGGGTGTTCGAGATAGCGAACACTTCGTTCGAGTCGACGAGCGGCGGAGCCTTGTCGAAGACGTTGGAGACACCGGCACGAACCGTCCAAGTATCACCGCGGTAACGGATCGAAGCAGCGTGCTCGTACCAAGCGTCAGCGAAGCCAACGTCACGGCAGAGTTCGTCGCCGAAGTCCGGACCCGCACAAGTGTCACCGAAGAAGCCGGTGCCTTGGCTGTCGAGACCATCAGAGAACTCGTCGATGCCATCCACATCCTGAGAGACGTCGCCGATATAGCGGGTCTGCCAAGTGAAACGGTAGTCACTGACGTCGAGGGTGAAGGTCCCCGTTGCAGTCCATTCCGGGAAGCCGAATTCGCCGTCGAACTCGGATTTCGCAACGGTGAGGTCGTCACCAACGAAGATGGTCTCACGCTCTTTCAGCTGGTTCGCACGAAGGTTGAAGCCGAAGTCCATCGGCTGGTCCCAAGCAGTGAACTCTTTGCTGAAGCGCAGGTTGTAGTCGAGGCCGGTAACCGTTTCCTTGTCCTGGTTGATGAAACCAGCATCGAGGGTTGCGATCAGGCCACGCTGCATCGAGCTGAGCGGGTCGTAGGTGATCCGGTCACAGAACGGGCTCCGGGTACCGTCTTGACGCGTGAAGCAGTCGTTGACGATGAACTGGTTGCCCGGCTCGATGATCGAGTCTTCGATTTCGATGTCGTAGTAGCTGACACCGACGTTGAGGTCGAAGCTTTCGAACCACGGTTGCTCGAAGGAGAAACCAGCCGTGTAGGAGTTGGACGTCTCTTCAGAGATGTCGGTCACACCACCATTGCTGATTTCGACGCTCGGCGTACGGATGACGTTGGGGTCACCCGGAAGCGTACCAACGCGGGTCGGGTCACGACCTTCGCGGATACAGTTGTCGAGGATCGACTGGTCACGGTCATCAAGACCCGCATCGTACATGCCGGTGATGCCGTTATAGGCAGCGTCAGGCACGGCGCAGGGGTCGGTCACGCCATTGAAGCCCGTGGAGCCGAGCAGGAAGTTTTCCCGCAGGTTCGGCGCACGGAAGGACGTACCGATAGAGCCCTTGACGAGCAGGGAGTCGAACGGACGCCAGCCACCTTTAACCGAGTAAGTCCAAGCAGAGCCGTAGAACTCGTCTTCCGTCCAGCGGGCAGAACCCGTCAGGTCGAGAGACTGGACCAGCGGTTTGTTGGCCAGAACCGGAACAGCAACCTCGAAGAACGCTTCCCGCGTCCACTTCTCACCAACCGCACCGAGGTCAGAGAAGAAGCCGAAGAAGAGGCCTTGAGCCGCAATGTTGTCCGGCTGCGAGTCGATCTCGTCGATCCGGTATTCGACACCGGCCACAACCCCGACATCACCAGCAGGCAGTTCGAAAACGTTACCGGTGATGAAGGCGTTGAACAGGGTCTGCTCGACGACCGTGTCAAAGTCACGGCTGTCGAAGATGTAGTCGCGCTCAGCCTGAGTCGCGAAATCACCTTGGATCTGGCCATAGAGCGACGGTGCATAGAGGTTCACCGGCACACAGCCTGCAGTGATTTCAGCCGTCAGAGCCGACGGGTTTGCTGCGCCGGTCGGGTCGCAGGCGCCGCCAGGCAGTTCGACGAGCGTCGAGATGTTGTTGGTCGCCACGTCATCGGTGCCGCCATTGCCGTTGAAGTCAACCGTCGGGTCCCAGCCAAGAGCGAAGGCGAGACGGTCGTCACGGATACCCATACGCGAGGACTTACCATCCGAGCGCGAGTAAACGAGGCTGGTTTCGAAGCCCCAGTCATTCAGCGAACCGAAGTTCAGGAAGGGCAGGTCGCCACGGACACCGCCAACGAGGCGAAGCTGTTCGATCGAGACTTCAACATTGTCCCGGTCGCCGTTCACACCAACGATCGGCTCAGTGACGATCGCACCAACCGGACCGTTCAGCAGGCCGAAGTTGGCCGGAAGACAGGCTGCAGCCGGCAGGCCGAAGCAGTTCGCGCTACCCGGACCACCATTATAGTAAGCCTGGAAGGCTGCAATGTAGTTCGGGTTGGTCAGGAGTGAGTCTTCGCCGAGGCCACAATCCGTGCCGCCAACAGCGGTTGCTGCCGGGTTACAGATGTTGAACGGGCTGTTCGCCGGCACATACGGGAAGAGCTGCGGAGCGCCCGAGTCGGACTCAACTTCGCGGCGGACCCACAGAGCTTCGAAGAACGGCGTGAGGTTCATCTCGCCTTCGAGCGTATACTCGCCATAAGCCATGACAGAGTACTGTTTCTGCTCCGGATAAAGGCTGGTCTCGAGGTCGTTACCGTTCAGAGCGAAGTCTGGGAAGTAAACGTCCGCGATGCCGTCGCCGTCGCCGTCAACCGGCACGGAGTAGAGGCTCGATTCGTTGAAGTTGCCGACATTCAGGTTCGAGAAGCCGTCAATGAAGTAGGCAGAGCCGAAGGCCGGCGAGCCAGCTTCAAACGTCCGGCCAGCAAGGCCAGAAGCTTTACACGGACCAGTTTTCGAAGTGACAAGACCACCCGTACGATCTTCGTAATCGAGGGCAGTTGCAACGTCGATCGTCCGGATCTGGCCGGATTCCGTGATCTCGTAGTGCGTGTCGCAACCAGCGAGGAAGTCACGGTCGGCGAAGGTGACTTCGTCGGTGTACTCATATTCAGCACCGATACCGAAGAAACCGCGGTCAGTGTTCTTACCCCAAGCAGCGCTGAGGGTGTAGTCGTGACCGGCGCCTTCGACGTTGTAGTCGCCAGAAGCGAAGAGCTCGAGGCCTTCGAAGTCACGTTTCAGGATGACGTTACCGACACCGGCAACAGCGTCCGAACCATAGACCGACGATGCGCCGTCAAGGAGCAGGTCGTAGCGTTCGATCAGTGAGCCAGGAAGAAGGTTGATGGACGGTTGGCCAGGAGCACCTTCCACACCAGCCGGTGCCATGCGGCGGCCGTTGATGAGGATCAGGGTCCGTGACGCACCAAGACCACGAAGGTTGATGGTTTCAGAGCCCGGGCCGTTGTCGAGAACGAAGCCCTGGAAGGTCGAGTCGATCTGCTGACCAGCAGCAGCTTCAGATTGCTGCAGAATAGCAGCCGGATCGATCAGGCCAACGTCGAGCGAGTCATCAGTGGTGATGACCTGCAGCGGCGAGATCGAGGTGAACGTGTCGCTCCGCAGACGCGAACCAGTAACGACAACCTTGTCGTCGCCAGAATCGTCTTCGTCAGCTTCGTCGATCGTGTCGACATCGTCAGAGGATGTATCCTGCGCATATGCAGGCGTCATTGCGATCGCGAGCGCGGAAGCGCCACCGATCAGAAGCGCGCGGAAACCGGGCGCAAAGCGACGAAGATCGTCGTTTTCATAGGTATTGGTCATTTTAACCCCATTTCTTCCCATGGCTTTCCGCATTGGCGAACGCATGACGCCGCGAGACGAGCGGGCACTGTGCATTGCCCGGCCGTCCCATACGGGATTGCCCATGGCCCCTACGTAATTTCATCTTCACAAAACTGTCAATTCGGTCACGTTAGTTAGGCCCCCGGAAATCATGCTGCGGACCGCGTTGTTGGTTACCTCGACATTTTTGCAACAGGTGGCTGGACGCTCATTGGCAGATAGCTTCAAGAGGTGGCGTTGAGGCAGCAGAACCGGCGTTCATGGAACTGATCCGTGACGACTCTTCCTCATCCGGAATTTTAAGGAGTGCACCGATGCAACGGGACTGGATCAGCTTCTGGGCGAGCCATGATGAAGGCGCATCGCTTGCCGAGGCTGACATCACAGCACCCATCCTTAAGGAGAAATGGCGCAGGTATTTCAAAGCTATAGCAATTGATGAAACAGGATGCCGCTTGCTCGATATCGCTTGCGGAAAAGGTGAAGTTGCCTCGATTGCACGGGCGGTGTTGGGGCTAGCCCCGACGATTACATGTGTCGATTATGCCCCTTCAGCCATCGAGGCCATTCCGGCCGATGCAAAGGTCGATCATGCCCTGGTCGCAGACGCCGCTGATTTGCCGTTTCAAGATGCTGAATTCAACCTTATTGTCTCCTTGTATGGTATTGAATATGCAGGCGAAAATGCATTCGCTGAGGCGGCGCGAGTCACCGCGCCGGGAGGTCGCGTCAGGCTCGTTACCCATCTAAGAGAAGGCGCCATCTGGCGTGACTGTGAGGCCAATCGCCGCACAGCTTCGGGCATCCTCGAAAGCGGTGTCTTTGGAGCATCGGATGAGACCTTTCGGGTCATGGCACGAATCCGCCGCGGCGAGGTTCAGCCGGACAGCCTTTCCGTCCCCTTGGTCGAGGTGAAGAAGACCGTTCCAGCGCTTCAGGCGGCAATCGCTGTTGCGCCGGCTGGCTCATCGGCGCGTGCCTTAGGTGAGCGCTTATACACTGATTTTTCTCGTATTTTTGGGCGCATCACCGCCTATGAGCCGCAGGACATTCTTAACTGGAGTGCGGCGATGAAAGGCGAGATCGAAGCTTACCGCTCCCGCATGACGGCAATGCTTGATGCTGCGTTGGATGAGGCGGCGGTCGTCAATCTGTCTGCAAAGATGACGGAAGCTGGCCTCGATATGGCGCCGGCAGAGCAGGTTATCTCAGACGGTGATGCCATCGCCTGGGTTCTCGAAGGCTCTCGAAACTAACGCCGAGGCGCGATATCGAATGCAACGGTGATGCGCGGTTCTTCTGAATGGAATGGCTCCGTGCCGTGCCAGAGATAGGACGGGAAGAGGGTGAGATAGCCCTCGCGTGGCGGCACCAGACGGCCGGGCAGTTTCTCATTCAGCGCCTTCATGGGCGGCCGACCGATATTCAGTGCGCCTTCGCCTGAGTTACTGTTCCGGGCTGAGGCGGGCAGGGAGACATAGTAGGCTGAGCTGAGCCATCCCTCAGGGTGGACATGGCTCGCATGATGCCCGCCATCGCGCAGGCAGACAGTCCAGATGCCGGAAAATTCGAATTTCTCCGGGATTGCGCCAAGGAAAGGGTGGCCGTCCTGACGCGGCAGGCCATCGGCAAAGCGACGGACATTGGTCAAGAGCATGTCGGCGAGTTGCCTGATCAGCGGGTCGTCTTCGAGGAGTGGGAAGAGCTCGGTCTGCGTGCCGCCACGCAAGCTCTGGTCGATCGGCTCGCGCTCGGCACCGTGAAGCTCCAGCAGACGCGCTTTCAGGGCGGTATTGAAATCCTCAAGACTGTCAAAGCCGTCAGGGCAATCAATCGCCTGCTGGTTGGTCAGGATATCGGGATTGATGAACTCCTCCGCTGCCGGATCATCGAGAGCACACATGGCGGTCAGCCGGTAGGCAAGTGCCAGCTGATCGAGCGGCGCGGCCTGGACCAGATCTTCGGCGAGGGGCAGCGCCTTCTCCGGCAGGTTCGCCGAAAGATAGGCCGAGCAGCGATTAAGGTGAGTGGAGTGGTCAATGCCCGGCGCGGTGCCTGCACGATCCGTATCCGCCACGCCTTGGCTGATATTATCGAGCATGATGTGGATTTGTGCGCGGGCGTCCCAGAGATAAGCATGATCGACGCCCGCATTGATGGCAGCATCAAGCTGGGGAAGGGCCGTCTGCGGATCTTTTCCGGCACGCGCGGCGCCCGCATAAACGGACAGAATGCCGATATCATACGGCGCATTCGCAAGGACTTCCCGGAAGCTGCGCAGGTGATCGTCATCACCTTTCATGAAACGGATCTGGGAGAGGTCACGGTGCAGATTCGGATTGCGCGGTTCTATCTCTATGGCGTGTTCGAGAAAGCCGAGCGCGGCCTCCGTGTCGCCATCGCTATAGGCGGCGCGGGCCTGTTCCTGAAGGATCGATGGCGCGTTGGGGCGCAAGGCCGCGGCCTTTTTGAGGGCTTCCCGCGCGGCTCTCGTTTTGCCTTGCTGCGTTCTGGCGCGGGCAAGATAGAAAAATGCCGTGGGTGAATTTGGCGCTTTCTCTGCCGCATCGGTGAGGATTTCCTCCGCCTGCGCATATTTGTGTGAGTCTATATAGACCCGGCCCCGGAGCACCCTTGCTCTTGAATCGGCCGGAGCGATGGAAATCAGCCGCTCGCAATCGGATTCGGCAGCTTCGAATTCCCCGAACCTGAGGCGGATTTCTGCCGAAAGAAAAAGCAGGTCAGGCACGGGTGCACCTGGATGCTCTCCAACAAGCCGCACCGCGTCGCGTGACCGCCCGGACTGATCGAGCAGTTTTGCAAGGGCAATGCGGGCTGGAATGATGTCGGGCGCGAGCTTGAGCGCCTGCCGGAAGGCGGCCTCTGCGGCGGCCCCGTCCCCGAGCATGGCTTTCGCCGCACCGCGTAAATAATGCGCTGGGCCGACATCGGCGCGGCTCGCGATAATCTGGTCCGTCAGCTGGAGCGCGAGCGCAGGGTTGGCCCCTTTAAGGGCGGCTGCCGCCTGATTGAGCAGGCCCGAAATCGTCGCGTTATCCATCGCTTCCAATTCTTCATCGCGCATTGAAGGGAGCGATGCTAGGGCGTCTCGCCATGACTGCCAAATTGGATGAGATGGCCGAACGCGCAGCGAATGCCTTGCGTGCCGGCAGGCTGGCTGAAGCCGAAGAGACCCTGCGGGCACTGCTCGCTGAAGATCCGCGCCACATTGACGGGCTACAGCTAATGGGCCTGCTCGCGCAGGAGCGCGGCAACCCTCAGGAGGCGGAGAAATACCTGAAATCCGCTATCGCGCTGGATACGAATTTCTGGCCCGCACGGATCAATCTGGCCGGGCTATACCTGAAAGCAGGGGCGGCAGCGCCAGCGTTGGAAGAGGCGCGGATTGCAGCAAGGCTTGCGCCGGATCAGCCTCTCGCGCTCAGGCATCTTGCCGATGCTGCGGAACGCACAAAGCAGTTCGGTGAAGGATTTCAGGCTCTTGAGCGCCTTTCGGCGATGGGTGCGGCAGATGTCACGATCGAGATGCGCGCGGCCCTTCACGGTATCATGGCCAATGAGTTCGATGGTGCGCGGCTGGCGCTCGACCGCGCGCGAGGAAAAGGCGCACCTCTTCAAAGCCTTCATCCGATAGCAGCAGAGCTGGCGATTGCGGCAGGCAAATGGGATGATCTGCAAAAGGTGGCAACGGCGTGGCACCAAGCCGAGCCGCAAAACACCAAGGCGCGTCGCTACGCATCCCGGGCCGAGCTGGAGCTAGGCAACATTGAAGAGGCAGCCGATCTCTTCCGCCCCCTGATCGAAGAGCAGGCGAGCCCGGATGCGGACGATAAACTGATGTATGGGCGGATTTGCCTCAATGCCCAGCGGTTTGACGAGGCCGGAAAATATCTCACCGAAGCGGCCCGCCAATTACCTAAGAGCGCCGATGCGCTGACCTCGCTCGCGCGGCTCAAAACGTTCGAAGGCGAACTGGATGAAGCTCAAAGGCTTTGCGAGGCGGCGATTTCAGCTGATCCCGAAAGCGTCAGATCTTATCTGCAATTGGTGATCGTCACCCGCGGCCAGATCGATCCGCCGTATAAGGAGAAAATGGCGACGTTGCTAAGGGCTGGTGTCGCCGATCAGGGGCTTGAGGCAGGGCTTGCTTTCGCGCTCGGCGATGTGGCGTTCCGTGAACGCAAAGCTGAAGACGCCCTTGATTTTTACCGTCAGGGCAATGAACGGCGAGCTGCCGAGGGCGCCGCACGCGGTTATCCTTATGATTCAAAGGTGATGGAAAAGGACGTCACCTTGCTTGAAGAAGCTGGCGCCTTGCTTGAGGGCGTCGACCTTGGCGAGGCGGACGGCCCAGTCCCGATATTCATCACCGGCATGCCGCGCTCTGGCACGACGCTCATCGAGCGGATCATTGCCTCGCATGGCCAGGTGAGCCCGCTTGGTGAACGGGTCGTCGGGCCAAAACTGCTTGAGAAATATCTCTACAAAATCCGCGAGTCTGGGGCTGAAGCATCTGTCGGCTGGCTCAAGGAAAATGCTGATGATCTGCGCCGGGAATATCTCACCGGAACAGGTGATATCGGCACGGAATATTTCACGGACAAGATGCCGGGAAATGCGCTCGCGATCCCGCTATTTGCGGCGCTGTTTCCCAAAGCGCGATTCCTGCTAACGACGCGCGTGCCGTTCGATGTGGCGGTCAGTGTCTTTCGCCACCAGTTTCCATTCCCCTATAGCTGGTCACACCGGTTTGAAGATATTGCACATTATTACCCTGTTTATATGGGCGCGAGTGCCCGCTTTGTCCGGGCACGTCCGGATACGGCGGCAATCTTTGATTATGACGGGCTGGCGGCGGATCCTGCCGGGCAGATCCCAGAGCTGATCGCGAAAGCAGGGCTCGACTGGGATGAGGCCTGCGCAGATGCATCTTCAAGCGGCAATCGCATCGCGACGTTCTCTAGCGTGCAGGTGAGGGGCGAGATCTCGCCTAAATCCTCAGATGGCGGATCGCTGTTCCGCTCTCTGATGGAAGGCTATGCCAGCGAGCTTGATGTCGCAGTTGCCGCAGCGCTTCAGGGCTAGACCTGATTTCAGGATAAATCTGGAAGTTCAGTCGACCTGCCTCAGCGTCGGTGCACATGTCTGGCACAAAGAAAAAGGCGGGCCCGAAGGCCCGCCTTTCCCGTATTCTATGTCGTAATCCTTACCAGGACAGAACGACACGACCGAAGTAGGTCCGGCCAAGCGTGTCGTAAGACGCCGGGTAGGTGTTCGACTGTTCTGCCGAAGCATCACCGATGATGACGAAGTCTTCGTCAGTCAGGTTTTCGATACCGAACTGCCAGTAGACATTGTCGTTCATCGTGTAGAACAGGGTCAGGTCGTACTGGTCGTAGGCATCAACACCTTCGACGAACAGGTTCGGCGTACCGCCGTCCTGGAACAGGTCGTCCTGAACTTCACCAAGACGCTGCCAGCGAAGGCGAGCGCCGTACGGGCCCATCGACCAGTCGAAGCGCGTGTTGTACTTCCACTCCGGAGTCGGCTCGCCACACGTGGCACCGTAGTAGCCTACGCAGTCAACCGGAGATTCGGTCGGCAGCGATTGCAGCGAGTTTTCTTCCTGATACGTGATGAGTGAGTAGATACCGAAGGTACCCCACTCAGCCGTGTCGTAGGAGTAGTCGATCGACATATCGACGCCCTTCGCGACCAGAGCAGCAACGTTCTGGAGCGAGGAGTTGAAGATAGAGACCTGACCACCCGGGCCACGCGTGATGTTGTTACAGAAGGACGAGATGCCCGAAACGTAACAAAGGTCGAAGACCGTCTGAGACGGAACCGTGGTGATAACGTTCTCGATCTCGATGTCGTAGTAATCGAGCGTGATCGCGAGGTTATCAACGAAGTTCGGCTCCCAGACCACACCGTAGGTGTAGGTGTCAGCAACTTCTTCTTCCAGAGCAGGGTTACCACCGAAGAGGCCCTGGATCTGTGCGTTGACCTGAAGGTTGGCACCAACCTGAGCGGACGGAACACCGTCAGCAATACAGTTGGCCATGACAGTCGCCTGCGTGGAAGCATCGTAACCGTCATACGCACCGTTCGCACCGCCCGAGCAAGGGTCGGAAACGCCCGGGAAGCCATTGACCTGCGGCTGGAACAGTTCACCGATGTTCGGTGCACGCACAGCGCGCTGATACTGACCACGGAAGCGGAGACCCGAAGTCGGGGTCCAGCTCAGGCCGGCAGCGTAGGAGTTGACGTCACCAACAGTCGAGTAGTCCGACCGACGGAAGGCGCCAGTGAAGACGAGCTCGTCAATCAGGTCGACATCTTCGATCAGCGGAACGTTTGCTTCAACGAAGACATCGTTGACAGTGAACGAACCAGAAGTTGCCGGAGCCTGGTTGAAGCCGACGATCGTCGGGCCAAGGCCCGTACCAGCGGTCGACAGCGACTCTTCACGATATTCGACACCGAATGCGACCGAAGTCGGGTTCGTTGCCCAAGGCGAGGAGAGTTGCGGAAGCTCACCGGAAATGTCAGCCGAGATCTCAGTTTTCTCGGTAACACCGTCGATAGCACCCGTCACACCGAAGCCGGCAGCAACAGCCGGATCAACACCATTCGGTTCGAAGATGTTGGCGGAGTTGTTGGCAACAGCAGCTTGGTAAAGCAGGATGTCGACGTTACCGGTCTGCGTGATCGAGGTTTCAGCCTGACCGAACGAACCAAAGAGGTTCCAGTCCCAGCTGTCCCAAAGCGTACCGCGAAGGCCGCCTTGAAGCTGGAAGCTGTCGTTGCGGATGTCCGAAACACGGCCACCGAGCTCAAGCGTCCGGCGATAGGTGAAGAGCTGAGCGTCCGGCGTACCGTTGCCGTCACTGTCCGTGCTCGACGAGAAACCCGAAGCGATGTTCTGGTCCTGCAGCTGTTGCAGCAGGTCGAGAACGTCGGTTTCGCCCGCGATGAACGGGTTGTCGAAGTTGACAGTAACCGTCAGCGAACCAACAGGAGTCGGTGCAAGCAGCTGCTCGGTTTGGCTCGACACGAAGATCGCCTGAGCGAATGCTTCGACTGTCGGGGTGATGTCGTACGTTGCAGAAGCATAAACGTTGTAACGCTCTTGCGGGATCTGCAGGTAGTTTGCCGGCGCGTAGTTATAACGCGTGTTGTTCGGACCACCATTGATGAACGGCAGCGCGCCCGACCCATCCGGGTCGAACAGGAAGCCGAAGCTGTCCGAAGTACAGTACGTCATCGAGCTGTCGAGCGTCGTGCCTTCTTGCGTACAAGGCGGCGTGATGCCCAGAGCTTGGGTGAAGTTGAACTCGTCGCCACCGAAGAAGCTCGGGTCCAGAACGAGGGTCGACGGAATGTTGACCGAGCCGGATTCGGAGAAGCCGGTTCCTACGTCGTTCAGGGTCACGCCGGCTTCCGCGCGGTCGCCCTGGAAGACAGACTGACGATCGGTGTAACCAACGTTCAGAACAGCGTTACCACGACCATTGTCGAAGTTGCCGCCCACGGTGAGAGAGGTGTTGAAGATCTCGCCGTCATTCTCTTCGGTCATCTCGTAAGAGGTGTCGAGTTGAATGCCTTCGAAGTCGTCCTTCAGGATGAAGTTCACAACACCGGCCATAGCTTCTGAACCGTAGGTCGCCGAGGCGCCACCGGTCAGGATGTCGACGCGCTCAACGAGAGCGGTCGGGATGGTGTTGAGGTCGACGACACCAGCGTTCTGGTTCGAAGACACATAACGACGGCCGTTGACGAGAACGAGCGTCCGGACTGCACCAAGGCCACGCAGGTTGACGGTGGCTTCACCGATACCTGGGTTGTTCGACGAAGAGTCGAAGCCCGGAACGGTTTGCGGCAGCGCGTTGAGGAACTGCTCGGAGTTCACCGTGTTGGAGAGCGACAGGTCGACGGCGCCAACAGTGGTGATCGGGCTGGAGCCCGTCAGCGATGGGTTCGCAATCCGCGAACCGGTGACGATAACTTTATCGTCACTGGCAGCATCGTCATCATCCTGTGCAAATGCCGGCGCAGCCGACATTGCGAGGACAGACGCACCGCCGATAAGCGCTGCGCGGAACGCAGACTTTTTATCAAAGGTATTGGTCATCTTAACCCCATTCTGGTTCATCGCCCCGGATAGGACGACTGGTCACGTACCGCTCATCCCTGTGCTGGAATCACGGCCGAGTTGTCTGGTGCCTATGCTCGACACCTTGTTTAAAAGCTAACGGGCGTTTCACAAAAGTGTCAATTGAAGCCGGGCCCGTTCAGGCTTGGGGCGGGGAAGGGCGGTTAACTTCTTCCCCAAGATTGCAAATTTGCCACAGTTTCATGACAGAGCGTGGCAGAAAATGCTCACCTATTTACGCGACGCATTCTTTGCTTCCGCTATCATTTCTATGACGTTCGGACCGTAAAAACCTTCGAAGACGCGAACATATTCACCATCCGCGGACGCGACGATGAACGCAGGGGTTGCACCGATGCCAAGCTCATCCGCGAGATCCATCGACGCATCGAGCCGCTCATGCAGGCTGGCCTGGAAATCACCTTCCTGCATCGCGGATCTAATCGCCGCCTGGGGAAGGCCGAGGTCTTTGGCGATGGAGGCCGCAACGTCCTGATCAATCAGGCTGTCATGCTTCATCATCGCTCGGTGAAAACCAACATAGCCGTCAGTATCCGCGACAGAGAGCGCCAGCAGAGAAGGTCCGCGCGAGAGGCGATTGGTAACCGGGAGTTCCTGGAAGACGAGTTCGATATTGGGGTCATCTTCTTGAAGTTCAAAGACAAAATCGGCAGCGAAGCGGCAGGCCGAGCAATTGTAGTCAAAGAACTCGACAACCACGATTTCCGCATCCCCACTTGGGGCGGGCACAACCTGTCCGGCCGGGTTTGAGCGAAGCTCCGGCAGATAGCCGCGTGCGGTTTCAGCCGCTGCGGCGGCTTCGAGGGCTTCTTGCTTTTCGCGGTAGCGCTGAACGGACTCAAAGATGACTTCTGGATTCTCGAGCAGATAATTGCGGACGATTTCCTCGATTTCTGCCTCGCTTTTTTGCGTGGCAGCGAGAGATGGGCTGGTCGCGATATCGCCAAGGGCGGCAATCCCCATTAGCGCGGCTACAGCGAGGGGCAGGGTACGGCCTGACATGACTTCTACTCCGTAAAATTAGGGGTCAGCGGCGGTTTCCGCCCCGCGCCCGTGCGCGGCGAGCGTCGTCTTCGGAGGCACGGATAATGTCAAGCGCCCGCAGGTGCTCCGGTGTGCCGGGGGTCAGCTTGTCGCGCGCAAGGCTCGCAAAGCGGTGGGCTTCCGGCGTGTTGCCGACAGAGAAGAGCGCTTCGGCATGAGAGAGAGCCGCCATCGGCTCATTGCGTTTGACCGCATAGGCGCGGGCAAGCTCGCTCCAGGCAAAGCTGTTGTCCGGCTCCTGAACGAGGGCTGTCTGCAGGAGGGTGATGCCTTCAGTCACTTCCTCATCGCCCTCTAGTGCGACGAGGGCGCGGGCAAGGTTGATCTTGAGAAGGGCATATTGCGGCGCCAGCTCGACCGATTTGCGGTGCGGCTCGACTGCCTCACGGACTTTGCCGTGCTCGAACAACATCTGGCCCTTAAGCTCTTCAAAGAAGGGGTTGTCCGGGTCGTCCACAATCAGTCGGTCGATCTCCGTCAGCGCCTTTTCAAGGCGGCTATCCCGGTAATAGGCGACGGCACGGGCATAGCGGGCAGGTTGGGTCTGATCGGACAGCGGATATTTGCGTAAAGTGGTGAAGGGCTCGCTCATGAAACCGGTAATCTTCGCCTGGATCATGTGCAGCCGGAAGATTTCCTCTTCGCTATCAGTATCGCCGAAATGCTGCATCTGGGACGCGCGGTCATTAAGCGCGGCAACCCGTTTGAGGCCGATCGGGTGGGTCTGAAGATAGGGCTTCACATCCCGGCCTGAGAGGAGGAGCTGGTTCGACAGCCGTTCAAACGAGGTCATCAGCCCTCGGCCGGAATGGCCGATCGCTTCAAGATAAGAGAGGGCGGCTTGGTCAGCGGCCGACTCCTGACCACGGCTGTAGGTCAAGGCCGTCCCCATCGCCGCGTTCTGGCCAAGGCCGAGAATGCCGAAACCGGCTTCGGGCGGCGCGCCAGCGGCAATGGCTGCCGCACCAAGCACAAGGCTGAGCATGGCGGGCCGGGAGGCCTTGGCATAGGCCTCAGGGCCGCGGACCGAGTGCGCGCCGGCAAGGTGGCCGACCTCGTGCGCAAGAACGCCTTCGATCTCATTGGGCGTCTCGGCCATCAGGATCGTGCCGGTATTCATGCCCATCACGCCGGGACCAGCGAAAGCGTTGAAATTGGGATCCCCGACAATCAGGATCTCAATGCCCTCGGGGTTGATACCGGCGACTTCCATGAGCGGTCGGGTATAGTCCTCAAGGAATTGCTCGATCTCGGCATCCCGCAGGAGGGTCTGGGCCGATGCAATGCCTATCCATCCGAACAGGGCGGCAAGGCAGACGGACAGGCGCAAGAAGATGGGCCGGAAGCTCATCACTGACATATAAGACCTCAAAAGGGCGCTCGCCGCCCGGCAAGCGCCCAGTCTAGCGGGGGAACGCGCGCGCTCCACCCCTTTTGCCATGAAATGCGGTTAAGCGCGCGGGGTCAGTCGCCATTCCCGAACGCACGCTGCCACCAACCGCCACGCTTGGGCGCCTTATCATCCTTTTTATCATCCTCCGGGAGAGGCTCATGGATGCTGGCAGCCGCACGCGGCGGGGCAGGTTCCGGGGTCGGCTCGGCGTCCGGCTCTTCCTGAGCGGCGACAGGTTCTGCGCTCGTGGCGACTTCTTCCGTCACAGCGTCCGCGTCATCTGCCTTGGCAGTGTCGGCGTCAGCCTTCTCAGCCTTGCCGTCCTCATCTGACGATGTCTCATCGGATGCATCGGCCTGTTCGCTCTTACGGCCCCGGCCACCCCGGCGTCCGCGGCGACGTTTGCGCTTGGGCTCGCCATCGCTATCGGCGTCATCGTCCGCGTCATCCGAGCGGGCTTCGGTTTCGCCATCCTCATCTGATGAGGAAATTTCGTCCTCACCATCGGCGCGGGCCGTCTCGTCATCATCCGAATCGGATTTCCGGCGGCGCCGCCGACGGCGTTTCTTCTTCGGTTTGTCGTCGTCGCTGTCAGCGCGGCTTTCGTCATTATCCTGACGATTGTCATCCGCCTCGACATTGTCATCGGCTTCAGCAGTGTCGTCTTCGTCACTCTCGTGCTCGACGGTGACATCACCGATCTCAACAGCGGCAGACTGGCGGAGCGTATCAACATCGCGCGCCTTGCCGGAGGTTTGCACCTCATACTGATCACCGGTCTTCTCGTGATCGCCATTGATCTCGATCGTGACGCCGTAGCTGTCCTCGATCCGGTTCAGCCAGCCACGTTTCTGGTTGAGGATATAAAGAGCAACATCGAGCGCCGTTGTCGCCGTGACCTGTGCGGCACGGTCAGAGACGGCCTTTTCCTCAATCGAGCGCAGGACGCGCAGCGCGGCCATTTCAACCGAGCGGACAAAGCCCGAGCCGTCACAGACCGGGCAGAGCCGGGTCGTGCCGTCGACAATGCCGGAGCGGCGGCGCTGGCGTGACATCTCCAGAAGGCCGAAATTCGAAATCGAACCGACCTGAATGCGAGCGCGGTCATGTTTGAGCGCGTCCTTGAATTTCTTCTCGACACTGCGGTTATTACGGTTCTCATCCATGTCGATGAAGTCGACGACGATGAGGCCCGCAAGGTCACGCAGGCGGCATTGCCGGGCAAGCTCCACGGCAGCTTCGGAGTTGGTCTTCAGCGCGGTGGCCTCGACATTGCGTTCCTTTGTCGCTTTGCCGGAGTTCACATCAACGGAGATCAGAGCTTCCGTCTGCTGAATAACGAGGTAGCCGCCCGATTTGAGGTTCACCACCGGCTGGTACATTTCATCGAGCTGACGCTCGACGCCATGACGCAGGAAGAGGGGCTCTTTCTCGCGATAGGGCTGAACGTTCTTGGCGTGGCTCGGCATCAGCATTTTCATGAAGTCTTTGGCTTCACGATAGCCTTCTTCGCCTTCGACCAGGATCTCGGACGTGTCCTTGTCATAAAGGTCGCGAATCGCCCGTTTGATCAGGCTGGCTTCCTCATAGATGCAGCACGGTGCGACAGACTTTAGCGTCTGCTCACGGATCGTATCCCAAAGACGGGCGAGGTAGTCATAGTCGCGTTTGATCTCCGCCTTGGTGCGCTTGGCACCGGCCGTGCGGATGATCAGCCCCTGACCGTGCGGCACGTCGAGGCTGGCAATTGCTTTTCTCAAACGACGACGGTCGGACTGGTTCGAGATTTTCCGGCTGACGCCGCCACCACGCGAATTGTTCGGCATCAGGACGCCGTAACGGCCAGCAAGCGAAAGGTAAGTCGTCAGGGCTGCGCCCTTATTGCCGCGTTCTTCTTTCACGACCTGCACCAGCATGATCTGGCGGCGCTTGATGACTTCCTGGATGCGGTAGTTTTTCAGGAGGCGGTCGCGTTCGCGGCGGGCTTCGTCATAGCGCCGCTGAAGGTCGGCGATTTCCTCAGCGCGCTGACGGGCTGCGAGCTCTTCTTCTGTCGGCTCGCGCGGCGCTTTTTCTTCTTCCGGCTCTGCGCGAGATTCTGCATCGTCGCCGTTTTCGTCCGTATCCTCATCAGCAGCGTCAGCGTCACTGTCATCTGCAGAGGCAGTGTCGTCTTCTGCTTCAGCTTCTGCCGTATCGTCGTCGTCCGCTTGCTCCTCATCGAGTTCAGCGGTGGGCTCGTCATCTTCGTCCGAGGCTTGATCCGCATCTTCTGCGGGCAGCTCTTCGGTCAGCTGGGGTTCGGTGCGAGCCGAGAGCGCGATGGATTTGGGGCCATCCTCATCATCAGTGTCGTCATCGGAGGAGGCGTCCGCATCTGGCGCGTCTTCCTCATGGGTGAGGGCTTCGATGACGTCCTCATCGGTGCCGTGCCAACCCAGATCCTCATCGGGCTGAACGTCATCTTTTGAAGCGTCTTCGGCTGGCGATTCATCGGTGACTGCCTCGGCGGCATCAGCGACGTCATTCTCAGAGCTGTTGTCAGCGTTGTCGTCATCGTCGTCCGACGGTGCGCGGGCTTCGGCCTCATCGCTGTTGTTTTCGTTATCGTCAGAAGAGCGTCCACGGCCCCGACGGCCCCGGCCACCCCGGCGGCGGCGGCCTCGACCACGGCGAGGGCGGGAGTCCTCGTCTTCCGAATCGGCGCGGGCTTCGCTCGCTGATTCGTCATCATCAGAAGAGGATGCAACGCGGGCACCGTCCTCATCATCCTCGATGCTGTCGTCTTCGACCTCGTCGGCATCCGCATCGAGGGCGGCGAGCTTGGCGGCAAGTTCTGCTTCCAGCGCTTCGGCCTGACGCAGGACTTCGCGGTCCGCGACCGGGATCTGATAGTAATCGGGGTGGATCTCGCCAAAGGCGAGGAAGCCGTGCCGGTTGCCGCCATATTCAACGAAAGCGGCCTGAAGTGACGGTTCGACCCGGGTGATCCGGGCGAGATAGATGTTACCCCTGAGCGGTTTGCGCGACAGGGATTCGAAGTCGAAGTCCTCGACTTTGCCGCCGGAAAGGAGCGCGACCCGGGTCTCTTCCGGGTGGCGCGCATCGATCAGCATTTTCTTTGACATGTAAAAGGGCTCCACGGCGGAGCAAGCTCTCGCCGCACGAAGATGCCATGACAGGGCGAAGCAGCCGCAGCGATCGCCCTTTCAGGGCGGTCAGCCAGACGGTCAGCAAAATGATTGTGGCCAGGGCCATGACAAGGTTTCCAAGGTCGCCCCTCAAAAAGGGGGCGGGGTGACTTACGGGCGGAGTTCGGAGCGCTTCCCCCGAATGGGGAGGGCCTTTCCGCCAAGTGCTTCCGCTTTCCGGTCCATGCGCACCCGACGAAATAGCGGGTCGGCGGGGGATCCGGTCCTCCCGGAGAAGCGTCCGGGGGGAAATCCAAGGTTCACCTGACTTGCAGGAGAAACCGGAATCTGGTCGAGCGCATAAGACGTTGAGCGTCTTAGCCTCAGATGGGCTTATGTGCCGGACTTTTCGCCCCTGCACAAGCCGCGTCTCCGCCGGTTGGCGATTGACGGTAAATGAGCATTGCGCGCTCAGGCTTAAAGGGCCGTTAAGGTCCACCGACCTAACCGGAAAGACGGGTGTGTCGTCAGGCTCAACATGGTAAACCCGTAGTGAGTCGGACGGCGAAGTAGTGAATGACGAAGTTGATGAAGCGAGCGCTGTCCCTGTGGTCTGTCGCGATCCTGACTTTTTGCGGGATCCTCGCCCTTGCGGGTGAGCGCGCGACTGCGCCCATTGTGGAAAACGTTCGCCTCGGTGTGCACAAAAGCGGGCATACGCGCGTCGTCCTCGATATGGACGCGGCACCCGGCTATGAGCTTGTGCCTCGCCAGTCGAATGGCGGCGAGATCGTCATCCTCATTGAGAATGTGAGCTTTTCGCTCGGCAGTGACGGTCTGCCCGCATCGAAGGGCGTCGTGAATAAGGTGACGACCGGCGAGGGCCGGGTGACCATTGATCTTGCAGAAACAGCGCTACCGGCGCGGGATTTCGTGATCGAGCCGAGCGGCAGCAATGAGAGCTATCGCCTCGTCATTGATCTGGAACCGGTCAATGGAGCCGCTTTCCTGACCGCTGCAGCCGACGCTGCATCGATCCTTGCGGCCGCTGAGGCGAAGCCCGAGCCAGAACCAGCGAAGAAAAAGCCCTCGAAAAAGGTCGAGACTGCAAAGGTTGAAGAGCCCAAAACAGCGCCGCCGATGGATATTCCGTCCGTCGTGCAGGCCGCTGCTGCCGAATCAGCGACCAGTAGCGCGCCGTCCCGCATGACCCGCATTCCGAGTCTGCGTCCGGGCCGGGTATATACCGAGACACCGGCGACGCCCTCCGACAAGCTCGTCATCGTCATTGACCCCGGTCATGGCGGAAAGGATCCGGGCTCCATCGGCCGGACCACGGGCCTTGAGGAAAAGCGCGTCACCTGGTCCGCCGCCCAAGCGCTCGGCAAGGAGCTGACCAAGCGCGGCTATGAAGTTGCCTTCACGCGCAGCGGTGACGAGTTCATCGACCTTGAAGAGCGGATCAAATTTGCCCGCGCCCGACAGGCCGACATGTTCGTGTCGATCCATGCCGATGCGAACCCGGTGCTCTCGGTCCGCGGCGCGTCCGTTTATACCCTGTCCGAAGACCGCTCCGAGAAGATGGCCGCTGAGGCGACCTCGCAAGGGGACTTCCGTCTCTTCGACCGCGAATTGTCGAGTGAGGACAAGGATGTCTCAAGCATCCTCTTTGATCTTGCCAATACCGATACCAAGAACCAGTCAGAACGCCTTGCCGCTCATCTCGTCCAGAACATGAAGGGCCGGGTGAAAATGGTGAACAACACGCACCGCCATGGCGGGCTGGTCGTTCTTCTTTCTCCTGACGTCCCGGCGGTCCTTGTCGAACTCGCCTTCATGTCGAACGAGGATGACGAAGCCAATCTCGGCTCGCGCACCTGGCGGAACAATGCCGCCGCCGCGATTGCGGACGGGATCGATGACTATTTCGCCAATGGACGGCGGGCCGGGCTCACCGCCGGTGCTTCGGGCGGGAACTGATTTGGGCCACAATGCTTGCCTAAGCGGATGACGGGTGGGATGACTCACTTCCGTCCCAAATAAGAGTGACCCCGGATATCCTCATGCGATCACGACTTCCTCTTCTTGCTCTCGCCCTGATGAGTCTTGCCGGCTGTGCTGCCGCTTCCGGCACCATGATCTCCGGCAAAACGGGGTCTGCCGATCCTGAGACGGTCGCTGGCGACTACCTGCAGGGCCGGTTCGCGGCGAGCCAGCAGCGTTTCGGGGACGCCTCCGACGCTTTCAGCCGCGCGATTGCCGAGACGGGCGATCCCGGGGTGAAGCAGAGCGCCTTTCGCTATGCGCTGGTCGCAGGGGATTTCACCCGCGCGCGGGCCTATGCCGAAGAGATTTTGAGCGCGCCGCCGGTCGTCGAAGAGGGTGGCCATGATCAGGTGCAGCTCGCAGGCTTTCTTGATGATGATTTACCGCGCCTGACCCTGATCGCTGACGCCTTCCGTGGGCAGAATTACATCGCCGCGCAGGCGGCCCTCAAAGACCCCTTCGCCAGCGGGCTGGGCACAGCGATGGGCGATCTGCTCGAAGCGTGGGCGATCTATCCCGACACAGGGCTTGAGGCCGCAACCGAGAAACTTGCCGAGACGCAGGAAAGCAATTTCGCGGGCTTCACGCCCTTCCACCTTGCACTGATGTTCGATCTCGAAGACCGTACCGAAGGGGCAGAGGTTGCCTACGCTCAGGCGCTGCGGGCGCCGGGGGCGGACATGGCCGTGCGCGCCTATGCCGGATTTGTGGAGCGCAACAAGTCAAAAGAAGAAGCGATCGATCTCTTCCAGAGACTTTCCGAGGACAGAGGATATCTGCGCCGGGTCGGAAGGTTGGGGCTGTCGCGCCTTGGTGAGCCTCTTGCTGGTGAAACAGCCGAGTTCAGGCGCGTTGCCGCAAAGGCGCCCTTGCGCATGGTATCGTCGGCAGAAGAGGGCGCCGCACTCGTGTTCCTCAATTTTGCATGGACGGCCTATGAACGCGCGATGACCCAGCGTGATGCCGCGCTGGAAGCCGGGTTCGGTGAAATCCCGCTCAACCTCGAAGTGCCGTTGACACTGGCGCAGCTTGCCGTGGCGATCGATCCCGACCTTGATGGCGGCCACTACATCATCGGTTCGATTGCGACCTATTACGAGCGCTACGACGATGCTGCCCGCGCGCAAGGCCGGGTAAAGCCTGTCTCATGGCTCTATAATTATGCCGCCATTGCGCAGGCCGAAGCCTATGTGGCGATGGACCGCCGCAATGAAGGGATCAATCTGATCAAGGATTATCTCAAGCAGGATGCGCTGGCACCCGATGTCATGCTGGAGCTTGCGAACCTGCTCGCGCAGGAAGGTCGCATAGACGAGGCCTACAAAGCGGGAAGCGAGGCGATCGCCATTGCCGAGCAGCTATCCTCGGAAGAAAACCGCGGCAGCAATCTGTGGCGCTATTACTTCGCTCGCGGTGCCATCACGGCAGAGGCCGGGGATTGGGCAAGGGCCGAGCCTGACCTGCGTCAGTCGCTGGAGCTGTCGCCTGACGAGCCCGGCCTCCTCAATTATCTTGGCTATTCCTATGTCGAGCGCGGCGAGAATATCGACGAAGCCTTCGGCATGATCGAGCGGGCGCTGGAAGCCCGCCCGACTTCGGGCGCGATCACGGACAGCCTTGGCTGGGCCTATTATCAGCGTGGGGACTACAAGATGGCGGTCGAATATCTCGAGCGGGCCGTCCAACTTGAGCCTGGCGATGATGTCATCACGGACCATCTTGGCGATGCCTATTGGCAGGCGGGGCGCAAATCAGAAGCCCGCTATGAATGGCGCCGGGTCCTTGAAATCGAAGGGCTGGGCGAAGAGCTGAAACAGCGCGTCGAAGCCAAGCTCAATGGCGAGCCGCCTGCGCCGGGATCGCTGGCAGACATGGCGGACAGCGAGTAGAGGCAGGCAATGCCCCTCGCGGAAATCCAGAGCCTCGCGAAGATCAATCTGGCGCTGCATGTCGGCGGGGTGAGGCCTGACGGCTATCATCCGGTCGATACACTCTGTGTCTTTGCCTCTGCGGGCGATGTTCTTTCGATTGAGGAAGAGACGGACGAATTTTCGCTCATCATTGATGGGGAGGAGGGGGCTGGCCTTTCGCCGTCTACGGATAACCTCGTCTTGCGTGCAGCCCGCGCTTTTGCAGTGGCGGCAGATATTCGCCCGGTCCGCTTCCGGCTGACCAAAAACGTGCCCGTCGCTTCCGGCATTGGCGGGGGCACGTCGAACGGTGCGGCAGCGCTCGCATTACTCAATCAGCGAGCATCGGTGCCGCTCAGCGTGCCGGGTCTGATGGCGCTTTCGCAGGGGCTTGGGGCGGACGGGCCGGTCTGCCTTGCACCCTATATTATGTCAGCGGACAGTTTCCGGGCACGTGGGATCGGCTTCGCAGTAACCAACGGACCTAGCCTGCCGCCACTTCACATCGCGCTCGCCAATCCGCGGCAGGCCGTGCCGACAGGCACCGTCTTCCGCGCCTTTGATAAGGCCGCCGCGCCATCGCCCTTTGAACTGCCGGAGACGGCAAGGCTCGCATCATCAGGTGACGTTGCAAGCTTTCTTTCGGGTACACGGAACGATCTAGCACCGCCCGCGCGGGTGATCTGCCCAGCCATTGCTGCGCTGGAAGCAGAGATGTCCGCTCAGCCGGGCTGTCTTGGCGCGCGGATGTCCGGCAGTGGCGCGACCGTCTTCGGGCTTTACGCGTCGGCGAGTGCGGCGACACGTGCGGCCCGACGGTTCGTTGCGGAGGGCCATTGGGCGGTCTCATCACCGCTCTTCCGCAAGGGGGCTTCATGATGGGGCAGGCGGATCTCATCATTCTGGTGCTTCTCGCCGTAGTTTCCGGGATCGCCGTTTACGGATTATCGGGCCGGGCGGCGGCGAAGCTGTGGCTGACAGACAAGGTCAAGGCCCGCTCAAACCACCGGCAGCCCGCATCACGTGCCGGGGGGCTCGTCATCACGCTGGTCATCCTCGTTGCAACAGGCGTGGCGATCCTGCTCGGTTGGCCTTTGCCGCCAACTCTTGCGGTGATTGCGTTGGTCGCTGCCGGGATTGGTCTACTTGATGATATTTCAGACATCCCCGCACGGATGAAAATGGCGGCCTTTGTCGTCCTTTGCGGTTTTGCGTCGATCTATACAGGCCCTTTGGGGCACATCCCATTGCCGTTCGGGCCGGGGATCAGCCTGCCCGAGCCTGCTGGATATGTGCTCGCCGCGCTCTTTCTTTTCGGCTTTCTCAATGCGTTTAATTTCATGGACGGGCTTAACGGCATGGCGGCAGGCGGCGGGATGATCGGCCTCTCCGTCCTGCTGGTCCTCTTTGCGCCGAGCAATGGCGGGATCGTCATTCTCTATGTCATCACGGCGGCCGCGCTTTACGGCTTTGCCGTCCGCAATCTTCTCAAGGGCGGGATCTTCCTTGGCGATGCGGGCAGCCTCGGGGTCGCGATGCTGCTGGGGGCTGGAGCGCTTCATGCGGGACAGGCGCGGCCTGAGGCGGTCTATGTCTTTGCGATCGCCTTCATCCCCTTCCTGCTCGATGTCGCCTACACGTTCTGCCGCCGGGCCATGCGCGGCGCGCGGGTCTTCGATGCGCATAAGGAGCATATCTATCAGCGCCTGCGGGCCGAGGGCTGGTCACATCAGGCCGTCTCGGCGGCCTATGCGCTTCTGATCCTGAATGGCGGGATTGCCGCGATTACGCTGCCAGAGCGCTATGGCTCATTTGGTCTGTGGACAGCAGGCGTCCTGACCACAGCGCTCTGTGTCTTCGTCTGGCGGGGGATGTTCGGGCTTCGGGCTAGGCCTGACGGGCAGCCGAACTCAGCGCAAGATCCTCAAGCGTCCGCTTGAGCGGCGTATCGCGCAAGCCCTCAAGTGCCTCTGCGGCGCGCGCTGCATAATCGCGGGCTTCACCAAGGCAGACATCGATCAGATTGTCACGGGCAATCAGCCCTTGCGCGCGTTCAAAGTCGCCTGCGGTCTGTTCGCGCTCACCAATTGTGCGGGCCCAGAAGGCGCGCTCTTCATCGTCACGGGCGCGGGCGATGGCGTGGATCACCGGCAGGGTCATCTTGCCTTCGCGGAAATCATCACCGGCTGACTTGCCGATATTGTCCGCCTGCCCCTCATAGTCGAGCGTGTCGTCGACCATCTGATAGGCAATGCCGAAATTGAGCCCGTAACGGCCCAGCGCATCGGCGTCTTCTTCGCTGGCACCAGCCACCATTGCGCCGGCGCGCGCGGCGGCTTCAAAGAGGGCAGCGGTCTTGGCGGTCACGACATTGATATAGGTCGAGCGCGACGTATCGAGATCAGCCTCGGTCGTCAGCTGCAGGACTTCGCCTTCGGCAATCGTGCAGGAGGCGCGGCTGAGAATATCGAGAACATCGAGCGAGCCGGTCTTCACCATCAGGGCAAAAGCCCGTGCAAAGAGGAAATCGCCGACCAGTACCGACTCCTTGTTGCCGAAAACGATGTTCGCGGTCTTCAGCCCGCGGCGCAGCGCGGAGTCGTCCACCACATCGTCATGCAGGAGGGTGGCGGCATGGATCAGCTCGACGGCACCGGCAAGAAAGAGGGGGCGAGGACCGCTCGCGCCGCAGATATCGGCAGCGGCAAGGCAGATCAGCGGCCGCAGACGCTTGCCGCCGGCCACGATCAGATGCCGCGCGACTTCCGGGATCAGCTCAATGTCAGAAGAGAGGTGATCGATGATCACATCATTGGTGGCGGCCAGGTCGTCCGCTTGCATCTCTTTGAGACGAGCCGCCACATCGGTGAACCGGACCGGGGCAGTGAGTTCGGCGGCGAGAGCCATGAAGCAGTTCCTTTCCAGGCGAGACTATGCCCAGACGAGATATGGGGACAATTGGCGCAACGTCTTATGTGACAAAGTGCTCATGGCACAGTCTTTGAGACGGTTGAACCTTGCAAGCCGCTGCGCTTACAGCCCGTATACTCGAGTTTCCATCCCCGGAGAGAAATGTGTTCAAATTCCTGTGGCATAAACTGCCCTTTACCGGTGACCCGGCCCCGATCGTCAATCTGCTGCCGATGAATGGCACGATTGCGCCCGATACACGGACGGGGAAGTCCCTCAATCTTTCCGGTCTCGAAGATTCGCTACGCAAGGCCTTTACGGTAGGCAGCCCAAGGGCCGTCATTTTGTCGATCAATTCGCCGGGCGGCTCGCCGGTCCAGTCGCGGATGATCCTCGCCCGTGCCCGGGAGCTGGCCGAGAAGCACAAGCTGCCGCTGATCACTCATATCGAGGATGTCGGCGCCTCGGGCGGCTATATGCTCGCGCTGGCAGGGGACGAGATCTATGCCGATCCCTTCGCGATTGTCGGCTCGATCGGCGTGATTGCCGGCGGGTTCGGCTTCCCCGATGCGCTGGAAAAGCTCGGCATTGAGCGGCGGGTCTATACCGCCGGTGATCACAAGGGGCAGCTTGATCCCTTCCGGCCCGAAAGCCCGCGCGACGTTCGCCGCCTCGAAGACCTGCTGGAGAAATCCCACAAGGGCTTTGTCGGCGTCGTCAAGGAACGCCGCGGCGAGCGTCTCAAGGGCAGCGACGACACGCTCTTCAATGGCGATTTCTGGCTGGCCGAAGACGCAAAAGAGCTGGGCCTGATCGACGGGGTCGAGGACATGCGCGCAATGCTCAAGCGCCGCTTTGGCGACCGGGTGAAGATTCGGCCGATCCCGGCGGACAAGAAAGGCATGCTCGCAAAACTCATGGGGGCGTCGCTTGAGCGGGTCATCGGCCCCGATGCGATCCTCGGCGCGATCGAGCGCAAGAGCCTGTGGTCGCGTTTTGGGCGCTAACCGAGCTGTCATGCGCCAATTCCGAGAATCTGTGATAGGCTCTGTCACATGAGCGCGATCGGCACCCTTATCCTCACCGCTGCGGCAACCGCCGGGGCGGTGACACTCGCCCGGAAGGTCAAACGCCGGATCGAGGCGGCCCGCAATTTCGCCAATAAGGCGAATGGCGACGAGCCGATTCTCGATCTTGAGGTAGACGAAGCATCCGGGGTCTGGCGCGTCTCGGGCGGACAGCGCGTCTAAGCGCGCGTTTTTTCCCATTTTTCTCGACATTTGCTGCTGACCGGCGGATAAAAACCCCGCCGGGAACTGACCAAAAATATTATGCCGGCAACAAGAAGCGCGTAACAATAGCGCCGTCCGGGGAGGTTGAATGGAAGCCGATCAAAGGAACGCGAGAATCGCGTTCATCGACGTCGAGGCGTCCGGTCTGGGACCACATTCCTGGCCCATCGAAGTGGGCTGGGTATTCGAAACGGGTGATCCGCGTTCCATGCTGATCAAGCCAGCTGATAGCTGGAGCATGACTGCATGGGAGAAACCGGCTGAAAAGCTGCACGGTATCAGCCCAAGCAATCTGGTCACGGATGGCCGGGATCCGATTGAATCTGCGCTGATCCTGAATGCTGCGCTGGGCGATGCGCAGGTTTATTCCGACGCGCCCGACTATGACAGTTTCTGGCTGTTCCGGCTTTATGATGCAGCCGGGGTCCGCCCCAATTACCGGCTCAATGATCTTGGCGATCTTCTCCGGCCGATCTGGCCGCGCGAGCCCAAAGAGCTGGTTGAACTTGCCAGCCGCGGGGCGCCGCATGTCCACAGGGCAGCCCAGGATGCCAAGCATCTTCAGGAGATGTATCGCATCGCCTGTGATGCGCAGGACCGCTCGAAATCGGAGATGGCCTCTCTCTGAACAGGATTTCGCCCACCAACAGTTGATTTCCCTCGCCTTGAGGGTTCCGCAGAGCATGGCGTTTTGCTATTGCGCGCCGAATTGACAGTCTCACAGAAGAAAAGACGAATTTCATGAGCACTACGCCAACCGCCACACCTCCGGGCCTCGAAGGGTCCATGTTCCTGTTCTCGAAACCGGCTCTCC
Source organism: Parvularcula marina (assembly GCF_003399445.1). Lineage (NCBI taxonomy): Bacteria > Pseudomonadati > Pseudomonadota > Alphaproteobacteria > Parvularculales > Parvularculaceae > Parvularcula > Parvularcula marina. Next base: position 639,528 of record NZ_QUQO01000001.1, on the reverse strand, counting down.
TCAACAAGGAACAGCACGGCAAGCTTGGCGTCTCGCGTCCGGATCGTCCGTTCGCTTTCGCTGAGAAAATTCGTGCGATCCCGCTGACCGTCTCGGAAATTCCTTCGGCGTCTCGCGATTACCCGGTGATCTTCTCCGAGAAGGCAACCGCGCTGCCGCTCGCCGTCGTCGGCATCATCGATGATGAGAACCTCTTCATCGACAAGGAATCCGGTGAGTGGGAACAGAATGTCTACGTGCCGGGCTATCTGCGCCGCTATCCGTTTGCGCTGGCCACCGACCGTGGGGCCGATCCGCAAAACCCGCGCATGGCGATGATCGTCGACGAGGGCTACGCTGGGATCACCGAGAATGGTGAGCTGCCGTTCTTCAACAATGGCGAGCCGAGCGACGCGATGAAGCAGGCGATGGAATACTGCCAGACTTATGAGCAGGACCGTCAGAACACGCTGCGTTTCAGCCAGGAACTCGCAAAATACGATTTCCTCGCCGAGCAGGTCGCTCAGTTCACGCCGGATGGCACTGACCAGCCGCAGCCTTTCGCAAAATATGTCGGCCTCGAAGAGAACAAACTCAACGAACTGCCGGACGACAAATTCCTTGAGCTGCGCAAGTCGAACATCCTGCCGATTCTCTACTCGCAGCTGATGTCGATGGGGAACTGGCGCGCGCTGATGGAACGCCGGGCACGCCGCCACAATCTTCAGGGTGTGGACGTCCTCAAATCGATGAAGTCCGCATAAGCAGACCATTCATCTTTGAATCAAAAAGGGGCGCCCATCACGGCGCCCCTTTTTTGTATCAGGAGGCTGCGCGGACCGGCTGGACCACAGGTTCGGCAAGCGCCGGCAGGACGAGGCGGAACGCGGCGCGCGCTTCATCCCAATTGTCGATGAGCTGGCGAGCCAGTTCAGAGCCGGTATTTGCAAAATGGCTGGTGAGCAGAGCGCGGCAATCCTCTTCGGTATCGCCGAGCGGCATGGCGCAGACATCATCTGTATTCAGATAATCGCCGAGCCGGGTTGCCGGGTCATAGACAAAGACGCGGCCGCCGGTCATCCCGGCGCCAAAATTGTCGCCGACACGTCCAAGGATCAGCACTTCACCGCCGGTCATATATTCACAGCCATTTGCACCGCAGCCTTCAACGACCGCGCGGGCACCCGAATTGCGCACGGCAAAGCGTTCGCCCGCATGGCCGGCGGCGTAAAGCTCGCCTGAGGTGGCGCCATAAAGGCAGGTATTGCCGATGATGACATCATCCGTCTTCGGTTCATTCCGGGCTGGCGTGATGATGACCTGCGCACCGCAAAGCCCTTTGCCAACATAGTCATTGGCATCGCCTTCGACTTCGATCCTGAGGCCGCGCATGCCAAAGGCGGCGAGCGACTGACCCGCCGAGCCGCGCAGGTTCACGGTGAGGTGACCATCGGGCAGGCCCTCGGGGCCGAATTGCCGGACGATATGCGAGCTGGTCCGTGTGCCGACCGCCCGGTCGATATTGCGCACAGGATAAGTGAGCTGCATTTTTTCTCTGTGGCTCCAGACAGGGTCGGCATCTGCCACGACCAGGGCGTCGAGCGTTTCGCCGACATCATTACGAAGCTCGCGCGTGCTGCGCGGCGGGGTCGGCCCTTCGCTCGCCCGGATCAGGATCGGGTTGAGGTCGAGATCGTCGAGATGTTCCGCGCCGCGGCTGACCTGATAAAGAAGGTCCGAACGGCCGATCACGTCATCAAGGCTCTTCACGCCAAGCTCGGCGAGGATTTCGCGGACTTCCTCGGCGATGAAAGTCATCAGGTTTACGACATGGTCCGCATTGCCCGTAAAGCGCTCGCGCAAGGAGGCATCCTGCGTGCAGACACCGACGGGGCAGGTATTCGAATGGCACTGGCGCACCATCAGGCAGCCCATGGCGACAAGGCTGAGCGTGCCGATGCCGTATTCCTCCGCCCCCAGCATGGCGGCGATGACGATATCGCGGCCCGTTCTGAGGCCGCCATCGGTACGTAAGGTGACCTGCTCACGCAGCTCATTGAGGGTGAGCACCTGATTGGCTTCGGCAAGACCCAGCTCCCATGGGGAGCCGGCAAATTTGATCGAGGTCTGCGGGCTGGCGCCCGTGCCGCCGACATGGCCGGAAATCAGGATGATGTCCGCCTTGGCCTTGGCGACGCCCGCGGCAATCGTGCCGACACCCGCCGAGGCGACGAGTTTCACGCAGACGCGCGCATTGGGGCTGATCTGCTTGAGATCAAAGATGAGCTGCGCGAGGTCTTCGATTGAATAGATGTCGTGATGCGGCGGCGGGGAGATGAGCGTGACGCCGGGGGTGGCGTGGCGCATCTTGGCGATGAATTCAGTCACCTTGAAGCCGGGCAATTGTCCGCCTTCGCCGGGTTTTGCGCCTTGTGCGACCTTGATCTCGATCTCACGGCAGTGATTGAGATATTCCGCTGTCACCCCGAAACGGCCCGAGGCGATCTGCTTGATCGCCGAATTCATATTGTCGCCATTGGGCAGGGGTTTGTAGCGGGCAGGATCCTCGCCGCCTTCACCGGAGACGGATTTGGCGCCGATCCGGTTCATCGCAACATTCAGTGTGCCATGCGCTTCCTGAGAGAGCGCGCCGAGCGACATGCCGGGGGTGACAAAGCGCTTGCGGATCGCATTGACGCTTTCGACCTTTTCGAGCGGGACCGCGCGTTGCGGCCGGAAGGCGAGGAGGTCGCGGATCTGGATCTGGGAGTTCTCGGCAATCGCAGAGGACCACCTTTTATAGGCGGCATAGTCGTTCTGGCGCACGGCCTGTTGCAGGTCGCTGATCGCCTTTGCCTGATAGGCGTGGGGCTCGCCGCCCGCGCGGACGCGGTAGAAGCTGCCCAGCGGCAGGCGGGCGAGGTCTTCCTGCCCGCCGACAGCCTTGTCGTGCAGATCACGGATCATTTTCTCAAGGCCGGGAAGACCGAGGCCTGAGATGCGGCTAGTCGCGCCGGGCAGATAGGCATCAATCAGCGAGCGGGAGAGACCGAGCGTCTCAAAATTGCAGCCGCCGCGATAGGCCGAGAGGACAGAGACCCCCATCTTGGAAAGGATCTTCAGCAGTCCATTCTCCAGCGCCTTTTTGTAATTACCGATGGCACTCGACAGATCGAGCCCGTCATATTTGCCGCGCTCAATGCGCTCGGCGATGGTCTCAAAGGCAAGATAGGGGCTGACGCAGGTCGCGCCGACGCCGATCAGCACCGCGCAATAATGGCTGTCGAGACATTCCGCGCTGCGGACCGTCAGGGAACAGAATGACCGCAGGCCTTTCTCGATCAGGGCCTTGTGACAGGCGCTGGTTGCAAGGATCATCGGGATCGGCGCGCGCGTGCCAGAGACATGCCGGTCGGTCAGGACGATATGGGCCGAGCCGCCAGCAACAGCGGTGCAGACTTCTTCCTGAATGCGGGTCAGGGCTTCCTGCAGGGCGCCGGGTTTATCGCGAACCTCAAAGGTGCAGTCGAGCACGGTGACGGTTTCGCCAAGACGTTCGCGCATCCGCTCATACATGCCGTTAGAGAGGATCGGTCCTTCAAGGACGTAAACATCCGTCTGCGTCTCGTTCTGGGCAAGGATGTTGCCGAGGTTCTTGAACCGCGTTTTGAGGCTCATCACCCGGCCTTCGCGCAACGGGTCGATCGGCGGGTTCGTGACCTGGCTGAAGCGCTGGCGGAAGAAATGCGACATCGGCCGGTAATTCGGCGACATGAAAGCAAGCGGCGTGTCATCGCCCATGGAGCCGATGGCTTCTTTGCCGGTCTCTGCCATAGGTTTGAGGATGAGGTCGATATCCTCTTCGGTATAGCCTGACATCAGCTGGCGCTGCGCCAGCTCAGGTGCCTCGAACAGGCGTTCTTCCTTGCCCGGACGGATAAGTGGGTCAAGCTCCGTGATATTGCCGAGCCATTCCGCATAAGGATGGGCAGCGACGAGCTGATCCATCACTTCGCCATGGGTGAAGAATTGCTTCTCTTTGAGGTCGACGGCGATCATGCCGCCAGCGGGCACGGCACCCCGGCGGATGACATGCTTGTCGCCAAGCGGGCACATGCCGCTTTCCGAGCCGACCGCGAGTAGGCCGTCCTCGGTGATCGCATAGCGCAGGGGTCTCAGGCCATTGCGGTCGAGCCCGGCCAGCGCCCAGCGCCCATCAAAGGCACAGATCGCAGCGGGGCCGTCCCACGGCTCCATCACGGCGTTGCAATATTCATAAAGAGCGCGGACATCCTTGCGCATCACGCTGGAGCGTTTCGACCATGCTTCCGGGATGAGGAGGGCCTTTGCCATCGGCGCATTGCGGCCCGAGCGGACGAGCAGCTCATAAACCGCATCAAGCGCGGCCGAATCCGACGCCCCCGGATTGATGACCGGTTTGATGTCGGCGCCATACTCGCCGAATGTCTCGGAAGCCATCTTGCGCTCATGGGAGCGCATCCAGTTGATATTGCCGCGGATCGTGTTGATCTCGCCATTATGGGCAAGCATCCGGAAGGGCTGGGCCAGCCGCCATTCGGGGAAGGTGTTGGTCGAATAGCGCTGGTGGAAGATGGCGACGCTGGAGACGAAACGTTCGTCTTTGAGGTCGAGGAAGAAGGCGTCGATATCCTGCGCCTTGAACATCCCCTTATATATGATGTCGCGCGAGGACAGAGAGCAGATATAAAGGTCGGCGAGATTGCCTTCCTTAGCGCGCTTTTCGATGCGCCTGCGGATGATATAAAGAAGCCGGTCGAGCTCTTCTTGCGGGCGCCCCGCCGGATCATGGAAGAGGATCTGCTCGATTTCGGGGCGGACATCATTTGCCTTTCGGCCGATGACGGAGGCGTCGGTCGGGGCCTGACGCCAACCGAACAGCTTAAAGCCGAAGCGAAGGATCTCGGTTTCGACAATCGCGCGGGCACGGTCCTGCGCGCTGAAATCCGTCCGGGGCAGGAACACCATTCCGACGCAGATTTCTGCATTGCCGACTTCATGGCCACTGCGGGCGGCCTTCTCGCGGAAGAAATCCTGCGCGAGCCCGACGCGCACACCGGCGCCGTCGCCGGTCTTGCCGTCAGATGCGACCGCGCCGCGATGCCAGACGGCTTTGAGCGCATCGACGGCGCGCGTAACGACTTCCCGGCGGGGCGTGCCGTCAATCGAGACGATCATGCCAACGCCACAGGCGTCATGTTCTTCGGCAGGGTCGTAAAGGCCGGTGCGGGCCAGTTCCTCAGGCGACAGCTTCTTCATGAGACCTCGTCTTTTGGGCGGGGGTAGCGCGGGCGGAAAGCTGGGCGTGGATTCCCTCGGCGGCCTTCAGGCCGTCATGGATGCCCCAGACCACAAGGCTGGCGCCGCGCATGATGTCACCGGCAGCATAGACCCCCGGCTCGTTGGTTTCATAAGTGGACGGATTGACCCGGATCGTGCCCCAGCGGCTGACCTTCAGCTCGGGCAGGCCGAACAGGGTGGGCAGATCCTCCGGCTCAAAGCCGAGCGCCTTGATGACAAGCCCGGCTTTGAGCGTGCCGGTCGCGCCGTCGATCGCTTCGATCCCCTGACGGCCATCCGGGCCCGGCGCGCCAAGACGCATCCGCTGGACCTTCAGGCCACTGACGTCATTGCCTTCGGAAAGGACGGCGAGGGGAGAGGAGAGCCATTCAAAGGTGATGCCTTCTTCTTCGGCATTGGCGACCTCACGGGCGGAGCCGGGCATGTTCATCCTGTCGCGGCGATAGACGCAAGAGACCGAGAGGGCATCCTGACGGATCGCGGTGCGGACGCAGTCCATCGCTGTATCGCCGCCGCCGATGACGACGACATGTTTGCCTGCAGCGTTGAGCTTGCCGCTGTCAAAGTCAGCGACCTTGTCGCCGAACCCGATCCGGTTCGACGCGGTGAGATAGTCGAGCGCCGGGACGACGCCGTCACTGCCTACCCCGGGAACCGAAAGGTCGCGCGCCTGATAGACGCCGGTCGCGATCAGGATCGCATCATGACGCGCACGGATGTCTGAGAATTTGACACTGCCGCCGACATCGCAACCGGTTTCGAATTTGACCCCGCCGCGCTCCAGCCGTTCGACGCGGCGCATGACAATGGGCTTCTCCAGCTTGAAGCCGGGGATGCCGTAAGTGAGGAGCCCGCCCGGCCGGTCGGCGCGGTCATAGACGGTGACCTTATAGCCCCGTTCACGGAGCTTTTCGGCAGCGGTCAGCCCGGCGGGGCCAGAGCCGATGATGCCGACGGATTCTTCGCGCTCGCGGGCGGGGCGCACTTCCCGGACCCAGCCCTCCTTGAAAGCGGTCTCGGTGATGTACTGTTCGACGGCTCCGATAGTGACCGTGCCGTGCCCTGACTGTTCAATGACGCAGGAGCCTTCGCAGAGACGGTCCTGCGGGCAGATGCGACCGCAGATCTCCGGCATGGTGGAGGTTGCCGCCGAAACCTCATAGGCATCCTTCAGGCGTCCCTCGGCAGCGAGCCGAAGCCAATCGGGGATGTTATTGTCGATGGGACAGCCTGACTGACAAAAGGGGACACCACATTGCGAACAGCGCGAGGCTTGCGAGCCGGCTTCGGCATCCTGGAAGGGATCGTAGATTTCGTCGAAATCCTGACGGCGCGTTTCAGCCGCCCGGCGGTGCGGGGGCTGGCGCGAAACGGTCACGAATTTCAACATATCAGTCATGGTCATATCTCAGGGGCTGATGAGCGCACCCGCGTAGCCGAGAGCCGCAATAGTGTTCAAGGGGTAAGTTTCCAGCAATTATCTGCTAATAAGCTGGCTAATAACAGGATTAATTATCATGGCGCTTGACGTCTCTCCTCTCGAAATCCCCGATGTGAAGTTCATTCGGCCTGCCCGGTTCGGGGATGACCGCGGCTGGTTCTCGGTCACTTATAATGTACAGGACTTCGCCGAGGCGGGGATTGATGCAGTCTTTATGCAGGATAACCAGTCCCGGTCGGAGGGCGTCCACACGCTGCGGGGTCTCCATTTCCAACGCCCGCCTTTCGCTCAAGCCAAGCTCGTTCGTGTCGTTGCGGGCCGCGTCATTGATGTCGCTGTCGATGCCCGCAAGGGCTCGCCGACCTGCGGCAAATGGGTGAAGGCCGAACTGACCGCCAAAGGCGGGGAGCAAATGTATGTGCCTCGCGGGTTCCTGCATGGCTTCCTTACGCTCGAGCCGGGGACCGAAGTCGCCTACAAGGTGGATGCGCCCTATGATCAGGGCAGCGACGGGTCGGTTCGTTGGGACGATCCTGATCTCGGGATCGACTGGGGGATGGCGGATCTGGCGCCCGTTCTTTCGGACAAGGACAAGACGGCAACCCTCTGGCGGGATTTCGACAATCCGTTCTGACGCCTAGCGATAAGTATAGAGGATCTGCCGTTGATAGGTCTCGCCGGGCCTGAGGATGGCTGGCGGCAGCGATGGCGCGTTGGGCGCGTCGGGGAAGGCCTGCGGCTCAAGGCAAAGACCCTCAAAGGGCTTGTAGGGGAGCCCGCCTGGCCGGTTCCGCCCGCCTTTGAGATTGGCGCCTGCATAAACCTGCACCGACGGCATATCGGCACTGACGGTGAGGCTCCGCGCCACCTCCGGATGGGAGAGGGTGAAGACAGCATCCTTCTCGACCGCATAGGTGTGGTCGATCCCGACGGGCAGGGCTGACAGCTTATCGCCGATCCGGATCGGCGCCCGGAAATCGAGCTCGGGATGGCCTTCGAGGTCGTGGATGTCGTGCGGACGGGCGGCATCCTGAAAGCCGTTCATGATCCCGGTCGCAGGGACGTGCAGCACATGGTCGTGGATGTCGCCTGCGCCCCTGAGGTTGAAATAAGGGTGATGGGTCAGGCTGATCGGCGTCGGCTTTGTCGTGCTCGCCACATAGGTGACGGTCAGGCCATCGCCGGAGAGGACGAATTGCGCCTCGACCTCAAGCTGGCCACCAAAGCCCTGATCGCCATCGGGGCTGATCAGTCGCAAGGTCAGGCTGTCGTCCGAGACCGCCACCATCTCCCAGAGCCGGGCGAAGAACCCTTTGGGGCCTCCATGCAGCGTATGGGGGGCATCATTGGCAGGCAGATTGTAGGCCACGCCATCGATCTCGTAACGGGCGCCATAGATGCGGTTGGCATATCGCCCGCAGCAAGCGCCGAGAAAGGCAGGATCTGCCTCATAGGCCGCGACATTGTCATAGCCGAGGATAATCGAGTGGCCGGGCGCATCTTTCGCTGACAGTGAAACCATGCGGGCGCCGTAATCGGTGATCGAGAGCGAGAGGGCGTCGGAGGTAAGCGTGTAGAGCCTTGCGGGCCGGCCATCCTTTAGCCTGCCAAAGGCTTCACCTTCTCTCTTTTCCTGGATGCTGGGTTCGTGCATCTTCTCGTTCTGCTTTTACCGACTGACACACGGCGTCTGCCATCCATCATAGAACAAGACAGATACAGAAAAGTTAGCGGTAACAGAAGGGAGGATTGGATGAAAAATCTCATCATTATGGGCGCAATCGCCGTTTTATGCGGAAATTTCGCCTCAGCTCAGGAAATGACCGAGGAGGAGTATCTCGCAGCTCTCGAAGAGGCGCTCCCCGGTAAGCTGATGAACAACCCGCTCGATCCGCAATGGCAGGTCTATGGCGAAGACGCGCAAAAACGCGTCGTCGATGCCGAAATCCCCGGCCAGAAGGCGTTTCGGGTCAAAGTGAAGAAGGCCAAATCGAACCCCTATGACATTGCCGTTCAGGGGAATGTAAGGGACGCGATCGAAGAAGGTGACGTTGTGCTGGTGGCGTTCTGGGCACGGGCTCAGTCACCAAGCAAGACAACCGGCAGCGGCCATATGCAGTTCCGACTGCAAAAACGCGAGGCACCTTATACCGGCATTGTCGAAGGCAATGTGCTGCTGCGCGAGGAGTGGCAGATCCATTATCTCAGCGGGGTTGCGTCGGAGACCTATCCCGCAGGCGGCGTCAGCGCGTCCTTTAATGTCGGCCATCACGCCCAAACGGTCGAGCTTGGCCAGTTCTACGTGATGGATATGGGACCCGATGTGGATCCCGCCGATCTGCCGAGCGGCAGCGTCGACCCCTGATCGCTACTTCTTTTTCGGGGCGACAACCGAATCGCGGATGGTCAGCGTGACATCGAGCACGCTGCCATTCGCATCACCTGCGGCCTCGCGATTGCTGAACAGCGTGACGGCCTGGCTCGCCATTTCCGAAATCGGCTGACGCACGGTTGTCAGACCCGGCCATATCGTCCTGGCGATGGCGGTATCGTCAAAGCCGGCAACGGAAATATCGGACGGCACCTGAAGTCCGAGTTGCTGGACTGCGGAAATGACGCCAGCGGCCATGTCATCGTTACTGGCGAAGATGGCGGTCGGCGGATCTTTCAGCCCCAGCAATTGCTGGGCGCCTTCCATGCCTGATCGGTAGGTAAAGGCGCCTTCGACGATATAATCCGGGTTCGGTTTAATGCCGTTTGCCTTAAGGGTCTCAATGAAGCCGCGCTGGCGTTCCCCACTCGAAACATGGGTCATGTCACCGGTGATGAAACCAATCTTCCGGTGGCCTTTTTCCAAGAGGTAGCTGGTCATCAGACCAGCTGCGCCTGCTTCGTTGATGGCCACGAACTGTGTGTCCGAATCACTCGAGCTGCCAGAAATGTTGACGCAGTGAACGCCGCTTTCTTTCAGGGCGCGGGCGATTTTGGGCACTTCGCCGCAGGGCGGTACGACGATCAGTCCGTCCACACCGCTTTCGCGGAAGCGATTGGCAAGGGCGCTGACGGAAAGTGATTCGTAATCGACGAGGTAATCCTCGACCAGCAAATGATGCCCCTGTTCACCGCAGGCATTGATTGCGCCGAACAGGACTTCGCCCAGATAGTTGGTACTCGGGTTGTTGTAGATGAGCCCGATCAGCAGCGATTTGCCGCCGGCAAGTCCGCGCGCCATGAGGTTGGGGCGGTAATTGAGCGCCTTGATTGCCTCCTGCACGCGCCGCGTCGTTTCCTTTTTCACAAGGCTCGGCTGGTTCAGGACACGCGACACCGTCATCTGGGAAACCCCAGCTTTTTCAGCGACTTCGCGGATTGTTACCGCACCCCGCCTTTGGGGAACGTCGATTTGCTCGCTCATGCGCCGCGTTTCTCTCCTCATCGCCCAATTGGACCGGGCTGCTGTTATAGTAGCCCGATCGTCCTTATCGGCAAGGGAGAGTGCCGCGCCAGAGCAATCAGGCGCGTTGAGGTCTAGAGATAGGCGTTTACCAAATTCTCAAGATATTCCTGACGGCCGGACTTCGGTTGCGGGTCAATGCCGCCGCCTGAAACCTTGTCGGCGATGTCCTCAAGCGAAGCCTCGGTCATCATCCAGCGGCCAAGCTGACCATCCCAGCCCGCGTAACGGTCATCGATGAAGTTCGTCCAAGTGCCGTCCTCGACCATGGCAGCCGCAGAAATCAGACCGCGGGCGAGGGCGTCGAGACCACCGATATGGCCATGGAAAAGATCCTCGGCATCGATGCTCTGGCGGCGGACCTTGGCGTCGAAGTTGAAGCCGCCGGTCGTGAAGCCGCCATTCTTGACGAAGTGAATCATCGAGCGGGTGATATCGAGCGGATCGTTCCAGAACTGGTCGGTGTCCCATCCATTTTGCGCGTCACCCCGGTTGGCATCGATCGAGCCGAAAATGCCGAGCGCATAAGCAGTCGCCATTTCGTGATCCATCGGCAGGCCAGCGAGGGTTGCGTGGTTGGTCTCGATATTCATCTTCACATCGTCGAGCAGGTCATATTTCGACAGGAAGCCGTAGATCGTCGAGACATCGCGGTCATATTGGTGCTTGGTCGGCTCATGCGGTTTCGGCTCGATGAGGAGCGGGCCTTTAAAGCCGATCTTGTGCTTGTGCTCGACGGCAAGCGTCAGCATACGGCCGAGCTGGTCAAGCTCACGATTGAGATTGGTATTGAGAAGGGTCTCATAGCCTTCGCGGCCGCCCCAGAGCACATAGTTCGAGCCGCCGAGGCGATGCGTGGCGTCCAGCGCCTGACGGATCTGCATGGCGGTGCAGGCAAAAACTTCCGGATCCGGATTGGTCGACGCGCCGCTCATATAGCGCGGATGGCTGAAGACATTCGCCGTGCCCCATAGAAGTTTGAGGCCAGTCTCACTCATCTTGGCTTCGATGGGATCGAGGATACGGGCGAAATTCTCCGTATGCTCCTTCATGTTGGTGGCAGGCGCCATGACATCGACGTCATGGAAGGTGAAGAAGGGCACGCCCAGCTTGGTGAAGAACTCGAACGCGACGTCGAGTTTCGCCTCGGCCATTTCCTGGCCTTCAAGCTCATGCCATGGACGGCCAAACGTGCCAGCGCCGAAAACGTCGAACCCGTCCCAGCAGAATGTGTGCCAGTAGCAGACAGCCGGGCGGAGATGATCCTCCATCCGCTTGCCCATGATGACGCGGTCCTTGTCATAGTAACGGTAGGCGAGCGGATTGTCCGTGTCCTTACCTTCAAATGCGATCGGCTCTATATGAGCAAAATATTCGCGGACAGCGGTCATCAGTCAGTCTCCTTGGGGAACAATTCTTTGAGATTTTTGTAAATAGCGGCGAACCGTTCCTGCTTCTCGGCCATGAGAGCTACATCGGATGCTTGCGGTTCGACAATATCGAGGACGGGCGGCGGTGCGGCGATCTGTGAAGGATCACCGCCGGTCACGGCGATCTGCGCCAGCTTGGCCGCGCCATAGGCGGGCCCGACTTCTGAATCGCGGCGATAGACGAGGGGGCGGTTGAGCGCAGCGGCGAGGATGCGGCCCCAGTAGTTGGAGCGCGAGCCGCCGCCGATCACCGTGATCTCGCGTACGTGGTCCGCTTCACCCAGAACACTGAGGCCCTCGGCGAACGCCATGGCGACCCCTTCGAGGACGGCCTGTCCGATCTCGGCGGCGCCTGAATCATGGTCGAGGCCGAAAAGGACACCGCGCGCATAAGGATCATTATGCGGGGTCCGCTCGCCGGAAAGATAAGGCAGGAAAACCGACGGATGATCGAGCCGGCCGGCCTTCTCAGCTGCGGCAATCAGCTCGCCAGCGCCATTTGTGCCGGTCAGGCGAGCGGCCCAATCAACGCAGCTTGCCGCTGACAGCATCACCGTCATCTCGTGCCATTTTTCGGGCAGGGCGTGACAGAAGGCGTGAACGCCTTTCTCCGGGTTCGGTACAAATTCCTTGCCCGCGACGAAAAGGACGCCGGATGTGCCAAGCGACAGGAAGGCATCTCCGGGGGAGATGACGCCAACGCCAACGGCGCCTGCAGCATTGTCGCCGCCGCCGCCCGCAACGGGCACGGAAGGCATCCCCCAGCTGCTCGCGATCTCGGGCTTCAGCATGCCGGTGACTTCGGAGCCTTCGAAGAGCTCCGGCATCGCGTCTTCATCGAGACCCGTCGCGGTCAGCATTTCATTCGACCATTTGCGGTTCGCGACATCGAGCCAGAGCGTGCCTGCGGCATCTGACATCTCGCCCGCATAAGTGCCGGTCAGAAGAAGCCTGATATAATCCTTGGGCAGAAGAACCTTGCGGATCTTTGTGGCGATCTCCGGCTCATGCTCACGCACCCAGAGGATCTTGGGCGCAGTAAAGCCGGGCATCGCAAGGTTGCCAGTAATCTCACGCGAGCGCGGCTCGATTTCTTCCAGTTCGGCGCATTGCGCGAAACTGCGGCCATCATTCCACAGAATGGCGGGGCGAAGCGGGCGGTCATCATCGCCGATCAGCGTCGCGCCATGCATCTGGCCCGAAAGCCCGATGCCTTCGACCTTGGCCCGGCGGTCGGGCGAGATGTCGAGGACAGCCTTGTTGGTTGCCTTCCACCAGTCGTCCGGGTTCTGCTCCGACCAGAGATCTTTTGGCCGGGAGACCATCAGCGGCGCGGTCGCCTGATCAATGACGTCACCATCTTCATTGGTGATGACGGCCTTGACGCTCGACGTGCCGATATCAATTCCTAGAAACACGTTCCCTGTTTCCTCCAAACGGACTGTGACGATTATGTTCCCGCCTTCAGCCCCGTACTGATTAACCCAATGTGCGGCCCGGAGCCGCCTTCAATGCCTCACCGATGGCATCGCGCATCGGTTTGGGCTGGTAATTCGAGTCGAAAGGCGTCGGGCGCTTTTCGACATCATCCGTGCGCGGCTTGAAATTCTGTAGCCAGCTATATTTGTCGACCAGCCCCCAGACGAGCAGCTCCTTGGTCTCCGGATAGGAGAACATGATATCGAGATAGTCCTTGGTGAAACTGGCCATCTCGCGATCGCGGGTTTCGATATCCGGGCCCATCTCGGTGTCGTTCACATCGAACTCGGTCATGTAGATGTCGAGGCCCATGCCGGTGACTTCGTCACAGAAATCTCGCCACGCCTTTTGCTTGGCAGGCGTGAATTCGGTCGGCATGTCGTCATTGGAATGGCTCTGGATGCCGAGTGCATCAATCGGCGCACCGCGTGAGAGCAGGTCTTCGAGGAGCTTGAGCACCCCTGTCCGGTGCAGCTCATGCCCGTCTTCCCAGCTCATATAGTCGTTATAGGCGAGCTTCGCGTCGGGTGCGTGCTCGCGCGCCTGATGGAAACAGAAATCGATCACTTCCGGCCCCATGGCGCGGGAGAAGGAGGTCTCACGAAGACCACCCGTCGCGGGATCAATGGTCTCGTTGACCACATCCCACGAGTAGAGGAACGGATCGTAACGGCCCGCGACCTTGCCAATATAGCCGCCAAGGACGGCTTCGGCGTCCGCGGCCGAGGCGAATTGCGTCTCATTGACCCATTGGGGCAGCCAGTTCGGGTGATGCCATACCAGCGTGTGGCCACGCATCATCAAATCATTGGTCTTGGCGAAAGCCACCAGCGCATCGGCGGGCGCGAAGTTATAGGCGTCTTTCTCCCGCTCGATGACATACATCTTGTGCTCATTTTCGGCGACGAGCGCACCACATTCGCGGCGGACAAGATCGAGATATTTCGGATCATCAAGCTGATACGCGGCAATCGCGGTGCCGAATCGCAGGCCTTTGGCTTTGGCTAGTGCTGAAAGGGATGGACCCTTTTCAGCCAGCACTGTGCTGCTGGCGGCGGTGCCTGCTGCCAAAGCAGCAGCGCCCATTCCCAAGGCTTCGCGCCGCGAGATGTCTGTCATGATGATCCTCCCAATTCCCTGTCCCGAGGGGTACTTGTTGGTTTTCTGGGATCTGCCCTGCGCAAGGGCTGGCAGTTATGTTATCGCTATCACAAGCGCGGTGACAGGGTCCAGCCTCACGACCGCTATGACAAAAAAACAACGCGATAAAAGTCCGTTAGGAGGAAAAACATGATCCGACGCCTCATTCTGCCCGCCCTTGCCGGTCTGTTATGCGCTTGCGGCGGAGGGGATGAGCCAACGGCGGGTCCAGCGGACGCTGAGGCCCGTTTTGACTGGTTTTCCTATGAAGGGCGCGATGAGGTCTTCGCGCAGGCGCTGGGCGAGGGGGACTATCAGAACCCGATCCTGGCCGGGTTTTACCCTGACCCCAGCATCACCCAGGTCGGGGGTGACTATTATCTCGTCAATTCGACCTTTGCCTATTTCCCCGGCATTCCGGTCTTCCACAGCACGGATCTCGTCAACTGGATGCAGATCGGTAATGTCATCGACCGGCCCGGTATGCTCGATTTCAAGGACCTCGGCCTGTCGCGCGGCGTTTTCGCGCCGACCATCGAGCATCATGACGGGCTCTTTTATGTCGCCAATACCTGCGTGGATTGCGGCGGCAATTTCATCGTGACAGCGGAGGATCCCTCGGGCCCTTGGTCAGACCCCGTCTGGCTGCCGGAAGTGGGCGGGATCGATCCGTCGCTGTTCTTTGACGAGGACGGCAAGGTCTACCTCATGAACAATGACGCGCCGGTGGGAGAGCCCCGTTATGACGGGCACCGCGCGATCTGGATCAGAGAAATTGATCCTGACACGTTCCAGTCAATCTCCGAGCCCATCGTCATCATCGATGGCGGGGTGCGGCCGGAGGAGAACCCGATCTGGATCGAAGGCCCGCATATCTATCATGTGGGCGAGTATTATTATCTTTCCTCCGCTGAGGGCGGCACAGCGATCAATCACAGCCAGGTGCTGGCGCGAGCGGATAATGTGCTTGGGCCCTATACGCCCTTTGAGGGAAATCCGGTCCTGACCCAGCGGCACCTTGATCCGGACAGGGAGCATCCGATCACTTCTGTCGGCCATGCCGATTTCGTGACCGATGCGGAGGGGAATTGGTGGGTCAGCTTCCTTGGCGTCCGGCCCTATGAAGGAGATTTCTATAATACCGGCCGCGAGACTTTCCTGATGCCGGTCGAGTGGAAAGATGGCTGGCCGATCATCACCGAAGGCGATGAGCTGGTGCCCTATCAGGCGGCGAGGCCCGCTTTGCCAGCAGCGGAGACGCCAGGCATCCCGATGACTGGGAATTTCTCCCTTAGGGAAGAATTCGATACACCGCTCGATCCTTACTGGCTGTTTGTCCGTGTGCCGCAGGAAGAGTGGTGGCAGGTTGAGGAAGGGGCATTGGTCCTCACCTCGCGTGCAGAACGTTTAGGCGACAGGAAGCAGCCTTCGGTCGTTGCGCGCCGCCAGCAGCATCTGACGGCAACGGCCATGACGCTGGTTGAGTTCACCCCGACACCTGACAGCGAGGCCGGGCTTCTCGCCATGCAGAGCGATGAATATTATTTCGCGCTTGGTCTGGGAGCAGATGAAGAGGGCGCGCACGTCATCCGCCTGCGCCGCCGGGCCGGAGGGGACCAGTCGCCACGCGGGGACGTGGTGGCGGAAGTGCCGGTCGAGTTCTCTTCAGGGGAGGCAGTCCGCTTTCGCATCGAGGCGGATCGGGACATCTACCGCTTTGCCTATGCCGTGGCCGATGGCGAGTTCACCGCCATCGGCGGCGATCAGGACGGCAAGCTCCTCAGTACCCGTACCGCAGGCGGATTTGTCGGCGCGACCTTCGGCATGTATGCGGAAAAAGCCGATTAGGCTTTTTCCAGATCTCCGGACGAGCAGTTCTCCAGAATGAACTTCTCATGGGACGGCATGTAATTGGCAGAGGTCGCAATCGTCTCGCGAATATGAGTGAGGCGATGCGCGGTCTCGGCATCCGAGAGGACATCTGCGACGGGGTCATATTTCTCGGCCTTGATGTTCTGGCCGTTCATCACCGCGAACCAGCTTGTGTCGTTGAACAGCTCCTCATTCTCCCGGAAGATCCGCCCATAGCTTTTGTAGAGGTTGATCTTGTCTTCAAGATAATCCGGGATCGACATGGTACGGACATAATCCCAGAAGGGTGTGTCGTCGCGGGTCGTCGCATTATAATGCAGGATAATGAAATCCCGGATGCGTTCGAATTCGAAAGTCGTCACGCGATTATAACGGTCGATATCGGCCTGGTTAAATTCCTTGTCCGGGAACATCTGGAGAAGCTTCGCGATCCCGCTCTGGATGAGATGAAGCGAGGTCGATTCAAGCGGTTCCAGAAACCCCGCTGAAAGGCCGATGGCGACGCAGTTCTTGTCCCAGAATTTTTTGCGGTGCCCGGTCGTGAATCGCAAGAAACGCGGATCGCCGAGCGGCTTTCCTTCGAGATTGCCCATCAGCGTGTCGACGGCCTCATCATCCGAGGCGTAGGCGGAGGAATAGACATAGCCGTTCCCCATCCGGTGCTGAAGCGGGATACGCCATTGCCAGCCTGAATCCCTCGCCGTTGAGCGGGTATAGGGAAGAAGTGGGCGGGATGTCTCGCACGGGACGGCAATCGCCCGGTCCGCCGGAAGCCAGTGGGTCCAGTCATTGTAGCCCGCTTTGAGCGCGCCTTCGATGATCAGTCCACGGAAGCCTGAGCAGTCAATGAACAGGTCCGCCTCGATCTCGCGGCCATCCTCCAACGTGACAGATTTTACAAAGCCGTCATCGCTGTTGAGGGTCACATCGGCGATCTTCCCCTCGATGCGGGTCACGCCGCGGCCTTCTGAGGCCTTGCGTAAGTAACGCGCATAAAGCCCGGCATCGAAATGGAAGGCATAGGCGATCTTGGACAGCGGCGAATTGCCGGCATTGACTGGACGCATGAAGCGGTTGTCCCGGCAGGCAACGGCCTGCAGCGAATAATCAGACAGCGCTTGCGGTGACTGATCCTTGTGCTGCTTCATATAGAATGCGTGAAAGGACAGCCCCTCCATATCGAGCCCATACGGACCAAAAGGGTGAAGATAGCGGTCGCCCTTCTTGCCCCAGTCGACAAACTCGATGCCGAGCTTGAAAGTGCCCTTCGTTTCGCGGACAAATTCATTCTCTTCGATGCCGAGCGTGCGGTTGAAAGTGCCGATCTGGGGGATCGTTGCTTCGCCGACACCGACCGTACCGATCTCCTCGGACTCGACCAGCGTGATGTCGCAATAATCATTCTTGAGAATTTTCGAGAGCGTCGCGGCCGTCATCCAGCCGGCAGAGCCGCCACCGACGATCAGGACTTTCTTGATACGGGATACACTCATGACGAATAGACTCCTGAAGCGGGGGCCGCGCAAAAGCGCGTGATGTAGTCCTGATGGCTTGGCATTTTTTCAATCGTTGTGCGGATGGCGTGATGGATCTGCCCGGCGATCTGGGTGATCTGCTCATCGGACAAAGTGTCGACCATGGGATCATAGGCGCGTGGCCAGACATTCTGCCCCAGGAAGACCGACAGCCAGTTAGCCTCGCCGAAAAGCTCATCTTCGAAGCGGAAGATGCGTCCCTTGGATTTGAAGAGGTCCATTTTGCGGGTCAGGCTCTCCGGGATGCTCATGGTCCGGACATAATTCCAGAACTCGGAATCATCGCGCTCGGTGGCGTGATAGTGGAGGATGATGAAATCGCGGATCTGCTCGAACTGCATCGCGGTCAGGCGGTTATATTCCTCGGCCTCGATCGGTGCGAAGTCCTTGTCCGGGAAGAGGGCGATGAGTTTTGAAATCCCCGCCTGAATGAGATGGATGGAGGTTGATTCAAGCGGCTCGAGGAATCCGGCGGAAAGGCCGATGGCGACACAGTTCTTGTACCAGAACTTCCGTCTGCGGCCGGTCGTGAACCGCAGATGGCGCGGATCGGCGAGCGGCTTGCCTTCAAGGTTTTGCATCAGCCGCGTGGTCGCCGTTTCTTCATCGGTGAACCCGCTCGACCAGACATGGCCATTGCCCATGCGGTGCTGGAGCGGGATGCGCCACTGCCAACCGGCTTCATGTGCAGTTGACCGGGTGAAAGGATCGGGCGGCCCGGCATTCTCGCAAGGGACTGCGACCGCGCGGTCGCAGGGCAGCCAGTGCGTCCAGTCCTCATACCCCGTTTCAAGCGCGCCTTCGATGAGGAGACCCCTGAACCCCGTGCAGTCGATGAAGAGGTCACCTTCGACTGTCCTGCCGCCCTCAAGATCGAGAGAGGCAATGAAACCGTCTTCGCCGCGAAGGTTGACCTTCGTCACTTTCCCTTCGGTGCGGATGACGCCCCGGTCTTCGGCGAACTGGCGCAGATAGCGCGCATAGAGAGTCGCATCGAAATGGAAGGCATAGGCAAGCGCCGAGAGCACCTGCCGCGGATCGCGGGCGGGGGCGAGATATTTGCCGTGCCGGGCTGCCATGGCGGAGACGCAGAATTCATCAATATAGGGAACATTCTGCGATATCTGGCGGAGCTTCAGCCAGAGCTGGTAGAATTTGATGGCCTCTACATCCTGACCGTAATCCCCGAACGGGTGGATATAGGTGTGGCCTTTCTTTGCCCAGTTCGTGAATTCGATCCCGAGCTTGAAGGTGGCCTGCGTCTTCGAGATGAAGTCATTCTCGTCAATGCCAAGCAGGCCGTTAAAAGTATTGATCGGCGGGATGGTAGCTTCGCCGACGCCGACCGTGCCGATCTCTTCTGATTCAACGAGCTCGATGTTTGTCTTCCCGGCACGGAGGAATTTCGAGAGTGCAGCCGCCGTCATCCAGCCGGCGGTGCCGCCGCCAACGATGACGATCTTATCAAGAGAGGAGGGGGCGGTGGTCATGAGCTGCCTCCCTCTGTTTTGCGGGCAATGCCCGATTTCTCGAGCCACTCCCGCTGGTCCGGCATGGCGTCGCGTGCAGCGCGGACGGATTTGAGCGTGGCGGAGAGGAAGTCTTTCACCTGTCCGTCCTCTGCCCGGTTGGCGAGTGCGTCATGGCGATCAGGCATCAGGCCCGCGCCAAGGTAGAGCGCAAGGTGAGTGTCCTCATCGAAGCTCTCATGATCATAGGTGACAATCCGTCCCCGGCTATTAAACTGGGTCAGCTTGCGCCTCAGCGTCTCGGGGAGATCATCTTCCGACGGGCCACCGGGCGAGAGGACGTGCTGAATCAACTGAAACTCTGAAAAGCGCTCACAGGTCTCGTGCATGCGGCGGTTATATTCTTCCCGCGCGAAAGGCGCGTCATTACCGAAGGGGAGAAGCTCCGTGAAGGTATCGAGCGCTGTTGCGGCGAGCGTCATCATCGGCGCGCCGAGCGGTTCGAGCTCTGCTGCCGTCCGTCCGATGGAGAGCACATTCTCTGCCCAGGGATGAAGCCGCCAGCTATTCGGGACATTGCCGTCGCCCGCCCGATACCGCCCGGTCGCGGTCGTCTCATAAAGCGGGACCGAGATGTCATAGCCGCCCTGTTGGCCGCTCGTGACCGTCAGGCTGAGATTGGCCCGCGCTGCGCTTTCCTGCCAGTCAAGCTGGCCCGGCCCCTGAAGGGCGGTTTGCATCTCGCCCGCACCCGCAAGGCAAGCAGCAGAACCCGTCGCATCGATGAAGAAGCCTCCCGAAAGGGTTTCGCCATTTTCCAGCATCAAACCGCTGACCTTGCCGTCATCATCGCGCACCGAGCTGGCAAAGGAAGAGGGGGCAAGGACCGCTCCGTAATGCAGGGCGCATTTTTGCAGATAGTCCTGATAAAGAGGACCGGAAAGATGAAGCCCGAATTCAAAACGTCCGCGAATGTCGGCGGCTTCCGGGATCGGCGGCGCGAACTTGCCTTTCGCTGCTGCGGCGGCGGCCAGATTGTAAGATGAGAAAGCGCGCGCGCCGTCCCATTCCTTTGCGCGGTGCCAGTAATGGTGGAAACCGGCGCCATCGCGCGGCTCTCCGGCTGATGCAAAGCCGATCAGGAAGCCCGTTTCGTCATTTTCGTCCTTATACTGCGTGGCGAGCCGGAAACTGCCGCCGCAAAAACGGACGACATCCCGCTCATCGAGTTTCAGCTCGCGATGGAGGTGGCCATGCGCAGGGGTGGTACAAAGTGCCAAAGGCGGAGGGGCATCATCCGGCGACGGCACAACCGTCACACCGATGCCGAGCGGGCGCAGGCGATTGACGAGGAGGGCGGCAGCGAACCAACCTTCGAGCGTTGCACCGGTGATGATGAGGTGAGGGGTGCTGGACATGATCACGCCATCAGGTCCGGGCCTGCCGGACAATGCTGTTTGAGATAAGCGTCATGGCTCGGCAGGGCGTCCACGGTCCGACGGATCAACCCGCGTAAGTCGTCCATGAAGGGGCCGAGCCGGTCCTCGGGGATGGCGCCAGCCAGCGGCGCAAAATTCTGAGGGACCACTCGCTGGCCGAGATAGACGGCAATCCAGCTCGCATCGAGGAAGAGGCCGTCCTTATATTTCACTACGACCCCGCGGTCGCGGAAGAGGTCCATCTTGTATTTGAGGGAGTCCGGGATAGGCATGGTGCGGACATAGTTCCAGAAGGGTGAGTCGTCCCGCTCGGTCGCATGATAGTGCAGGACGAGGAAATCGCGTACCCGCTCATATTCGAGATCCATCACAGTGTTGAACTCGTCCCGGTCGGCATCGCGAATGCCCGAATGCGGGAATAGCTCGACGAGATTGGTGATCGCTGCCTGGATCAGATAAATACTGGTCGATTCCAAAGGCTCGAGGAAACCGGCCGAGAGCCCGACCGCGACGACATTCCGGTCCCATTGCTTGCGGCGCTTGCCGGTTAGAAATTTGAGGAACCGAGGATCCCCGCAGGCTGGCCCGTCGATGTTCTCTAGAAGGACCGAGGCGGCCTCATCATCCGAAATATAGTCTGAGCAATAGACATGACCATTGCCGACCCGGTGCTGGAGCGGGATGCGCCATTGCCATCCGGCCTGATGCGCAGTCGCGCGGGTATAGGGAATGGGCGGCTCGATCGTCTCGCAGGGCAGGGCGACGGCACGATTGCAGGGCAGGATGTCCGACCAGTCATCATATCCCGCCTCCAGCGCGCCTTCGATAAGGAGTCCCCGGAACCCTGAGCAGTCAAAGAAGAGATCGCCGCCGATGCGGTCACCGCTCTCAAGCTCAACCTCGCTGATGTCACCGCTCTCGCCATCACGATGGACATCAACAATGCGGCCTTCTTGCCGGACGACACCATTGGCTTCTGAGAAGCCGCGCAGATATTTCGCGTAAAGCGTCGCATCCATTTGATAGGCATAAGAGAATGCCGACATCACCGATCGTGGATCGTGTGAGGGCGGGCCGAAGCGGGCGGCCTCACTCATCACGATAGGCAAAGAATAGTCGTCGATCCGGCCTGCTTTCCCGGCCTGATGTGCGCGTAGCCAGAACTGGTGGAAATCGACCCCGCCGACATTCCGGCCGAAATCTCCAAAAGGGTGGATATAAGAGTCGCCTATCCGGCCCCAATTGCGGAACTCGATACCGAGCTTGATCGTCGCCTGGGTGGCTTTCATGAATTCGGCTTCGTCGATGCCGAGCCGTTCATTGAAGAAACGGATATGGGGGAGGGTCGCTTCGCCGACCCCGACGGTCCCGATGGCATCCGATTCAATCAGGGTGATTCGAACCCCCAAGGGCCGAATCAACCGGCTGAGCGCCGCAGCCGTCATCCAGCCGGCGGTCCCGCCACCGACAATGGTGATCTGCTTTATCGCCGTGGCCGCCTGATCCATCGGCACTCCTCCTCCCAAGGTGTGGCTTAATTTATCGGGTCTTTGCTGCCCGGCTCAACCACATCCCAGCTGTCACAGATTTGCCATACTCGCTGAGAAGCAAAGGTCAGGCATCAAAACAGCCTTGATAGCGCAAACATTTTGTGGTCCGCTCGTCAAGGCAGACCGGTCGATAGGGCGGGATCACGTCTTGTGATCCAGAATCCGAGTGAACTAGGCCGCTGACAGGGAGGAATTTATGTCTATCGTGCAAGCACACGATTCTGCGGCGCTGCGCCGTAAAATGTTAGCTTTAATGGGGGGTGCGTCCGCTGTCTCGCTTATGTGCGCGATGCCGGCTTACGCCCAAGATGACACGGGTAGTGACCCGGTTGTCGAAGAAGATGACGACGTCGTCGTCGCACGGGGTATCCGTCGCTCGCTGCAGAGTGCACAGGATATCAAACGTGACTCCGACACATTCGTTGATGCGGTTACAGCCGAAGATATCGGCGCGCTGCCGGACCGGTCGATCACCGAAGCCCTTTCGCGGGTGCCGGGCGTTCAGATCAGTCGCTTTGCCGCTGCCGACGACCCCGATCACTTCTCGATTGAAGGCCAGGGCGTTCTCGTTCGTGGTCTGACTTTCGTTCGGTCTGAACTTAATGGCCGTGACACATTCTCGGCGAACAACGGCCGGGCACTGAGCTTTGCAGACGTGCCATCCGAACTCGTCGGCTCCGTCCAGGTTTACAAGAACCAGACCGCTGACCTCATCGAAGGCGGCATCGCAGGTTCTGTGAACCTCGTTACCCGTAAGCCATTCGATTCGGCCGGCCAGGTTATCGCCGGTTCACTCGAATATAACTATGCCGATTTCCGTGAGGAATGGGCGCCGACCTTCTCAGGTCTTTACAGCAATAACTGGGAAGGTGACTTCGGTCGCTTTGGTCTGCTTGTTAATGCTGTGAATTCTGAACTGAAAACACGTTCTGACGGCACTCAAATCTCGAGTTTCCAGCCCTTTACATCCGGGTTCACTGGTGGAACGGAAGCTTATATTCCTGAGGGTGCTGTCTTCCGTACGCAAGATTATGACCGTGAGCGGACTGGCTATGGTGCTTCAGCTCAATGGGAAAATCCTGATCGCACGGTCCAAGCGACTGCTGAGTTCCTTCGCTCAGAAGCGACGACGTCGTGGAATGAACACGTTTCAGAAATTGCGACGGACAACTTCTCTGAAGTCTACCCGCTGCCGGGCACGACCTTCGCATTTGATGATATGAACCGCTTTACCAGCGGCACAATTTCATCAGTTGTCGGCTGGCGCAGTGACCAGAACGGCTCCGATCCTCGGACACCGATCTATGGCTATCAGTCGAACAACGTTTTCCGCGGCGTTGAGCAGGAATATGTGACGGCGGATTAT
Organism: Parvularcula marina; assembly: GCF_003399445.1. Classification (NCBI taxonomy): domain Bacteria; kingdom Pseudomonadati; phylum Pseudomonadota; class Alphaproteobacteria; order Parvularculales; family Parvularculaceae; genus Parvularcula; species Parvularcula marina. Next base: position 616,034 of record NZ_QUQO01000001.1, on the reverse strand, counting down.
TCGTTCAACGTGAAGATCACGCCGAACGATCGCTGGTCCTTTAATCTCGATTATCAGTTCATTGACTCAACGGTTGAGAACATTGACTTCACCCTCTGGGGGTCGACTTACCAGGATGTCTTCATTGACACCCAGGCAGGGGACATTCCTGAAGTCCGATTCCTGCCGCCGAATGAAACCGGTAATCCTGACTTCGGCTATGCTGCTGTTGATTGCTCTGGTGGAGTAAGCGGTAGCTGTCCAAGCTATTTTGATGCACCTCATGACAGTTATGCAGATCCGTATAACTCGTTCTGGCGTGCGGCGATGGATCACTTCGAAGACAGTGAAGGCACTGAGAATGCGTTCCGCGGCGATGCGCAGTACAATTTCGAAGATGCTGGCTGGCTTCAGTCTGCTCGCGTCGGTGTGCGCTGGGCAGAACGGGATCAAACGACCCGCTTCTCTACCTATAACTGGGGTGCGCTGTCCGAGATTTGGGGCAATGACGGTCCGGTCTGGTTTGATGAAGTTGGTGTGCCGGAAGGTCTTGTCGATGTGTATACATTTGACAACTTCCAGCGTGGGGATGTCACTCAACCGCCATCGCTTCCGTATTTCTCTCTAAACCCTGCTCAGAACTACGGTGCAGCAGCTGACTTCGCTGACAGTGTTGTGGCCCAGTGGCTTGCCAATGGTGGCAATACTGGTGGTGCGCAAGGCGGCGGCGGCGGCTGGCGTCGTCTGGCGGAGCGTCCCGGTGTTGTTCCCGGTACGCCATATCTGCCGGGTGAGATCGCTGACGTTACTGAAGAAAACTTCGCAGCATATGTTCGCTTCGATTACAGCTTCGACAATGTCTTCGATTCAAATATGACTCTCGATGGCAACTTTGGCCTTCGGTATGTCGAGACGACGCTCACATCCACTGGTAGCTATCAGTTCCCGGATGGTGACGCCGTCTTCCCTGTGACGACCGGTCTTGGGGACGTTGCCGACCCCGACAACCCGGACTTCCCTGGGGGTGACAACCGTTGTGTGACGCCAATTCAGGATGACATGGGTCCGGGCACAGGTACTCCTCAACCAGACTTTGAGGCACCTGGGTTCTGTGCGCTTGATGATGCGACGGAGGCTCAACTTCGTCAGTTTGCCAACAATGGCTCACAGGAAGTCGCTTCTGAAAACGAGTATGATATCCTTCTGCCCAGCTTCAATGCGAAGCTTGGTCTGAATGATGACATGCTGCTTCGCTTCGCTTACTCGAAGTCAATCTCACGTCCAGATGTGGGGTCGCTTCGGAACAACTTCACGCTTTCTGTTCTTGGTCAGGATGATCCGCGGACAGATGGTCCGGATCCAACGCCGGGCGGTTCAGGCTTCTTCGGCTTCGGGGCAGCTGGCGGTAACCCGTTCCTCGAACCAGTCAAAGCGGACAACTATGACGTCTCCTTTGAATGGTACTTTGCAGATGTCGGGTCTCTGACTGTGTCGGCGTTCTACAAAGAAATCGAAGACATCATCGTTGGTGGGCAGGGTGACATCCCATTTGCCAACAATGGCGTTACTGTCAGTAATGTCTTTACACGTCAGCCGACGAACTCGGATGAGACGGGTAAGGTTAAAGGCTTCGAAGTTGCTTATCAGCAGTTCTATGACGGGCTGCCAGAGCCGTTCGATGGTCTCGGATCGCAGATCACCTACACATTCATCGACAGTGAAGGTGTTGCGTCTTCTGGGGTGAACTCGACAGGTGCAACGCCTGCAGGGAATATCAACCCTGATACAGGTGAGGCCCAGAGCCAGCCACTTGTTGATGGCTCTCAGTTCCCGCTCGAAGGACTTTCGGAGCATAACTGGAACGTCGCGGCTATTTACGAGAAAGGGCCGATTTCGACCCGCCTCGTCTATAACTGGCGGAGTGACTACCTCGTCACGCTGCGTGACGTGATCACGCCGTTCTATCCGATCTTCCAAGACTCGACTGGGCAGCTTGATGGCTCGTTCTTCTACTCCGTGAACGAGAACTTCAAAATCGGTGTTCAGGGGGCAAACCTCCTGAATGAAATCACGGTCACTGATCAGTATGTTCCGTCAGGTGACCTTCGCGCACCGCGCTCATTCTTCCAGAATGATCGCCGGTTCACTGTCTCCGCGCGCTTCAACTTCTAAGAAGCGCAACGGGACATCACTTCCCCTAACTTTACGCGCTGCCCTCGGGCAGCGCGTTTTTTATTGGGCACGAAGCTGTTAGCATCCTCACATGACCGATATTGTCACCGCAGAATTGCCCGAACGCTCTGACGTCACTCCGGAAATCTTCAGTAGGGAGATCCTGCCTGCAGGCCAGCCTGTGGTGATGCGCGGGTTGGTACGAGACTGGCCCGCGGTAGATGCCGCAGCTGATGGCCCTGAAGCGGCGGCAAGCTATCTGATGCGGTTCGATCGCGGTCAGCCTGTTGAAACCATTTTTGGTGATCCCCGCATCAAGGGAAAATTCTTCTACGACGAAGACATGCAGAAGGTGAATTTCTCGAAGCGAGCCGTGCCTCTCGGGCTCTCACTTGATGCTATCCTTCAGCGCGTGGAACGCCCCGATGACGGCACGATTTACATCCAGTCGGTTGAAACTGAAAAATTCCTGCCTGGCTTTGCAGCTGAGCACCCGATCCCGCACGTCCCGGATGGCATTGCGCCTCGGATCTGGATCGGCAATCAGCTCACCGTTCAGACGCATTTTGACCTGTCACAGAATATTGCGGGTGTGATTGCCGGGCGCAGGCGTTTCACCCTTTTCCCGCCAGAGCAGCTCTCAAACCTCTATGTGGGCCCGTTCGAGCTGACACTCGCAGGCCCGCCGATCAGCATGGTGCGGCTAGATGATCCGGACTATGATAAATATCCGCGTTTCTGCGAGGCACTCAAACATGCGCGCTCTGCCGTGCTGGAGCCGGGTGATGCGATCTACATTCCTTACTTTTGGTGGCACCATGTCGAGTCACTGACCAATTTCAACATCCTCCTGAATTTCTGGTGGAGCGAAAGTGGCGAGGAGCTGGGCTCTCCCTTTGATGCGTTGCTGCATTCGATCCTCGCCATCAGGGATCTACCGCCCCATGAGCGGGGCGCATGGGAAGCCATGTTCAATCAGTATGTGTTCGAACATAATGGCTCGGCGGTGGCTCATCTGCCCGAGCACGCGCAGGGCGCACTCGGTCCGCATTCACCGGATATGAAGCGTCGACTGTGGGTGACGATCGCGCAGGCGATTGGCCGCACGGCTGCGCTGCTCAATGGCGGCGGACCGAAGCGGCGCTGATCTCTGGCTCCCTTACCGCGTGCAGGAGGTCTCGCTCGCGGCGACCTTGCTGAAGGGCGCGCCCAGATAGCTATCGGGCGCGGGGCCTTTGCTGATCACAATTTTCTGAAAGACGACGCCGGGATCAACCATCCAGAGATGCAGGGCCTGCGGCCCGGCGGCATCGATCTCGAATTCCACTATCTTGCGCAGCGCATTGTCCGAGACGGCGCGGTTCCAGACCGGATCATCAGGCACCATATGCATATTGACCGGAATGGGTGTCTCGTCATTGACGGAGAGCGCAAAATCGAGCCCGTCACCACCCGTCACATCGAGCGCAGGCGAGAGGAAGATCTCCGCCTGATAGGTGCCTGCCTCATAGACCGTAAACGGATAGATAAGTTCTGGGCCGTCTCCCGCTTTCTGCGGCTCGGCTGTGACCGGCATCGGCATGATGGCCGAACTCTCACGGCCCAGATTGGTGATGGTCTCCCAGCTGAATGGCGTCTTAGCAATGTGGCAGGCCGGTGTTGACGCATCAATTGAAACGATCCCACCATCGGGCAGGGCACCGGACAGCGTCATGTCGGACGTGTTGATGACAGGCACACGGATAGTGGCGGCCTCGCCATCTGCACCGTTCACAGTCACCCGGCCTTCATGCCGGCCAGCGGGCACTGCCTCCCAGTCGATAGAGATGGTGAGCGCCGTCGCTTCGCGGATTCGGCCCCGAGATTGGGATAATTCAAGCCATGGCTGATCGGCTTCTGCACTGAAACGGACAGGTTGCTGGCCTTTATTGAAAAGCTCAATTCGGCGTGTCTGCTGATGAATATTGTCCATGACGGGCAACGAGGGTTCACCCTCCAACCCCGGCCAGGCTCGTTCATCGCCCTCGATCGAAACACCAAGCGCGCCGCGCCGGGGCAGGTTGACCTCTCTGACCTCAGGCATCACCTGTTCGTCCGGCTGCTGCCAATAGGTATAGCCGATATGGGTCTGGGACATCATGTGGTTCCATTTCCCGCCAGCGATCTCCTCATGATAAATCCGTGTTAACTCGGCATCCCGCGCATATAGCGCACGAGCGCGGGTCGCCATGTCATTGGTCTGGCTACGGCCCTGATCAGCATAAAGATGGTTGAGCGCGACCCTATAATAAAGCTCATAGAGATTGGCGCTTGCCTGAACGGGATACCAGACAAGCTGGAGGAAGGCGTCCTCATATTCAGGTGGCAATTCACGCCGGATGGTGTCGGCTTTGGCGGCCAGTTGCTGATAATCCGCAGCGACACGTGCCCATTCATCAAAATGCGTGAGGCTATAGGTCTCGGCATTCAATAGCTCTGGCGTTCGGCGGGAATTATATTTCGTATAAAGATCGAGAAGCCGGGCAATCTCTTCTGCATGGCTGCCGCCGAATTGCTGTTCGGCCCACAGCGTTGAATATGTATCGAGCCCCTCAAGTGGGATGTCCGCTGGATCCCACGCATAATCGAGGAAGAAATTGATCGGGAATTCCATTGGTTTCAGGTCACCGACATTGACGATCCAGATCCTTGTTGCGTCATGCTTCCATGCCAGATGCATCTGTTCCCAGACCCGTTCATTCTGGGTGACATTGATCCATTTATAATTCCGTGGACCGCCGACATAGTCGAAATGATAATAGACCCCGTACCCACCGGGCCGTTTGGCCGCAGGGTCGGGCAGGCGCCGGATCTGGCCCCAATTGTCATCCGCAAAGAGCAGGGTGACATCGTCCGGCACTTCCATGCCCTTGTCGTAATAATCCTGCACTTCCTTATAGAGGGCCCAGATCTGAGGCTGCTCTGAGGCAGGCTTGCCGGTGACATCCGCAATAATTTTACGCTGATCACGGACAATTGTTTCGAGCAGGTCGATGGCCGTGCCTTCGGTCATGGCCTCATCGCCATCGCCGCGCATGCCGACAGTGACGATCGTTTCTTCACCGCCCATACGTTTCATGCCGCCGCGCCAGAAATCGCGCAGTTTCTCCGCATTCTTTGTATAGTCCCATGCGCCTTCGCCATGGCGTTCCCATTCGACATGCGCGCGGAGAAGCGGTTCGTGATGCGAGGTGCCGATGACGATGCCATATTCTTCGGCGGTCACTTGGTTCATCGGATCATCATCATAGAACGCTTTCCCCCACATGGCGGGCCAGAGATAATTCCCCTTCTGACGAAGAATCAGCTGGAAAACGCGTTCGTAGAAATCGGCGTTGAAGCCGCCATATGTCTCGTTCACCCAGCCATAAAGGGCGGGGTTCTCATCATTGAGGAAAATGCCTCGATATTTGACGACCGGCGCATCCGTTTTCCGGCCGGGCGTGACGTAAAGAAATGTCTGCTGACGGATAGGAACATCAGCCCACCATTCCCAAGGGGAGACGCCGCTACGTTCCAGCAAGTCATAGATGCCGTAAACGGTGCCGCGGGCATCCGATCCCGCAATGACCAGCGCGCGATCTATGCCGGGCAGGGGATCGTCAATCACGGTTTGGAGGTAGGCTTCCCATTTTCCTTCAATTTCCGCCGTGTCGAGCTTGCCACTATCGAGGAGTTGACGGATCAGCGGGGACTGAAGTGAACCGACGATAACGGCGAATTCAGCCTCTTCACCAGACGACATTCGTGCCATTGGCTGGCCGCCGACGCGCTCTAGGTCCGCGACTAGATCCTCGGAAGCTCTCAGGACCGGCTTGAGATCCTTAACGGAGATCAGAAGCGGAACCGGTGTGCCGTCCGTGATCAAAGGAAATCCGCTTCCTTGGTCCGTTGCGCAGACAGAGAGAGGCGCTTCGCAGGTTTCACTGTGAGCTACGGAAATCTGCACAAGGAAGGAAATAAGGATTAGGTGAAATAGCTTCACACCTCTCTGGTGTCGCATGTTGTCCCTCCCGGAGGTTTTTTTGTTTATCCTGCGTAGCGATGGCGCAAGGTTGCTGGATAGGCTCGTTTGGGCGAGGCCCTTTAACGTGGTAACGCTAACATCAGCGGGCCGGGCAGGACAGAGCCCGGACATAAAAGGTCCAAAGGATCGGCGGAGGAGATGATGAGAGCAGGGCGAGTTGCAGCGGCGATGCTGGCGATCTGTATCGGTTTCAGCGGTGTGGCGGGGGCGGCCGAGCGGTTCCCCAATGGTCGAAAGGCGGCATTGGCGCTGACCTATGACGACTCGCTCGAAAGCCAGCTCGACAATGCTCTGCCGGCGCTCGACCGCCATGGGTTCAAGGCAACCTTTTATGTGACGATCGGCCGGGAGGGCTTCCCTGCACGGCTGGAGGACTGGCGAGCGGCGGCGGCGAATGGTCATGAGCTCGGCAATCATACGCTCCATCATCCCTGTCAGGGATCTCGGCCGGGCCGTGACTGGGTGACGCCTGAAGCTGACCTCGATCTTTACACGGTCGAACGCATCAGGATGGAAGCGGAGATGACGAATTTCGTCCTCCAACTTGTCGATGGGAAAGAGAGCCGGACCTATGCTTATCCCTGCGGCGATGTACTGGCGGGCGGTGAGTCATATGTTGATGCTCTGGCACCGATGTTCGTTGCTTCCCGCGGCGTCTCAACAGCCACTGACTGGATCGACCGCGGTGAGATCGACTTTGCGCGGCTGGCCACATGGGGGCCGACGGAGGTGACCGGCAAGGAGCTGATCGCCTATGCGGAGGAAGTACTCGCCTCAGGCGGTATCGGGACGCTGACTTTCCATGGTATTGGCGGCGATTATCTCTCCGTCTCAGTCGAGGCGCATGAGGAACTACTCGACTGGCTTTCCGCGCATCAGGATGAGATCTGGGTCGACACCGTTCGGGCGATTGCCACTCATCTTCAGTCAACGGAGGGTGAATAGGCATGTCGCAGGGAGCGCCGCGGGCCGAGATCAATCATGAGCTGATCGGGGATGAACGGCTCCCCGTTCTGATCATTGATAACGCGTTGAGCGGGGCGGAACGGCTGATTGATCTGGCGGCGCAATCGGACTGGTCGGTCAGATCGCAATATTATCCAGGCATTCGCGCGGCGGCGCCCATGGATTATGCCACCGCGCTTTCCCGGGCATTGGAGAAGCCTATCTTTGAGGCCTTCGGTTGGAATGGGGGCAGCCTCACGGCGGAGGAGACATCTTTTTCGCTGGTGACAACGCCGCCTGAACAGCTCGTGCCCTATCAGCGGGTGCCGCATATTGACGGAACGGATATTTGCACACTGGCTGTGCTGCATTTCATCGGACGACAGGACGATGAAGAGACTGGTACGTCCTTTTTCCGTCATGGGCGGACGGGATTTGAATCCGTCAATGCCGAACGGCATGAAGCCTATCGGGCTGCCACCGAACAGGATCTTGCCGAAGATGGGGAGCCGCCGGAAGGGTACATTCAGGGGTCAACCCAGCGGTATGAACAGACCGCCTTTTTCGCGGGGCGATATAACCGTATTCTCGTTTATCAGGGCCACACACTTCACTGCGGCATGATCCCGCCGGGATTTTCGTTTAATCCGGATCCGAGGGAAGGGCGGCTTACGGTCAATACTTTTCTGAAATATCGTCCGTAAGCCGATTGTGGTTATTCGGGGCAGGCAGTGCCGCCCGGTGACGTCGCAAGTCCCGCAAAGGACATGGACAGCTTGTTGTCCGCTGCCGAGGTGAGAACCAGCGGCCGGTCAATGGCGGTCAGGTCAAGTCCGGCATCGCCGAAACAGCTGAGCCGGATCGTGGCGGATTGCCACTCGCCGACACTATCCGTTCCCGGAAGAGTGAAGTCTGCGCCGCAATCTTCACCACAGCCCATGCCAAGGGAGATCGGCCCGCTCAGCGGTTCATCAAGGCGATAATCGACTTGCAGCGCAAGCTCGCCATTGGCCTGACGAGACCAGTCGACGGGGCCGCCACTGACGATGAACGAAGCTTCCGCAGCTCCCGACCAATCAAGGACGAGCGAGTCTTCCTGCGCTTCGCGGTCGATCCGCGAGAGGCGGAGGGCGCCATCCTGCGTCTCGGCTGTCACATCCTCGACCTGCACTGGAGGAGAGTAGGCCGTGACGACCGACATGCGCCAGTCACCTGATGAGCCTTCGTCAAAGACGATGTCAGAGCCGCCACCCGCGACGACATAGTCCGTAGGCAGCTCTTCGAGATTGCCGTCATCGCCATAGGAAAGGCCCGTGCCGTAAGCAAAGAGCGGATCGTAATCCGCATCCCCGACATTCAGCACCGCCTGATCCGGCCGTTTTGGCCAAGAGTAGGAGAGCCTGCCTGTAAAGTCGTAACGGGTGTTTCCTGCTGCATCTGTGAAGAGAACATCAGCGACGCCACCGCCTTCACTGCCCGGCAGCCAGGCTGCAAGGAAAGCATTCGATGCATTCAGTTCCGGGTTCACATAGAGCGGCCGGCCCGAAATGAAGACAGCCACAGCCGGGATACCCGCTTCCTGATAGGAAGTGAGGGCATTCAGGCCAGCATTGTCCATGAAATCGACGTGTGGCCGGTCACCCTGAAACTCCGCATAGGGTGTTTCACCGAAGACGACGATGGCAACATCGGGCGCGGTCTCGTAAGAGCCGTCCTCGCTCAAAGTCGCCGTGCCGCCCGAAGCGTTGACAGTTGCCTCGATGCCTTCCCAAATCGTGTCGGCATTCGGGAAGTCCTCGCGAGCATTGCCTGTGCCCTGCCAAGAGATCGTCCAGCCGCCGGTCTGCATGTTCATGTCATTGGCGCCGGCGCCCGTGACCAGAACATTCGCCCCCGGAGAAATTGGCAGCGTGCCGTCATTCTTGAGGAGGACGAGAGATTTGCGTACAGCCTCGCGTGCGACAGCGCGGTGCTCAGGCGCGCCGAGCAGCTCCCATTGTCCGGCAAGTGGCCGTGTCGAGGGGCGGCCCTTCTCCCAGACACCTGCGGTGAGTTTCACCCGCAGGATCCTCGAGACGGCCTCGTCGAGACGGTCCATCGGCAGATCGCCCGATTTCGCGTAGCCAAGGGTGCTCTCATAGAGACCCCTCCAGCTGTCGGGCGCCATATACATGTCGAGCCCGGCCATGATCGATTGCAGGCAGTCGGTCGGCACGCAATCCTTGATCTGTCCGTGTCCGTTCCAGTCGCCGACGACGAAACCGTCAAAGCCGAGCTGATCGACCAGTACATCCGACAAGAGCGATTTGTTGCCGTGCATCTTGCGGCCGTTCCAGCTCGAATAGCTGGCCATGGCCGACTGCACCCCGGCATTGATGGCGGGGATATAGCCCGCAGCGTGGATATCGCGCAGCTCTTCTTCCGTGGCGATGGTCTCGCCCTGGTCGATACCGTCTTTCGTGCCACCATCGCCGAGGAAGTGCTTGACGGTGGAGATCACCTTATCGGGGCCGAGGAATTCATCCGTCCCCGCCTCACCCTGAAGGCCCTTGACCATTTCGGCCGCATAGGCACCGACAATCTCCGGGCCTTCGGAATAGCCCTCATAGGTCCGGCCCCAGCGGTCATCGCGCGGGGTCGCAACGGTCGGGGCAAAGGTCCAGTCGAGCCCGGTCACAGCGATTTCGAGCGCGGTCACCTCGCCGATCCGGCGGATCAGCTCGGGGTCATTGGCGGCGCCAAGCCCGATATTATGCGGAAAGATCGTGGCGCCAATGATGTTTGAATGTCCGTGCACGGCGTCCGTACCCCAGATCGCTGGTATGCCGTCGCCGTCCGGGCCGACGGATGCATCCCAGAACTCATCGGCAAGGGCTAGCCATTCCGTCGGAGAGATACGCAGGTCGCCTTTGGGCGCGGAGTTCCCGCCATTGAGGACCGAGCCAAGATGGTATTTGGCGACATCATCAGGGGTCGTCGCCCCAATGTCGCCCTGAATGACCTGACCGACTTTTTGTTCCAGCGTCATGCCGGCGAGGATTTCAGCGACGCGTTCTTCGATGGCTTCATCGCGCTCGACCGGGCTCTGGCCCTTGGGCCAGATTTCCGGGTGGACATTCGGGTCGTCAGCTTTGGTATAGGCAGCGGCTTTTTTATCCGTATCCGCTGCATCCTCCTTGCCGCCGCAGGCGGTAAGGAGGAGGGCGGATGCGGCGGTTGTCAGAAGCCAGTTTTGACGGGTCATGATAATCTCTCCCTTGTCCGGCCGTTCAGCCCGTGATCTCAAGTGCGACGGATTTCAGATCGACCGAATTCGGGCCCACCATAATCTGGAAGGTGCCCGGTTCAACAACGCGCTTCATCTGCGCGTCCCACATCCGGAAATCCTCTTCGCCAAGCTCGAACTCGACCGTCTTGCTCTCACCCGGCGCGAGCGTGATGCGCTCAAAACCGCGAAGCTCTTTGACCGGCCGTGTGACCGAGCTGATCTCATCGCGGATGTAGAGCTGGACCACTTCGTCGCCTTCCACCTCACCGGTATTGGTGACGCTGGCCGAGACAGTGACCGTGCCGTCCGTGCCGATCGTACTTGCCGATAAAGTGGGCTCGGAAATCTCGAACGTCGTGTAGCTCAGCCCGTAGCCGAAGGGATAAAGCGGCTCGGTCGTATCAAAGAGATAGCCGCGAAGGGCGCTCGGCTTGCGGTTATAGAGAAGAGGCAATTGGCCGACGCTGCGGGCAATCGTGACTGGCAGCTTGCCGCCCGGATTTGCCTTGCCGAAGAGGATCTCGGCCATGGCGGTGCCGCCTTCCTGACCGAGATACCAGCCCTCGACGAGCGCGTCGGTTTTCTCGGCCACATCATCGACGCCGAGTGGTTTGCCGTTGATCAGCACCGTGACCACCGGCTTGCCGAGCTTGAACATGGCTTCGGCCAGTTCCTTCTGCTCACCGACGAGTTCGATATCGGTGCGGTCGCCAAGGTGGTTATCGGCCCAGCCCTCACGCGAGGTGGCTTCGGTGCCGCCAATAACAAGGATGATGAGGTCAGCCTTGCGGGCGGTACGGACCGCCTGCTTGATCATGGCGAGGTTTTCGTCGCGGTCGGCAGGCACAATCTCATCGCGCCACCAGTCGCCGTCCTCGACGATCTTCACACCCTGATGATGGACGATCTCCGCGTCGTCACCGACCTCGGCCTTGATGCCATCAAGCACGTTGATCACGCGGGTCGGTACGTCGGAATAACCGCCGAGGCGGGTTGCATCCGCATTCGGACCAATGACGGCAATACGCTTGTAATCGCTAGCAGTCAGCGGGAGGAGGCCGTCATTCTTGAGGAGAACGACAGATTTGCGGGCAGCTTCTTCAGCCAGCGCCCGGGCCTCGTCATTGTCGGTGATCTCTTCGGCATAGTCCGCATCTGAATAGGGGTTCTCAAATAGGCCCGCCTCGAATTTGATGCGAAGCATCCGGCGGACGGCCGTGTCGATCTCGTCCATCGAGACTTTGCCTTCCTCAAGCGCTTTGGGGAGGAAGACGAAGGCCTGACCGTCGGGCAGATCGAAATCGACCCCGGCTTTCAGCGAACGGACGGCGGCGCCTTCGAGATCGGGCTCGACATGGTGCAGGCGGACGAGATCGTCGATGCCCCAGTAGTCACTGACGACGCCGCCTTCAAAGCCCCATTCGCCGCGCAGGATATCATTGAGAAGCCAGCCATTGGCGTGCGACGGAACGCCGTCGATCTCGTTATAGGAGGCCATCAGGCTGAGGATATTCGTGCGCTGCACGACCTGTTCGAAGGGGGGGAAGAAAGCTTCGCGGAGAATGCGTTCGGAAATATTCGACGGGCCGACATTGGTGCCGCTTTCTGGCTGTCCGTGCCCGGTCATATGTTTGAGGGTGGCGAGCACCTTGCCATCAGCGAGTGGAAGCTCATCCCCCTGGAAACCGCGCACAGCGGCAACACCCAGCTCCCCGACCAGATAGGGGTCTTCGCCATAGGTCTCTTCGATACGGCCCCAGCGCGGATCGCGCGAGACATCGACGACAGGAGATAGAACGAGGTGGGCGCCGCGCGCCCGGATCTCTCGGCCGGCGATGGTGTAGACTTGTCTGAGCAGCTCAGGATCCCAGCTGGAGGCAAGCGCGATGGCTTGCGGGAAGGATGTTGCCCCGCGCGCCGCATAGCCGTGCAAGCCCTCTTCGTGGAACAGGACCGGGATGCCCAGCCGGGTTTCCTCGGCGGCGTATTTCTGGATGGCGTTGGTGAGGGCGACCGTGTTGCGTTCATCCCGGAACGGACGTTCAAGCGGGCTCGACGGGCCGCTAAGGTCATTCGGGCGAGCAAAATGGCCGATGCCGTTGGGGAATTTCTCTTTGGCTTTTTCCGGATCAAAATTGCCGTCATCGTCGAAGACATCGGTCTTGTTGGTCCAGATCGTGGTGATCTGAACGATCTTCTCTTCGAGCGTCATGCGGGAGAGGAGGTCCTCGATCCGCGCATCGGTGTCGGCATCGGCCTGTTTATAAAGCGGAGTTTCCTGCGCCGTGACCGTGCTTTCCGCGATTGTAGCGGAAGCGGCAGGCAAGGCGAGGCCTGTAAGCGCAGCAATGCTGACTGTTACAGCAAGAAATTTTTTGGTCATTGAGGTGTTAAGCATAGCCATCATCATCTCCGTACTCAGATGAGTTATCAGGTGAGTAATTGAATGAAAAAAGAGCGGGCCCCGAAGAGCCCGCTCAGTCGAGGGACGACTCAGTGATCCGTCATGTCCTCTAGCTCTTTGCCTTTGGTTTCCTTGACGGCCCAGATGACGAAGAGGAATGAGACGATCGCGCCGACACAGTAGACGCCATAGGCGCCGACCAGGCCGAAGCCTTTGGCGGCCAGCATGATCGGGAAGGTCATGGTGATCAGGAAGTTCGCAAGCCACTGGAAGAGACCTGCGACGGCGAGGCCAGAGCCCCGAAGCTGGTTCGGGAACATCTCGCCCAGCATCACCCACATGACCGGGCCCCATGAGAAGTTGAAGAACATCACATAGGCAAGCGCGGCATAAAGGGCGAGCTGACCCATTTCCGGGGTCAGATCGACGATGTTCCCTTCAAGGACGGTTTCCACCTCATAGACAGTGCCGTTGGCGAGCTGTGTGCCCGCAGCGATGACATCACCGTCGAAATAGGCCGTGCCCGTCGAGAATGCGTACGCAACCAGACCGAGCGTGACCGCCATGCCGAGTGAGCCGATGGCCAGCATCGGCTTACGGCCGATCCGGTCAATAACCAGGAGGCCGACAATCACGGCACCGATCGACAGACCGCCCGAGAGGACGTTCTGCATCAGAGCGTCGCTTTCGCTGAAGCCGGCGGCCTGCCAGAGCACCGCGCCATAATAGAAGATGACGTTGATGCCGACGAGTTGCTGGAAGACAGCAAGGCCGATCCCGACCCAGACGATGGGTTTGAGGACTGCCGCGCCGCCAAAAATGTCCGTGATACGCGGCTTGTGATCGTTCGCCAACGAGTCCTTGATCTCATCGACCTTCTGCTGGCCGCGGACGAGGCCCGAGACTTTCTGCAGGATGCCGAGCGCCTTGTCTTCCTTATCGCGGGCGACGAGGAAGCGCGGGCTTTCCGGGATAAAGAGGAGGGCGACGAGGAAGACGCCGGCCGGAATGAGTTCTACCCAGAACATCCAGCGCCATGCTTCGTAGCCGCCGAGCCATTCATTGGTCGATGCGCCTGCGGCACCGGCAATCAGGAAGTTGGACAGGAAGGCGAGGAAGAGGCCGAAAATGATGGCGACCTGCTGGATCGAGGAGAGCCGGCCGCGATATTTTGCCGGGGCGACTTCCGAAATATAGGCTGGGGCCATGACGCTGGCCGCGCCGACGGCGAAGCCGCCGATCACCCTGTAGATAATGAACTCGCCAGAGCTGTTTGCGATGCCTGAGCCCCATGCTGAGACAATGAAGAAGATCGCCGCGACGATCATCATGGTCCGGCGTCCGAAAAGGTCGGAGAGTGTCCCGGCGAGAAGGGCGCCTGCGGCACAGCCGAGCAGCATCGAGGCGACGTTGAAGCCGGTGCCGACGCTGTCGGAATTGAATGCGATCTGCAGGCCATCGACGGTGCCGTTGATGACGCCGCTATCAAAGCCAAAGAGGAAGCCGCCAATCGTGGCGACGACACTGATCAGGATGACGAATGGCATATTCGTCTGATTGGCCGAATCCCCGGCCGATGCGGTGGTGGTACTCACAATGCCTCCCTATCGCGGTGCCGCCGGGCATTTCTGCGCCGGGTTGCCGCATTCGAAAATGTGCCCCGGTTCTTGAATGTTAGGGCTAACATAACCCTAGCCGGTTCTGCCGCAGAGGCAATCGCAATTCGTTGAAAACCCTGCCTCGTGAGCCGAAAAGGACGATTTTGCAGGGTTGACGCGGCTCCGCGCACCGACGACCTTTCTCTAACCCGGACAATAAAACATGGCGATGGCCGTTTGCAGGCCGCTTGGGAGGCGAGGAAATGGGACCAGAAATGATAGCGCTAACGTGCGGTCTGATGAGCGCGGCCTGCGCCGAACCTGTGGGCGCGACTTCGGTGGATCTCAACCAGCATGGCTTCCTGCCTAAAGCGCCCAAGGGGGCGACTGTCATCACCGACGCGACGGCACCGCTCGTCTGGCAGGTTGTAGATGCGTCGGGCGAGGTGCTGGCCGAAGGCGAGAGCGAGGTCTTCGGCGATGACGCGGCCTCGGGTCAGCATGTCCACCGGATCGATTTCTCCTCCCTGAAGATGGCGGGGGAGGGCTATGTCCTTCAGGCGGGCGGAGAGACTAGCGTGCCGTTTGATATCGGTACGGATGTTTATGACAACCTGAAATATGATGCGCTGGCCTTCTTCTATCACCAGCGGGCGAGCACACCGATTGAGGCTGAATATGTCGGCGAGGTCTGGGCTCGCCCGACCGCGCATGACCCGGACGAGGCGACCTGTTACGGACCAGAAGACGTGCGCGGCAATGACTGGGGCGGTTGTCCTTATACGCTCGATGTCTCACGCGGCTGGTACGATGCGGGGGATCAGGGGAAATATGTCGTCAATGGCGGCATCTCAGTCTGGACCCTACTTAATTATTATGAATGGGCGAAGGGCGCACCGGCCTTCATGGACGGCGACGTCCGTATCCCCGAGGCGGGCAATGGCGTTAGCGATCTGCTCGATGAGGCCCGCTGGGAGATGGAGTTCATGCTGGCCATGCAGGTGCCTGAAGGAACGACGCTCAGACTGCCGCGGGGTAATCAGTACCGGAACCTTGAAGCGCTCGTATTCAATGAAGTTGATGCCTCCGGCATGGCGCATCACAAAATGGCGGATGAGTACTGGACGGCGTTACCGACCCCGCCGCATGAGGACCCTGCAACCCGTTATCTACATTATCCGTCGACTGCCGCCTCTCTCAATCTGGCAGCAACGGCGGCGCAATGTGCCCGGATATGGCAGGGGCTCGACGGTGCCTTTGCAGCCAGATGCCTTGATGCAGCAGAGCGCGCCTATGCGGCGGCCAAGCGCCTGCCGGATATTTTCCCGATCACTGTCACCGATGGCGGTAGTGGCGGTTATGGTGATGGTCAGTTGGAGGACGAATTCTACTGGGCCGCGACAGAGCTTTATCTGGCGACAGGCAAACCCTCTTATGAGGAGGATATGCGCGGCTCGAAATATTTCCTCTCCATGCCGGGCGTGGCGAATGGCCGGGATATAAGCTGGGGCTCGGTCGATGTGCTCGGCACGCTCTCGCTGCTGGTTGCGGATAGCGATCTGTCAGCGGAGGAAATCGAATTGGTGCAATCCCGGCTGTTCG